>JBFKDW010000029.1:0-32150 GCA_041619515.1 Acidimicrobiia bacterium
CAGACGCCGCCGGCGGTGGTGGTGTCGCCACCGTCGTCGACGTAGTGCTCGTCGTCGTAACCACTGCAGTCGTCGTCGTCGTCGTCGTGGACGGCGCCACCGTCGTCGACGTCGTCGAAGACGGCACCGTCGAAGACGTCGTCGGAGGCGCCACCGACGTAGTCGTCGTCGTTGCCGGACGGGCAGTGGTCGACGTCGTTGAGGTCGGAGTGCCAGCGGTGGTCGAGGTGGTCGTGGACGAATCCGGTGGATCGAACCTGAGCGAGGCGACCGGTTCGCCGACAATCGAGGCGGACACCGGGCTCCAACCCGAGAGCCCGAAGGGGGTTTCGCGAACGGGAGCCAGGAAGTAGTTGGCTTCGGCGATGAACACGATCCCGTCTCGGGGCCGGAACGCTGCAACCGTGTCGGTCCCGTCGGCGTTCCAGTCACCCAGGAAGACTTGATCGCCGTACACGCCGTAGGGGAACTCGCTGTGGGCGATGCCGGTGCTCAATTCGTTGCGGAGATACACCGAAGCGGTGGAAGGTCGGTACACCCCGACGCCGTCTACACCATCGCCGTCGAAATCTCCGGCGATCGGCCGGTCGGTGGGCACCCCGAAGAAGAACCGGTAGTCGGCATCGTGGGCGAGGAGGCGGTTGGACACGTAGAACTGGCTCTCGGATGGTCGGTAGATGGCGATCGTGTCGCAGCCGTCGCCGTTCCAGTCGCCCGCCAGCGCGGAATCTCCCGGAACCCCGATGTACCACTCCACATCCGGTTCGCCGGAGGAATTGTCGTTGCGGAAGGACGCCCGCCCCGACGTGGGGTCGTAGACGCCGATCGTGTCCAATCCATCGCAATCCCAGTCGCCGAGCAGAGGGGTGTCGCCCGGCTCGCCAAACGACACGGTGTGCACGGAGTCCTTGTCATAGCGGAGGTGCCATTCGGCCGTGGCGGCATTGAACATCGCAATCGGGGAGTGGTCCGGGGTCGGGCTGGCCGACGCTCCCGGAATCAGCAGGGCAGTGAGGGCTACTGCCAGAGCGGTGATCACCCACCGTGGTTCGCTGTGTGCCGCAACCATCTTCAATCATCTCCTCACAGCGATCCAGTGCCGCCGAGGGAATGATCGTCACACAGAGTGGTTTTCTTGAACCGAGATGGCCTCTATAAGTGGTCTAGCTGCGTGGTCTACCTGATTTGCCCCGGTCCGTCTCAGAGGGTTGCGCAGCGCTCAGCTGCCGTGAGCCTCGTCAGTGCCGAGAAACTCGGGCATCGTCGCATGGTCTCCTGATCCGATCCCGCGCCTCGTCACGACCTCCCGCACCGTCATCAGCAGGATCTTCACATCGAGCAGCGGGCCCCAGTTGTCGACGTACCAGACGTCGTGGGCGAACTTCTCGGGCCAGGTGAGGGCGTTGCGGCCATTGACCTGTGCCCATCCGGTGATGCCGGGCTTGCACTCATGGCGCCGCCACTCGGTGGGGTTGTAGCGGTCACGGTATGCCACGGGAAGCGGTCGTGGGCCCACCAGGCTCATATCCCCCCGCAAGACGTCGAGCAGCTCGGGGAGCTCGTCCAGGCTCAGGGCTCGCAGCATGCGCCCGAGCCTCGTGAGCCGCTGCTCGTCGGGAAGGAGGTTCCCGTTGCGGTCGCGGCCGTCGGTCATCGTGCGGAACTTGGTGATCCGAAACACCTCGCCATTGAGCCCGATGCGCTCCTGTCTGAACAGCACAGGAGAGCCGAGACTCACCCGAACGATCAGCGCCAGGATCGCCAGCACCGGCAAGAGGGCCACGCCGACGACGGCGCTGAGGACTACGTCCATCGAGCGTTTGATCAGTTGCTTGGATGAACCCATGGCCTTCCGTACCCGTGGCTACAGTTGTGGATCGCCTCCGCGAACATCCGCCCACCCTCACCGCGAGGATTCAGACCGTGACTGATCCCGGCAGCCGAATCTACCTGTCGCCCCCGCATATGGGCGGCGACGAGATGAGGCTGGTAGCGGATGCCTTTGAATCTAATTGGATTGCACCGCTCGGGCCACAGGTCGACGCCTTCGAGCAGGAGTTCTGCGAGTACGTGGGGGTTTCCCACGGTGCCGCGCTCGCCTCGGGCACTGCAGCACTGCACCTGGCGTTGCTCCAGCACGGGGTCGGGCCGGGTGACACGGTGCTCGTTTCCAGCCTGACGTTTGCTGCCACCGCCAACGCCGTTGCATACACGGGAGCGACGCCGGTGTTCGTCGACTCGGAACCGTCGAGCTGGAATATGGACCCGGATTTGCTGGCCGGGGAGTTGCAGGCACGGTCGGCGGCGGGGACGCTTCCCGCGGCCGTCGTCGTCGTCGACATCTACGGCCAACCCGCCGATTACGATCGAATCCTCCCGGTATGCGCCGATTATTCGGTCCCCGTCATCGAGGATGCCGCCGAGGCCCTCGGCGCCGAGTACAAAGGCAGGCAGGTAGGCGGTTTTGGCCGCTGCTCCATCTTCTCGTTCAACGGCAACAAGATCATCACCACCTCCGGCGGCGGCATGCTCGTCTCGGACGACCAGGACCTTGTGCGCAACACCCGGTTCCTCTCCACCCAGGCCCGCGACCCGGCCCCCCACTACGAGCATTCGGTCATCGGATACAACTATCGAATGTCCAACCTGCTGGCCGCGGTGGGACGGGGCCAGCTGCGCGTGCTCTCGGATCGGGTCGAGGCGCGCAGGCGCATCTTCGACCTGTACGTGCAACGGCTCGGTCATCTGGCCGGCGTCGAGTTCATGCCCGAGCCGTCGTGGGCCCGATCCACCCGTTGGCTGACCTGTCTGACCCTCGACGAGCAGGCCTTCGGTGCCTCGCGGGAAGATGTCCGGCTGGCTCTAGAGGCTGCCAATATCGAATCGCGCCCGCTGTGGAAGCCCATGCACCTGCAACCCGTCTTCGACTCCTGCGAGATGGTGGGGGGGAATGTCGCCTCGAGCCTGTTCGAGCGGGGCCTGTGCCTGCCGAGCGGGTCGGCGTTGACGCCGGATCAGGTCGATCGCATCGCGACGATCATCGCCTCGCAGGCGCGGTCGCGCTAGGCGTCTCGCACCACGTCCGCCAGCGCCGCTTCCAGCCGGGCGCGAATGAATTCGGGCGCTCCGTCCACCGGGAGTTGGCGCACCAGCGCCGGGTCGGCGCCCGGCACCCCGTAGCGGTTGAGCAGCCCGTGGGGCCGGTCGATCAATTCCTCGCTCTCGCCCGCCAGCACTTCGTGGAGCTTCTCGCCGGGCCGCAACCCGGTGAAGACGATGTTGGGAGGTTGCCCGGGTCGGAGTTGTTGCTGGAGTCTCTCGGCCAGCTCGACGATGCGCACCGGATCACCCATCTCCAACACGAACACGTCGCCCCGCCCACCCAGCGCACCTGCCTGAACCACGAGCTGGCAGGCTTCCTCGATCGTCATGAAGTAGCGGCTGACCTCCGGGTGGGTCACGGTTATCGGCTCGTTATTGAGAATCTGCTCTCGGAACGTTGGGATCACCGAACCGTTCGAACCGAGCACATTGCCGAAACGTACCGACATGCACGCGGTCGGCCCTTGCTGGGCGCAGTGCGCGGTCAGCATCTCGCTGAGTCGCTTCGTCAGCCCGAGCACGTTGATCGGCTCGGCCGCCTTGTCGGTCGACACGTTGACCACCCGGTCGGCTCCAACCGATAGTGCCGCCTCCAGCACGTTCAGCGTGCCGATGACGTTGGTTTTGACGGCTTCGCCGGGATGCGATTCCAGGAAGGTGACGTGCTTGCGGGCGGCGGCGTGGAACACGACTTCCGGCTTGGCCTCCTCGAAGGCAGCCTGCAGGGCGCGGGCGTCGCGAATGTCACACAGGATGAGCTCGTCGGAGTCGAGCAGGGCTCTTCCTTCGAGGGCGAGCTGCAGCCCGTGCAAGGCGTTCTCGTCGATGTCCAGCTTGAACAACTTCTTGGGGTCGAACTGCTCGATGATGCGGCACAGCACCGATCCGATCGAGCCGCCTGCGCCCGTCACCAGGACCCGTTTCCCGGTCAGGTAGCCGGCGATGCCGTCGAGGTCGAGGCTCAACTCCTCCCGCGGCAGAAAGTCGGCCAGCGTCAGATCCCGAATGTCCGAAGCGGCCACGTCGGTTTCCGCCAGTGCATACTCCGACAGTCGGGGCAGGATGCGCACCTTCAGGTTGGCCCGGTGGCCGATCTCTGCGATGTCGCGGACGACGGTTCCGGTCGCAGACGGCATCGCGATGAGCAGCACGTCGGCGTTGTAGCGGAACGTGGCAGGGCCGATCGACTCCCGGCCTCCTACCACCGGCAGCCCGAGCGGGCGGCTTCCATGTTTGGCGTGGTCGTCATCCAAGAAGGCGACGGGGACGGAGTTGGCCTCGGGGTTGCCCCACACCGCGGCGGCGGCTTTGAGCCCGGCGTCGCCCGCTCCGAACACCAGCAGCCGGTGGGGGCGTTTGTGGGGGGATCGTCCGCTCATCGCGTAGACGGCCCGGGCGAAGTAGCGGGCACCCAGGGCGGCGATCAGGAAGAATCCGCTCCCTGCCAGGGCGGCGCCGATCGGTAAGGGATCGGCACCCGGGAGCAGTGTTTCGGCCAACAGCACCGAGAACACGGCCAGCGTCCCGGTCATGAGCCAGCCCACCTCCTCGTTGGACACGAGCTGCCACCGGCCGCGATAGAGGCCGACCCGGAACCCCCACAGCAGCTGGACTGCCACCGCGGTCGCGATTCCTACCAGCAGGCCGAACTTGTCAACCTGCGACCATACGAAGTTCTGATGGGCCAACGCCGCAACCGGAAGGGCCAGTGTCCAGATGACCTGGTCGGTGACTACCAGCCTGATGTGCGGGAATCGCGCCGGCAGCCGGCTGCGCGGTGGACGCGGTTCGTTTGGCTGTTGTTCCCGCCGCCGGAGTATCACCACGAGTGTCTTGGCAAGGATGCGCAGGTCTGTGCTGAGCGAGAGCTGGTCGATGTATTGGATGTCGTAGTGCATGTTGTGCACAAGCTCGCGACCGTCGCCTCGGGCATCGGTCTGCCACAGGCCGGTGATACCGGGGCGAACCAGATGCCGCCGCCGCTGCCACGACTCGAGGCCGGCGAGCACCTCGGCATCCACCGGGCGGGGGCCGACGAGGCTCATGTGGCCGGAAACCACGTTCCACAGCTGGGGGAGCTCGTCGAGGCTCAAACGCTGCAACAACCGGCCGAAGCGCCCGGCCCTCCCCGGTAGCTCTGTCCTGAGCCGATACAGCGTGAAGGGCCGCTCGTTGAGCCCGACGCGCGGCTCCCCAACCACGGGGCGAGCCCGGAGCACCAGAACCACTGCTGCCATCAGGGAGAGAAGGAGGGGGGCGGTTGCGAGCGCCGCTCCGAGCCCGACTATTCGATCGAGCAGCGGCTTCCCGAGGCGCGGGTAGATGCCGCCCGGTCCGCCGAGTGAAACGGTCTCGGAGTCCCTGTTCACAATCGTTCAGCCCGGCCGGGGGGAGTCACGCCCCGGGTATCCAGTACCAGGGCGGCGGCGGCGCAGATGTTCTCCACATCGAAGCTGCTGTGGGGCGTGTGGATGACCACGAGGTCGGCGTTTGTCGCAGCCCCCAGCGGGTCCAGCACCCGCTCGAGCGGTTGACCGTCGACTACGAACTCCGGGACGAGCGGATCGGCGTACACCGGGCGCACGCCGGCCCGCCGCAAGGCCCGCACCAGTGCCGTAGCCGGGGTCTCCCGGACATCTCCGACGTTGGGCTTGTACGCAACGCCGAGCACGAGAACGGTCGATTCCGACAGTTTCTTGCCGTCGGACGTCAGCATGGCGGTTGCCCGCCGTGCCACGTAGTCCGGCATGTAGTCGTTGATCTTCTGGGCGAGCTCGATCATTTGGAATTGCGAACCGAGCTGGCGAACCCGGTACGAGAGGTAGTTGGGGTCGATCGGAATGCAGTGGCCGCCGACCCCCGGTCCCGGGTAAAAGGCTTGGAAGCCGAACGGCTTGGTGGCGGCCCCGCGAATCGTTTCCCAAATGTCGACCTCCAGCATGTCGCAGAAGATCGCCAGCTCGTTCACCAAGGCGATGTTGACATGCCGATAGGTGTTCTCGAGCAGCTTGGCCATCTCCGCCTCCCGGGTGCCGGAGAGCACGACGACCGGGGCAAACTTTCGATAGAACTGAGCGGCCCGCTCGGCGGAAGCATCGTCGAGGCCGCCCACCAGCTTCGGTGTGTTGTGCACTCCCCAGTCGGCGTTGCCGGGATCGATGCGCTCGGGCGAATAGGCGAGATAGAAGTCGATTCCGGCTGTGAGGCCGGAGCGCTTCTCCAGCACGGGACGCACGACCTCGTCGGTCGTGCCCGGATAGGTGGTGGATTCGAGAACGACGGTCTGGCCCGGGCTCAAGTGGTCGCCGATTGCCTCAGCGGCGCCCAGCACTGCATTGAGGTCCGGCAGCCCGTCGCGCAGCGGGGTGGGGACGCTAATGGTCACCACGTCCGCCTCGGCGAGAACCGACGCGTCCGAGGTCGGGGTGAACCCGCTCGAGAGCACGGCGGCCAGCTCCTCGTCGGTGACATCCTCGACATAGCTGGTCCCGGCGAGAAGCGATGCGATCTTGTCGGGGTCGATGTCGAGCCCGGCCACCCGCAGCCCGGCGTTGCTCGCCCCGACGGCAGCGGTGAGCCCGACGTAGCCGAGGCCGACCACCGCCAGATCGAATTCTCGACCGACGGGTGGAGCGGGGCGGGCGGCCGTCTCTCGTTTGTCGAGCTCGTATCGGTACTCGGGGACCGGGGTGGGAGCCGAGCGGGCGTGTTCCACCAGCAGGCCGGACAGGGACTGGGTAAGGGGTGGGAGCACCTCGACGTGCAGGCCGGCCTCATCCGCCAGTGCGGTGATGCGCGCGATCTCCCCTGACGGGGCCGACGGCATCGCCACGAGCAGCGAGTCGGCGTCATAGCGCCAGGCCGCCGAGGCGATCGCCGCCCTGGTTCCCACCACCGGGAGGCCGAGGCGGCGGCTGCCCGTCAATCTCCGGTCATCATCGAGGAACGCCACCGGCTCGGCCGTCGCCGTGGGGTCCTGCAAGAGAGCTTCGACCGTCTCGATCCCGGCCCGACCGGCACCGAACACGATCAACCGTCGGGCCCGCTGATGAGTCGATCGGTGCTGGCGGGTGTAGGAGGCCCTCGCCACGTACCGGGCGGCAAACGCGCCGACGACGAAGAATGCTCCGGCTCCCGCCATGGCACCACGCGGCACGAGCGACACGATGAGGGTGGAGGTCAGCACGAGGCCGAGGGTCGTTAGAGCTGCTCCGCTCGCCAGCCAGCCGGCTTCCTCGAACGAGCCGAGTCGCCAGCGCCCCCGGTAGAGGCCTACCCCGTATCCCCAGGCCAGCTGAGCGGCCATCGCTGCCAACCAGACCGCAACCATCCGCACCCAATTGACGCTGCCGAATGAGAAGTCGAACCGGGCGTAGACCGACGCCGTGATGGCGATCGGCCACAGCAGGAGGTCGCTGGCGATGAGGCGAAAGTGGTTGATGTGAACCCATCTGCGGCGGCGCCCGGCCGGCTCGAGATGGCGACCTTCGCGGCGCAGCGCCCACACGCCCAGCGTGACGGCGAGGATCCGGAGGTCGGTGATCAGTGACAGCTGATCGATGTATTGGATGTCGTAGTGGAGGTTGTCCGACAGGCGCCGGCCGTCACCCCGGGCTTCGGCCTGCCACAGGCCGGTCAAGCCCGGCTTCACCTCGTGGCGCCGGAGCTGCCAATCCTGCAGCGACGCAGCAGCGGCCGGGTCGATGGGACGGGGCCCGACCAGGCTCATCTGGCCGAGAACGATGTTCCACAGTTGGGGCAGCTCATCGAGGCTCCAGCGCCGAAGGAAGCTCGCCACCTGGCGCCGCCGGCCGCGCAGATCACCGGTGCGACCGGTGCGGATCCGATACAGGTTGAACGGGGCTCCACCCTTGCCGATACGGCGCTCACGTTCGATGCCGAAACCGCCGAACATGAACCCGGAGACCATCATCATGACGAGAACGAACGGGAGCGTGATGACGCTCGCCACCAGGCCTACTGTGAGGTCGAAGAGCGGCTTGACGAGCTGTTCGTATGGACCGGCGCGCCGGACAGCCTCGCCACGCCGGGCGGTTGGCGGGACGCCGATTCTGGGCACCTTGCTCATGACTAAAAACCCCTCGTGCGGGTGTAGCAGCTACCGTCCCGCACGCTCCGTGTTCGCTGTGGATCAGAGTACAGCGGCCGGACGAGTCTCGCGTCCCACACTGTCACGGATGTGAGCTCGCTCCCGGGCGATCGCCGGCCCGGAAGAAACCCGATTTCTGAATCCCGAGTTGAATGTCGGAGACCCATGGATCCCTCTCAATCGATCTCCCGCTGGCCTTCGTGGGCCCTGCCCGCCCTGACGGCCGTCTGGATGGGGTCTTTTGTCTATCTCGGGCTGGCCTCGCGCCTCCCCGACATCCCGGGCCTCACCGGTCGCGGTGAATCGGTGGCTTCGTTCGGGCATTTCACGACCACGCTGGTTTTGGCGGTCCTCGTCTACGGCTTGATCCGGTCGCGCGGTCTCGATCGGCCGACCCTCGGTATTGCCATCTCGTCGGTGGTGGCCGCCACTCTGGCGGGTGGCATCGTCGAGGTGTTGCAGTCGTTTTCTCGGACCCGGAGCCCGCAGCTGGCGGACCTCTGGTTCGACGGGTTGGGGGCGGTGGTGGGCGTGGGGCTGATGGGGGTCATAGATGCTCGGCCATCGCTCCGGCCGAAGCTGGTGGAGGGGGCCCACGTTCTGGGAGCGGTGGCCGTTTCTCTGACGATCGCAGCCTTCTTCATATGGCCACCGATCACCCCCGAGGAAGTCGCTGCCTACTGCCCGGCCGGCGTCGAAGAGCGCCGGGTACCGCGAGTGGAGGTGGAGGCTGGGATCGGCTCGCGTGTGAGCGATGGCCTGCTGGCCCTGTACAGCTTTGAGGACTCGAGCGACGACGTGTCCGGGGTGGCTCCCGCTCTGAACCTCGTCCTCGAAGGTGGAGCCGCGCTCAGGAACGGGGAGCTTCGCATCACGGGCGTCGACGGTGTTGCCCGCAGCGCGCGTGCGGCCACCAAGGTGGATGATGCGGTGAAGGTGACTGATTCATTCACGGTCGAGGCATGGGTACGGCCGCGTGATCTGCTCCAGCGGGGCCCGGCCCGAATTGTCACGGCCTCGGGTAGCACCAGCCTGAGCGACGTCAACTTCCATCTCGGGCAGGAGCGAACCTGCCTCAGCTTTCGGGTAGCCGCAGGCGGCGGGGCCGCAGAGTGGCTCTTGATCGAGGGGGTGTTCTCTGCTCCACAGCCCGCCTGGCACATCGCAGTGACCTATGAGCGGGGCTCGATCGGGGTGTTTGCCGAGGGAGCGCACGTCGAGAGCCGGGTAGTGGAGCCCGGGCCCCTCGACTCGTGGGCTCCCGACTTTCCTCTCTACGTCGGCAACGAAGCGACTCTCAACCGTCCCTTCAGGGGTGACATTCTGCTGGTTGCCATCTACGGCCGGGCCCTGACTGCCACCGAGATCGCCAGCAACTACGCGGCGGGAGCCTTGACGAGCCCGCCATGAGGGACCCAACGGCACGGTCGCCGGCGACGCCGGCTAGCGCTCGAGCGCCCACCTGCCGTCGTGTTGCCACCGTTGGCCGGAGCGGTGGAGCCGACCCCTCCAAGTCCACGGCCGGAGCCTGCGCCGAAAGCGGCGGGCCGCCCAGAGCATGATCACCGCCGGCCGGGACCACCCGGGGAACCAGTCCTGGCGCACCCGGGTCAACGTGACCTCGTACGCGTCGCCGTCTGGTTCCATAGCCCAATGGCCGGCCGTGACCGTCCCCACGGGCGCGGTGATCGAGAAGCTTCCGTTGCCGGCAGCCGGGGGGCCCGGCCGGGCCGGCGGTGGGTCCGGTTCCAGGCTCACTTCCAACCAGCTTCGGTCGTTGCCGACCCGGAGGCTCGCACCGCCGGAGCCGTTGCAGCCGGCCATGACGATTCCCGACGCCGCCCGGGCCGACCAATGGCTGGCGAGCCGGTTGGGCATGAGGAATGGCCGGGGGGCCATCATGCGGCCCCCGATCTCCACGTTGACTACCGACGTGCGTCTCGGGAGCAGCCGGAAGCTGTCGGTGTAGAGCAGCCGCAGCGCCGGCGATTCCAGCTGGGGGGTGGCAGGGACGAACATGGGCCGGGCGGGGATACGGGCCCGGTGGTGCACCCCGAGGCGGACCGGTCGCCCCTCCCGCTCGGTGAACGACACATCGACCTGGACGCGGCGGGCGTCGACGCTGAAGTCGAGGAGGTCGAGATCCGTTGCAAACAGGCCCCCCAGCGGGATATGTGAAAACCCGGGGTCGGATCGGAACCACTTCTCGGTCAGACCCAGGTGGGGTTCGAAGTAGACGTCCACCTCCCCCGACCATTGCTGCAGCTTGACCAGAAGGCCGGAACTGCGATCCGTGTCCGGGCCGCCGATCGCGAGCATCTGCACCTCGACGGAGTCGAACGGCGCCCCGGTTGCCAACGGCACCTCGACGAATGCCTGCAAGGGTGCGCGGGTCAGGCCGACGGGGAACGCATCGGCTGGGTGCATCGGATCTCCGGGGATGAACGAAGGAGCGGATGCTAAACGAGAATCCTCCGCCGGGCCGCTCCGACTCGCGCTAGGCGGCGTCCTGGTCGGGCTGCTCGGCAGCGGCCGGCATTGGCAAGGTGAACGAGAAGACGGAGACGCCGTCGAGACGCTCGTACGACAACTCGCCGCCCATGGCCGCTGCCAGCATGCCGGCGATGAAGAGCCCGAGGCCGACGCTGCCGGTCGTGAGCGGAGCCTCGCCCTGATGCACGAAGCGGCTGAACAGGCGCTCGATCAGAGGTTCGGGCACGCCGTCGCCGTCGTCCATGACACTGATCGCATACCGGCCCTCCCTCGCCCGCCCCTCGATGGCGATAGTGGGCCCACCGTGCTTGGTGGCGTTGCTCACCAGGTTGCGCACGAGCTGGCCAAGGTGGTGCCGGTCGATGCTGAGGACCGCCGGCTCGCAATCGACCGTCAGCTGGAAGCCCTGGCGACGGAACAGATCGATCGATGAGTCGACCACCGTCCGCACGTCCAGGTCTTCGAGAACCAGCTGCAGAGATCCGCCTTCGTTCTTGGCGGCGGTCAGAAGGTCGTCGACCATTCGGTTGAGCTCGCTGGCTTCGGACAGGATGACGCCGGTGGTTTCGGCCAACATCTCGAACTCGACGTGCTCGGGCCCCTGGTTGAGCATGTCGTCGAGGACCATCGCAAATCCGAAGATCCCGGTGAGCGGGGTGCGGAGCTCGTGCGAGAGATTGGCGACGAACTCGTCTTTGGTCCTAACCAGCTCCCGCTCCTGCTTCAGCGCCAGTTGCAGATCGGCGTTTCGCTGGCGGCGGCGCATGGCACTCCGGAACACGAAGAACGCAACTGCCGGCACGAGCAGGGCAACGCCCAGGCTGGCGAGCCGGGCAATAGTGCCGGCCGTGGTGCGAAGCGCCGCCAGCCGGCTGGCGGCCTGATTGCGCTCGCCGGCAATGACCTCGTTGAGCCGGTCGAGGTCGGGAAGTACTTTGGAGGTGGCCAGCGACTCGGCGGCCGCCACCTCACCCGCCCGGATGGCTTCGGCCGCGCCGGCCACCGAATCCTCCACCGCGGCAATCGAGCCCGTGATCAGCACGCTCGGCTCGCCGAGCTCGGCAGCCCATTCTGCAACGCCGTCGCTGAGGTTGGACACGTTGGCTTCGAGCCCGGATACGGCTGCCTCGAGGTCGGGGACCTGAAGACCGCCGGCCGAGGACCGGGCGAGCACAAGTGCCACGCCCAGGTCGGCCCGGGCTACTGCGCTGATGGTGAGGAGTTGCTCGGACTGGCGGACGAGGTCTGCATCGGTGGCGTACTGCTCTGTCTGGGTGCCGGTGGCGAACGCGATCGACAGCCCTACCAGAAGGCCGATGAGGCCGACGGCAGCGCCGGAAGCGAGGCCGGAGAGCCGCGAGCTCTCGGCAGGTGCCTCAGGTAGTGCATCCACAGAGTGTCTTTCGGCCGGTGAGGGCGCTGCCTCAAGGTTTTGCGAGCTGTGACTAGTCACTCCGGATGTCGCCAGATTGGTGTGCGTCCGGCCATTGGGTTTCTGAGGTTTTGGCCGATGTGATGTCATGGCCAACCGAACCGCCGTCCTCGTATTCGCAGCCGCTACGGCGATGCTCCTCGCTTCCTTGTCAGTCAGTGCGCAGGTGGCACTGGCCGACTTTTCTCATGCACATCGCTCATACGAGGCGGCGCTGGCTGAGATCGGGGCAATCAAGGACGCGGCGTGGTCCGCGATGGATGCCGCCGCGGCCGAAGCCGAAAGCGGAATTGCCGCCGCCACCGAGCAGGGGGACGCCGAAGCCTCCCTCGACCGGGGCGTGCGTACCGTCGAATCGGTGTACTGGACGGCTGCCGAGGATCTGTGGCTGGTGGCGGAGGACTCCGGGTGGGCTGATCCGGTGACCGCGGCAGCCTGGGAGGCAGCTGAGGCACTCGAAGCTCATGGGTATCAGCTGGTCGGGTCCATCAGGGGCCACTACGAGGCGTGGGTTGAAGCAAACTCGGCACCGGACGAGGATGCCGTCGTCGCCGACATCGAGCGCAAGCTGGAGAACGGGCTGATCATGATCACAGAGATCGTGGCCGACACCGGCGAGGCACTGGAAGATGCCGACGACGCCGCCGAGGCAGACACCGCCCGCGATGCAGGCTTGTCTGCGGTCGACGAGCGAGTCGGCATCACCACCAACCGGCTCGACAATCAACTCGCCCGCCTTCCCGACAGCTCGGCGGTCCAGGATGCTCATGCCCGCGCGTTGGAGGAGCTCACCGCCGCCGGGGCGGCGGCTCGAGGGGCAGTCGCAGACCAGCACTCCGAGTGGATTGCGGCCCACACGCCCACCCTCCCGCCTCCGACGATTCCCCCGACCACGACCACCACGACGGTTGCGCCGACGACCACCACGACGGTTGCGCCAACGACCACCACGACGGTTGCGCCGACGACCACCACGACGGTGCTGCCGTCTCCGGCGCAGCTTCCCCCGACCGAGCCGCCGTTCAAGTCCGACGCCTACATGCCGGAGCTCCCGGATCCGGTGGTGTTGTCGGCTGCGGTTTCCTCGGCTCAAACCGCAGAGTCAGCCATGGCGACCATTGGGCTGGTGCGCCGCGTCATCGATTCCCAGCTACCTGCGGTTGTATCAACCGTGGCGGTCGGGCCGCTGGTCGTGCTCGGCTTGATCATCGACGCCATCCGCGCGGCAGGTGCCCTCATGGCGGTGCCGTGGCTGCTCCTCGGCCTGTATATGGCAGGACTTCTTCGCCGGGCCCCGAGCTCGAATCCGGGCCGGGTCGCTCGGGTTTCTCTGCTCGGTCGCCGATAAACGTGCCATGGGGAACCGGGCGGCATTTCTCGTACTAGCAGCAGCGGGCGCCATGCTGGCTGCCTCCTTCGGGCTGCATTCCGAGGCGGCGTACGCCGAAAGCTCTCCGTCCGACGCTATCAACGAGATCGGTGCTATTCAGGATGAGGCGTGGGACGGGATCGACGCGACCGTGGCGGCCGCCGCTGCTGAGCTCGAGGACGCAACCACTGTCGACGAAGCCAAGGCGATACGTGATCTCGCCGAGGCCGCAGTCGACGGCGCATTCGATCAGGCCATCCACGACATGAGTCACGTAGTCGCGGCCGCCGACGATCATCCAGACGTCGAGGCCGCCTTCGATGCGGCCAAAGATGCGCTCGACGAGCATGCGGCGGGTGCCGAGGGCGACATCAAGGCCCTCTACGACGACTGGAAGTTCGAGCACGAGGCGCCGCCCGCCGCAGAAGTCATCTCCAAGATCGACGAGAAGCTCACCGACGGTCTCGAGAGGCTCGATGGCATCCTGGAGCGGTACCAGGACGACCTCGCCCAAGCCAAGGGGGTCGAGGAGGCGGACGCCGACCGCGACAAAGCGCTGGAGGACATCGCCGATCGCTACGCACGAGTTGCCGATGACATCGACGATGCGCTTTCCGAGCGGCCGTTCGATCCCGAGGTGGTCCAGGCGCACTCCTCAGCCGTGTCGCGCCTGGATTCCGCAGCAGCCGATGCCGACCACTCGATCCGGGCGATGCACGAGGCCTGGCCGGCGGGCACAACGACGTCCACGACCGTCCCAAGGCCTCCGGCTACGAGGCCGACCAGGCCGGTCCCGCCGCCTCCGACCACGCCGTTCACCCGGCCTCCGACCACAGGGCCGACGACGACCACCAGCACCCCGACATCGTCAACGACCACCACCACGCTGAATCAGGCCGCACAGTTGCCTTCCACCGGGCCGTCGGAACCAGGGGGCCCCGCAGCCGCTCCCGATCCGGACCCGGCGGTGCTGTCGGACACCGCGGCGCGTTCTGTCGCCGATCCAGGCGACGGAACGATGGCCGCGGTTGGCTTTGTGCGGAGAATCGTCGACTCCCAGCTGCCGACAGGCGTTGCGACCGTCGCCGCCGGCCCGCTGGTGGTGCTCGGCCTGGTCATCGACGCCATCCGGGCGGCGGGCGCCGTCATGCTGGTGCCATGGCTGCTCCTGGGTGTCTATATGGCGGGGCTCCTGAGCGCCCGCAGCAGTCGGAAGAGCACGACGAGCCAGCCCGGCCGCCTGCATGGGTGAGACGCTCCGCTAGGCGAGCCCGGTGTCGAGCAAGCGCACTGCTCCGCTCTTGTCGAGTGGGTCGTTGAAGTTGCCGCATTTGGGCGACTGGACACAGGAAGGGCAGCCTGCTTCGCACGGGCAGTCACGGATCGCCTCGAGTGTCGCCGTCAGGAGGCGGCGGCCGTGGTCATAGCCAACCGGAGCGATTCCCGTCCCGCCCGGATAGCCGTCGAAAATGAACCAAACCGGGCCGCCGATCTCCGGGTGCATCGGAGTCGACAACCCTCCGATGTCCCATCGGTCACATATCGCGAACAGCGGCAGCATGCCGATGGCGGCGTGCTCGGCGGCGTGGAGAGTGCCGGGCAGATCCGCCTGTGAAACCGAGGCGGCCGACACCAGCGAATCAGGCACCTCGAACCAGAACGCCTGCGTCTCATACCGGCGAGAAGGGAGGTCGAGCGGCTCGTAGCCGAGGATATGGCGGGTTCGGATCTCCCTTCGCTGGAAGGCAACCACCGACGACTCGACTTCCACACGTCCGTGGGCCAATCCGAAGCGCCCCAGCTGTGTGTGAGCGATGATCTCCCGCAAGCCGATCCACTTCTCCTCCTTTGGCTGGGTGTAGTACCCGACCGATGCCGGCTGCACTCGCGCTTCCCGCAACGCCAGGTCGAGAGTCTCGACGAGGAACGTCTCTCCCTGATGCAGGTAGATCGCCCCGGCGTGCGCTTGCATGAACGCAGCTCCCTCATCGAGGGTGCCGAGCAGCTTGCCGGTGGAATCATCCACGATCCGGTACGGACCCCCGCCGGAGGACCGTATTCCGACATCGGGGGCAGGTGAGCGCCTGCTTGCCCAGTACAGCTTCCCGTCCCTGACGCGCAGTCGCTCCTCCCTGGCCAGCTGGGCGGCTCGCTCCTCGAGGTCTTCACCCAGGAACTCGCGGTCTTCGGGGGTGAGGGGAAGCTCGTAGGCAGCACAGCCGACGTGAGCGGCGAGCACGTCGGGATTGGCGGGGTTGACCACGGCGGCCTCGGGCGGTCGGTCGAACAGCTCCTCCGGGAGATTCATGAAGTACTGGTCGAGTGCATCCTGTCCTCCCACCAGCACGGCTAGGGATTCGTCGACGGTGCGGCCCGCTCGCCCGGCCTGCTGGCGAAAGGAGGCGATGGTCCCGGGGTAGGTAGTGAGGACGGCGGCGTCGAGGCTTCCGACATCGATGCCCAGCTCCAGCGCATTGGTCGTGACGACGCCCCGCAACTCCCCGGCGAACAGCCGGGCTTCGATCTTGCGGCGCTCAGCCGGCAGGTATCCGCCGCGATAGGCGGCGACTGTGTCGGCCACCTCAGGCGACAGCCGCTGCTTCGCCCATCGGTACATGAGCTCGGTGCCTTTGCGGCTGCGGGTGAAGGCGATCGTGTGCAAACCACGGTTGATGAGATCCAGGAACACATCGGTGGACTCTCCGAGCGCCGAGGCCCGGCGTCCGTCGCCCTCCTCCGTGAGCGGAGGGTTCCAGAGCACGTAGGTCTTGGCCCCGGTGGGTGACCCGTCCTCATCGATCACCTCGGCCGGCAGCCCGGTGAGATTGCGGGCCAGGTCACCGGGATTGCCGATGGTGGCGGAGGTGAACGCGAATGTGGGCTGGGCGCCGTAGTGGGCGGCGAGCCGGCGCAGCCGCCGCAACACGAGGCTGACGTGACTGCCGAAGATGCCCCGCAGCATGTGCATTTCGTCGACAACCACGAACTCGAGGCGCGACAGGAACGAGGACCAGCGGCCGTGGTGGGGGAGGATGCCGACGTGGAGCATGTCCGGGTTGGTGAGCACCACGTTGGCGTGGCGCCGCACCCAGGTGCGCTGGTCGGCGTCGGTGTCTCCGTCGTAGGTTGCCTCGGTCATCGACGGCACTGCCAGCTTGTGGATGGACCGGAGCTGGTCCTGTGCCAGGGCCTTGGTCGGGTAGAGAAGCAGGGCGGTGGCGCCCTCGCCCCCGGCGAGCGACTCGATGATCGGTAGTTGGTAGCACAGCGACTTGCCGGAGGCGGTCCCGGCCACGATCACGGTATTGGTTCCTGCCCGGATTGTCTCGATTGCCCGCACCTGATGCCGGTAGAGGCGTTCGACGCCCAACTCGGCGAGGCGGGCGGTGAGGGCGGGGGCGAGCGGCGGGTCGAGGGTTGCGAAGATGGGCCCGGCCGGACCTATCTTTTCGACGTGGACGACGCGGCTCTCCGGTGCCTGCATCCACTCACTGACGATGTCGTCCATCGGGGCCGATCGTAGGGCGCCCTCGTGACAGAAACCGCCCTAGACCTGCTCGCGATGGCGGATGAGTGCGGGAAGGGTGCGGAGGAGAATGCCGAGGTCGGTGAGCAACGACACCCGGTCGAGGTAATCCAAATCGACGGCGAGGTGCTCGGTGAGTATCCGTCCGTCGCCCCGGGCGTGGAGCTGCCACGGACCGGTCAAGCCTGGTCGCACGAGGTGGCGCCGGGTCACCTCCCCGTTCAGCTCTGAGGCGGTGACCGGATCGAGTGGGCGGGGACCGACCAGACTCAGGTGGCCGAGGGTGACATTCCACACCTGCGGGAGCTCATCGAGGCTGGTGCTGCGCAGCCATCTGCTCAGCCGCAGCTGTCTGCCTCGAAGGTCCGTCTGGTGGTCCTTTCTGGTGTTGACCCGGTACAGGTTGAACCGCCGGCCGTTGCGTCCCATCCGGGCCACCCGTTCGACCGGAGCCCAGCCAAACGCAACCCAGGACATTGTGATCAGCACCAGCACCAGCGGAAGGGTGAGGACCGTCAGAACGAGGCCGCCGATGCGGTCCAGAATCGGCTTCGCAAATCGGGCGTATGCGCTCAGTTGGGCGCGGTCGAGATCGGTCTTCATTCCCATTCACCGTAGTCAAACCGCGGCCCGTTGACCACTTACCTTCAGGCGGGTAGGGGCGGTGCCGATGAAAGAGCATGGCTATACCCATCTTCCTCGTCATACTCCTCGGCGCCCTCCTCAATGGTGGCACCGCCGTGATGGAAGGCGACGATGTCGCTCAGCATGCGCTCTTCGGGGCGGCCGCCGGCGCCGCCGCCGTCGGCATCCTTTTTTGCGTCTTCTGGGTGCTCGGGCTGTTCATCGACTTCGACTTCTCCACGTTGAGCTGGTAGGTCACGGGTAACCTTCCCGGGCGATGGCCGAAAACGAGCGTCTCCCGCCGACATGGGTGGAATCCGACCGGGTGATCCCAACCAGGTTCGCCCGCCCCCTGCTTCGGTTTACCCAGCTGGAAGCCGCCTCCGGGATCGTGCTGCTCGCAGCCGCGATAGTCGCGGTCCTCTGGGCCAATCTCGGCATCTTTGGCGACAGCTACACGAGGTTCTGGGAAACCCAGCTCGACTTTTCGCTGGGAGGCTTCCATGTCGAGGAGGACTTGAAGCACATCGTCAACGACGGCCTCATGACCATCTTCTTCTTCGTCGTGGGTCTGGAGATCAAGCGGGAGCTGCGAATCGGCGACCTGCGAGACCCGAAGGCGGCAGCGTTGCCGGCCATCGCCGCCCTCGGCGGCATGATCGCCCCGGCTCTCCTCTACCTTGCGTTCAATGCCGGCACCGACGCCGCTCGCGGGTGGGGCATCCCGATGGCCACCGACATTGCGTTTGCGGTGGGGGTGGTGGCGCTGCTCGGCTCGCGCGTGCCCAGCACGGCCAAGCTGTTCCTGCTCGCCCTTGCGATCGCAGACGACATCGGGGCCATCGTCGTGATCGCCGTGTTCTACACCGACGACCTGAGCCTGCCGTGGCTGGCAATCGCGCTGGCGCTGCTCGTGATCATCTACGGCGCCAAGCGGAACAACGTCCGCAACTTCGGCTTCTACTGGGTGGTGGGGATCGCGGTCTGGTTCGCCGTCTTCGAATCGGGAGTTCACGCCACGCTGGCCGGTGTCGCCCTCGGCCTCATGACCCCGGCCGGCGCCTACTACGCAGGACGCGAATACGACCGCAAGGCGAGGGAGACCCTCGACCTCTTCGCCGCGGATGATTCGACCACTCCCGCCCGCGAGCAGGTCGAGCACGAGGCGCTCCAGCTGGCCACGGTGGCCAAGGAGTCGGTGTCCCCGCTCACGCGACTGGAGGAATCCATCCATCCCTGGTCGTCGTTCGTTGTGATCCCGATCTTCGCACTCGCCAATGCCGGTGTCGTGTTTGCCGACATCGGCCTGGCCGATGCCATCACCAGCTCCGTGTCGTTGGGGGTATCGCTTGGATTGGTGGCAGGCAAGATCATCGGCATCACACTGTTCACATGGATCGCGCTTCGCATCGGCGTCGGGGTCTTCCCCAGAGGAACCGGCTGGGCCGACATCGTCGGGCTGTCGGCACTGGCCGGGATCGGGTTCACGGTTTCCCTGTTCATCACCGAGCTCGCCTTTGACAACCCGATCCTGGCCGACCAGGCCAAGATCGGCATCTTCCTCGGCTCGTTTGTCGCCGGAGTCATCGGCTACGGGTTGCTTCGTATCAAACCGAACGGGGGCGCCGCTTAGGCGCCTATGGGGCGATCGCCCCCGGCTGACCCTGCAGCACGTCTCCCACATACCGGCCGTTCCATTCGCCGATCTCGTCCCGGGCCAGCGCCCCCGCAGGCTCGTCGAGGCGCCAGTATCCGACCGGCCCGGCCTCGAGCACCAGCTGCCCGTACTCGGCCGGGTCGCCGATGGCGTCGTAGTGATTCTCGATCTCCGCCCGCGACAAGACCCGGTCGTAGATGGCGACCTCGTCGATGCCTCCGACAAACCCGGCCCGGTACCCGTTGCCGATGATCCAGGGCAGCGACGACTCGGACGGCGATTTGGTGATGGTCTGGGAATTGGTTTGCTCGCCGTCAATGTAGAACCGCAGGAGGCCTCCGCTTCCCGAGACATCACGGGTTATCACCACGTGGCTCCACTCGCCGGAAGGCAAGATCGTGACCGAGCCAAACCTGAGGTAGGTTCCATCGCAGCAATTGCCTCCAGATTCGCCGTGGAAGTAGTTCAGGCGGCCATCCTCCTCGTGGATGATCAGTCCTTCCCCGGAGTAGGCCTTCCCCAGGACCACCCGCCGCACAGACAGATCCTCCGGGCGGAGCCACATCTCCAATGTCATGTCGTCCGCCAGCCCGGGGATGTCGCCGACCTCGACCGATCCGGATAGAAACTCGGCTGCCGAGCCGGGGACCGGCTCCGGCAGCCGGAACGGGAAGGTCATGGTCTCGGTGGCCGTCAGCTCGAACTCATCGGTGTAGGTCACCGTGATGGCGTACTCGGATCCCGCCAACTCGGCGCCGGACGGAGCCACCGAAATCGGGTTTCCGGATTCGATGGCAACCTCGGAAACCTCACAGGCGCCCTCCGCGGTGCACTGACGGGACTCGAGCCGCCACCGCACGTCCCGGGGCTGCACGGGCGCGTCGTCGACCACGGCAGCGGCGATTTCCAGCGGGAAGCCATCGGTGATCGTGAGACCGGGCGGAGGTTCGACAATCGCAACTTCGGGCGCAACGCTCCCGGCCCTGGTCTCGTCCAGCCCGTCCAGGGCCGGGATCGTGTAGCTGGTGATAGCCGGTTGCAGCCCGGACTGCACGATGGTGAGCTCATCCCCTCCGGCTGTCAGGCCGGTCGCCCCGGTGAGGTCGCCGCCGGCCACCTGGGCGATGCATGGCGCCGAGGCAACCGCCCCTGCCACGGTTTCGCCCGGAGGGCGTTGCCAGATTGCGACATCGAACGGGGTCGTCACCGCTATCACCCGGCCGTTCGGGGAAATGTCCGCATCCGTCACCGTGGTGCCGACTCCGGCGACCGCCACCAGATCGCCGACTCCGCCTTCAGCCAGCGGCGCCTGGCCACGGAACAGTATGGAACGGCGCCTCCCGGTGGCGATCACGTACAAATCTCCGGTCTCGCCATCCACCATCAGGGCGGATGCCTGCGGGCGCTGGCCCGACGCCGAGAACCGGAGCACGGTGGGCTCGTCCTCAAGTGCGGGACCGGCGGGGTCCGGTTCTTCGAATCGGAGGACCGTGAGCACCTCGGCAGCAAGGTCTGTGTCTTCGAGCACCAGGTACATGAAGTCTTGATCCGCCGTCCGTCCGGGGCCGATCGCCAGATCGACGACCTCTTCAATCTCAGCGGGAAGGGTGACCGACCCGAGGGGGTCCCCGCCGTCGCGACGCACCGCCCACAACCGGAGCTCACCGCGGACGTCGCCGATGAACCAGCTCACACCGTCATGACTCCGGCTCGTTGCCAGGCCGATGACACCCGAGATCTCTCCGGTT
Source organism: Acidimicrobiia bacterium (assembly GCA_041619515.1). GTDB lineage: Bacteria > Actinomycetota > Acidimicrobiia > Spongiisociales > SHLN01 > SHLN01. The sequence goes on from JBFKDW010000029.1 coordinate 21,062, forward strand.
GCCAGCTCCGAATGCTCGGACGCGAAGGGCTCACCGCATCGCACCGCCGCCGGGTCGCCGAGGGTGGTGGTGACAGCCGTGTCCGGTCCGGCCACCTGGCTGCACGCGGCCGCCACCAGCGCCAGCACTACCCCCGGCAGCAGTCGGCGGAAGCCGACGGCGCTCCTGCGACTACGACTCACGATCGGATCGCCCGGCCAGAGACGGGAGGGGGCCCGTCAACCGAGCCACGGATTGTCACCACAGACTCCTCTTCCCGGTCTGGTCAACATACAACGGAATCTCATTCATGGATGGTGTCATCCGGCGATGGTGATCCTGCCGCGGGCTGCGGAGCGTCGGGCACCGGGACCTCGTGCCGCCCGCCCCCCGCCGGTCGAGCGGCTTGGTTGGTTATACTCCCGCACCGATTTCCGAGCCGTTTTGGAGCTGTTTCTGTGGAAGATGTCGTTTGGATCTATCTCGCGCTCGTAGGCGGCTTGGCTGGCCTCGTGCTCGCCTACTTCTACGCCAACCGGGTGCTGGCCGCCCCCCAGGGCTCGGACCGCATGAAGGAGATCTCAGCCGCCATCGCCGATGGTGCCAACGCCTTCCTTCGTCGGGAATACACCTGGGTGGCAGCCTTCGTGGCAGGCTTGGCGATCCTCATCTCGGTGCTGCTCGACTGGGGGTGGCCGTGGGGAGCGCTGGCCTACGTGTTCGGTGCGTTCCTGTCGGCGCTCGCCGGTTTCGTCGGGATGCGGGTGGCGACGGCCGCCAACGCCCGCACCACCGAAGCCGCCCGGCTCGGTGGAGTGGAGAAGGCGCTGCCGCTGGCTTTTCGCGGCGGGGCGGTCATGGGCTTCACCGTGGCCGGTCTCGGCCTTGCCGGGTTCGCGTTCGCGCTCCTTCTTTTCCATGAATGGTTGGACGTCGACGACTGGGAGGACATCGTTGCTGCAGTTGGGCTCGGTGGCTCCTCCATCGCCTTGTTTGCTCGTGTCGGTGGCGGCATCTATACGAAAGCGGCCGACGTCGGGGCGGACCTCGTCGGAAAGGTCGAGGCCGGTATCCCCGAAGACGATCCTCGCAACCCGGCCACCATTGCCGACAACGTCGGCGACAACGTCGGCGACGTGGCCGGCATGGGCGCCGACCTGTTCGAGAGCTACGTCGGCTCCCTGGTAGCACCCATCGTGTTCGCAGTAGCGGTGTTCTCGGGGCAGCAGTTCTTCACCGAGGCCATCGTCTATCCGCTCGCCATCGCTGCGGTCGGCATGCTCGCATCCATCATCGGATCGTTCCTCGTCCGGCCGACCGGCGGGAAGCTGGCCGCCGCTCTCCACCGCGGCACAAACGGGGCCGCCATCATGGCCGCACTTGGAACGCTCGTCATCACCTACGTGTTGTTCGACGGCGAGGACGGTGTCGAGAACTGGCTGGGCTTGTTCATTGCCGTGGTGGTGGGTCTCGCGGTCGGCTATCTGATCGGGCAGCTCTCCGAGTTGTTCACGTCCGACCACTACCGCATCGTCAAGGAGGTAGCGCGCCAGTCCGAGACCGGTCCGGCCACGGTCGTCCTCGCCGGCATCGCCGAGGGGAAGCGCTCGGCAGCGTTCTCGGTGGTCGTAACCGCCGTCGGCATTTTCGGTGCCCACCAGGCTGCCGAGTGGGCTTTTGTCGATTCCGTGGAGTTCGCCGGCATCTACGGAGTAGCCATCGCCGCCATCGGTGTGCTGGCCACGCTCGGCATCACCGTTTCCGTGGATGCCTACGGCCCTATCGCCGACAACGCAGGCGGTATTGCCGAGATGGCCCACCTCGACCCCGAGGTCCGGGAAGCCACCGATGCTCTCGACTCGCTCGGCAACACGACCGCGGCGGTGGCCAAGGGTTTCGCCATCGGCTCGGCAGCCGTCACCGCCCTGGCACTGTTCTTCAGCTTCACCCAGAACGTCGGTCTCGAGGAGCTCAACCTGCTCGAAGTGGAGGTCACGGTCGGGCTGTTTCTCGGAGCGGCGTTTCCGTTCCTCTTCGCAGCGCTGACCATCAAGGCGGTCGGCCGGGCGGCCTTCCAGATGATCGAGGAGGTACGTCGCCAATTCCGTGAGATCCCCGGGCTGCGCGAAGGCAAGGAAGGCGTGGTCGCCGACTACGCCCGGTGTGTCGACATCTCCACCGCGGCGGCGCTCAGGGAGATGATCGTCCCGGGCGGGCTGGCGGTGGGGCTCCCGATCGTCATCGGCTACCTGTCGGTGCAAACGCTCGGCGGTTTCCTTGCCGGGGCGCTCGTGTCGGGCTTCCTGCTCGCCATCTACATGGCGAACGCCGGCGGCGCCTGGGACAACGCCAAGAAGTTCATCGAAGCCGGGGCATTCGGCGGCAAGGGCTCCGAGGCCCACAAGGCCGCGGTGGTGGGCGACACGATCGGCGATCCATTCAAGGACACCTCCGGTCCCGCCATGAACATCGTCATCAAGGTGATGACGATCGTGTCGGTGATCTTCGCCAGCGCCTTCGTCTGACCGGTCGCCAACCCGAGCTTGGGGCACCCGTGCGCGAGACTTGGGCCATGGAGATCACCATCGTGCGCCACGGCCAGTCCGAATCCAACCGCAGCGGGCTGTGGCAGGGGCAAGGCGACTCGCCGCTGTCGGCGGAGGGACGGATCCAGGCCGGAGCGCTCGCCTACCGTCTGGAAGGGCGAAGCTACGACCTGGTTGTGTCCTCCGATTTGCAGCGGGCAGCCGATACCGCCGGCCTTCTCGGGCTCGACGCAGAGATCGATCCTGCCTGGCGAGAGCTGCACATCGGCAGCTGGGAGGGCCGTTCGCGGGAGGACGTCATGGCCGACGACGGTGAAGCCCTGGCCGCTGTGCGCGCCGGCGAGGACGTCAGGCTGGGCGGCGGGGAGAGCTTGCGGGAATTCGACGAGCGAGTCGGCGCCGCATTCGACAAGCTGCAGGCCCGGCTCGGCCCCGACGATCGTGCCCTGGTCGTCGCCCACGGCGGAGTCATCGCCTCCCTGACTCGCAATGTGCTCGGTCAGGCCAGAAACCTCTGGACGGGGTTCGGCCCGCTCGAGAACACATCCCTGACACGGTTTCGCGTCTACTCCTCGGGTCCCATGCTCATCAGTTACAACGACGCCACGCATCTCGGGCCGCTCAACCGCTGGACGCGGGAGCGACACGACGAAGGCAACACGCTGCTGACACTGATACGCCATGGACAGACCGATGCCAACATCGATGATCGCTGGCAGGGAGTGACCGACGGGGAGCTCACACTGGACGGTCGGGCCCAGGCGGCGGCGCTGGCCGGCTGGTACCCCGGGCTCGACTCCCTCTACTCCTCGCCGCTGCGCCGAGCCCAGGACACGGCGGCGGCGCTCGGCGAGGTCCTCGGTGTGCCGGTCGTATCCCACGAAGGCGTGATCGAGATGCACCTCGGGGACTGGGAGGACCTGACCACGCCGACGATTCAGGCCGAATGGGCTCATCTGTGGGAGCAGATCTACCACCAGGGCGAGGATCTTCCGCGCGGATCGACGGGCGAATCCCTCACCGAGACGGCGGCGCGGATGGAAGCAGCGCTCCAGGAGCTCGCTCACCGCCACGCCGGTGCCCGGGTAGGGGTCGTGTCGCACGGCGGCGCCATCCGCTCCTTCGTGCTCGATCGCCTCGGCATCGGTCACGAGGGACGCGATCGTCTCGCCTTCGTGGACAACACGGCCGTCACCCATGTGGTGATCAGCGAAGACTCCGCCACCATCGCCGACTACAACGTCGCCCCACACCTCGAGTAGGGCGGCCCCCTCCCCAGTGGGGCGGCGCTTCGACGCCCTGTCCCGAAGGGTCGGATGGAGCGGGGCCAGGGGTTCTGGGTGGGGCCTCCCTAGCCTGCCGCTATGCGCCTCCTGCTCATCACCAACGACTACTTGCCGAAAGCGGGTGGGATTCAGCAATACCTCGGCAATCTCGTCGAGCGCTACGACGGCCCGGTGCAGGTGCTCGGGCCGCGGGACGACGCAGCCGAGCGCGACGCCCAGGTGATCAGAAACAAGCGGCGGTTCATGTGGCCGACCCGCAGAACCCGCGCCTGGATCGAGGAGCAGGCCCGGCGGTTCAACCCGGACGTCATGGTCTTCGGCGCGCCCTACCCGCTCCCGACCCTCGGCCCGGCGCTCCGCACGTCTCTCGGCGTCCCGTACGGCGTCATCGCCCACGGGGCCGAGGTCACCGTCCCCGCCGCCCTGCCCGGGTTCCGCCAGCTGCTGGCCGGGCCGCTCAAGTCTGCCGACGTCATCTTTGCCAACAGCCGCTGGACCAGCCGGAGGGTGGAGCGACTGACGAAACGCCCTGTCACCTACCTCGGTATCGGCGTGGACGGCGATACCTTCTACCCGGCCGATGGGCGCTGGAGCGGCGCCGAGGTGGTCGTTGGCTGCGTGAGCCGCTTCATTCCCCGCAAGGGCCACGCCGAGGTGCTACATGCCGTTGCCGAGCTCAGGTCCTCCGGGCACGAGATCAGAGCCAAGATCATCGGGCGGGGCAGGCTGGAGGGCAGGCTCCGCAAGGTGGCGGAGACCCTCGATGTTCCCACCGACTTCCATGTCGACATCCCGTGGAGCGAGCTCGCACGCCGCTATCGCGAGATGGACATATTCGCCATGCCGTGCCGAAGCCGCTGGCTCGGTCTCGAACAGGAGGGCCTGGGGATCGTCTTTCTCGAGGCGGCTGCGAGCGGGCTCCCGGTCGTCGTCGGCGCCTCGGGTGGAGCCCCCGAGACGGTGCTCCCGGGACGCACCGGGTTCGTTGTTCACGACCGTGACGGGCTGGTCGAAGCCCTGCACATGCTGGTGGGCGATCGATCCCGTGCCCGGCACATGGGGGAAGCCGGCCGACGATTCGTGGAAGCGACCTATGCGTGGGATGGGGTGATGGAACGCCTTAGGTCTGGCCTGGAACTGGCCGTAAAGAACGCGAGTTAGATCAGGTGCGGGATACTGTCGCCCCTTGACACGGGCGGTCCAACCCCGTAGACAGTCGCCTTCTGACAGGAGTTCCATGACGAAGCCGCTCGTCATCGTCGAGTCACCGGCCAAAGCGAGGACCATATCCGGGTTCCTTGGCGACGGCTACGTGGTCGAATCGAGCATCGGCCACATCCGGGATCTGCCGCGCAATGCGGCCGAAGTCCCGCCGTCCCACAAGTCTGAGCCATGGGCCCGGCTGGGGGTCGACACGGAGAACGACTTCAAACCGCTCTACGTCGTTCCCAAGGACAAGAAGGACCAGGTCAAGAAGCTCAGAGGTCTGCTCAAAGACGCCAGCGAGCTTTACCTCGCCACCGACGAAGATCGCGAAGGTGAGTCCATCGCCTGGCACTTGCTCGAGACCCTCAACCCAAAAGTTCCGGTAAAACGGATGGTGTTCCACGAAATCACTGCCCCCGCCATCGAGGAAGCCATCGAGAACTCGCGTGACCTCGACCGGCACCTCGTCGACGCCCAGGAAGCCCGTCGCATACTCGACCGCCTCGTCGGATACGAGGTTTCGCCCGTGCTGTGGAAGATGGTTCGCCCCAAGCTGTCGGCCGGCCGGGTCCAGAGCCCGGCGGTCCGGATCATCGTGGAACGCGAGCGCGAGCGGATGCAGTTTCGGATGGCGAGCTACTGGGACCTCGAAGGCACCTTTTCCACCCGCCCGGGCAGCACCGAAGAAAGCGCGTTCGGTGCCAAGCTGCTCACCCTCGACGGCACCAGGCTCGCCACCGGCAAAGACTTCTCGCTGACCGGTGAGCTTTCCACGGAAAAAGACGTGCTCCTTCTCGACGAGGCGGCTGCCAATCGGCTCGCAGGAGAGCTGGAGGCAGCCGACTTCGCGGTGCGGTCGGTAGAGCGCAAGCCATACACGAAGAAGCCGGCTGCCCCGTTCCGCACCTCCACCCTGCAGCAGGAGGCCGGCCGCAAGCTCCGCTTCGCAGCCGCCCGCACCATGTCGATTGCTCAACGGCTCTACGAGAACGGCTACATCACCTACATGCGGACCGACAGCACCACCCTGTCGGAGACCGCGATCGAAGCCGCCCGCACCCAGGCAGTCGAGCTCTACGGGGCCGGCTCCGTGCCGGACGAGCCGAGGATCTACACGTCCAAAGTGAAGAATGCGCAGGAAGCCCACGAGGCGATCCGCCCCGCCGGCGACGTGTTCCGAACCCCTGCCGAGGTTGCCGCCGAGGTTGGCGCCGACGAATCGGGCCTCTACGAGCTGATCTGGAAGCGGACGGTGGCCTCGCAGATGAAGGACGCCAAAGGCGAACGGGTTCAGGTACGCCTCGGCGCAGTCACCGATGGCGGCCGCGAGGCCGTGTTCGGCGCCGGAGGCCTGATCATCACGTTCCCCGGTTTCATGCAGGCCTACGTTGAGGCGTCCGACAACGGCGAGGGCAACGGCAACGACGTCGAGCGCCGGCTTCCCGCCATGGCCGAGGGCGATCCCCTCGACGTCGTGGAGCTCGCATCCAGCGGCCACGAGACCAAACCGCCCGCCCGCTATACAGAAGCGAGCCTGGTGCGGCGGCTCGAGGAGCTGTCCATCGGACGCCCATCGACCTACGCCTCCATCATCTCCACCATCCAGGATCGGGGCTACGTCTGGAAGAAAGGGACCGCGCTGGTTCCATCGTTCACGGCATTCGCAACGGTGACGCTGTTGGAGACCCACTTCCCTGAGTTCGTGGATTTCGCGTTCACGGCCCGGATGGAGGACGACCTCGACCGCATCGCCCGCGGCGAGACCGAGGCCATCCCCTGGCTGTCCGGGTTCTACTTCGGCAACGGCCGTCCCGGGCTCCACCAGCTCGTCACCGAGCAGCTGGGGGAGATGGACCCTCGACAGTTGAACTCCATCGTCATCGGGGCGGACGAAAACGGCCAGAAGATCGAGGCCCGTTCGGGGCGGTACGGCCCCTTCCTGTCGCGCGGCGAAGACACGGCCCCGATTCCCGAGGATTTGGCCCCCGACGAGCTAACCGTGGAGAAGGCCGTCGAGCTGCTGGAAGCTCCCAGCGGGGACCGTTCCCTCGGGAGCGATCCGGCCACCGGCAAGAGCATCGTCGCCAAGACCGGACGCTACGGGCCCTACGTGGTCGTCGAAGAGCCGGAAGGCTCAAAGGAGAAGCCCAAGACGGCTTCGTTGTTCAAATCTATGAGCCTCGACACGATCACGCTGGAGGAGGCCCTGCGGCTGTTGTCACTGCCGCGGCTGGTGGGCACCGATCCCGAAACAGGGGAGGACATCACCGCCCAGAACGGCCGGTACGGTCCCTACCTGAAGCGCGGGACCGACTCACGCAGCTTGGAGACCGAAGAGCAGTTGCTCGAGATCGATCTGGATGGCGCCCTCAAGGTGTTTGCACAGCCCAAACGCCGGGGGCGGGCGGCAAAGCCGCCGCTCAAGGAGCTCGGTCCCGACCCGGTGAGCAAAGCCGAGATGGTGGTGAAGGACGGCCGTTTCGGGCCGTATGTGACGGACGGCGAGTACAACGCCTCGCTGCGGGTCGGCGACACCGTCGACTCGATCACACCCGAGCGCGGCGCAGAGCTCCTCGCCGAACGTCGCGCCAAGGGCCCCGCCAAGAAGAAGAAGTAGCAGTACCTCGCCGTCTCCGCGGGGACCGGGTGCCCGGCAGGGCGGGCATCGCGGCTCGACCGTGGAATGTGCGGCGGCCTGGAAGTGTGCCGGTGTGGAAGCCCGGTGATTCCGAGCCTTGGCGTTACGGCTAACGTCCTTTTGTGGCCGTTGAGACTGAAGTGCATCCGTCGCGAACCACACTCCAGCTCGTAACCCGTGGGCCGTTTGCCAGGTTGTGGTGGGCAGGGTTGTTCTCGAGCATGGGTGATTGGGTGGCGTTGTTCGCCACACTGACCCTCGCCGCACGGCTCGGTGGAGCTCAGGCGGAAACCGCCATCCTCGTGCCGCTCGTGGCGCGCCTCTTGCCCGGCCTGTTCTTCGTAGCCCTCGGGGGAGTGCTCGCCGACCGGTTCAATCGCAAGGTCATGATGATCATCGCCGACGTGGGGCGGGGCCTGTTCGTCCTCAGCCTGGCGTTCGTCGACAACCTCGTGCAGCTGTTCTTCGTCTCTCTCGTCCTCGAGTTGTTCACGCTGCTCTGGCAGCCATCCAAGGAAGCCTCCCTCCCGAACTTCGTGAACTCAAGCGACCTCGCAACCGCCAACGGGCTGTCCCTCGGTGCGGCCTACGGAACCTTTCCGCTTGGTGCCGCCCTCATCTGGGTGCTCGACCTGGTTCCCGAATTCGGGTTCACAGAAGCGATCAACTCCGGCCCCGAAACGCTCGCCTTCCTGGTGGACGGCGCCACCTTCCTGGCGTCGGCGGCGCTCATCGCCACCATCGCCTTTCCCCGCCGACCCCGGGCCCGTCGCACCAAGAGCCGCGGCGCCCTGGCTGCCCCGCTCCACGACCTCAGAGAAGGCATCAGCTTCGTGGCGCGAAGCCGTACGGTTCGCACCATCGTGCTCGGGATGGCGGTCGGCCTGTTCGGAGGCGGGGTGCTGTTTGCCCTTGGTGAGTCCTACGCTCGCCGGGTGGTGGGCGCCGACCAGCAGGGGTTCTACGCGCTGTTGTTCGCGCTCGGGACGGGGGCGGCCGTCGGGATCATCGGAGCCAGCATCCTCGGCGCCCGCAACGCCAAAGCCGACGTTGCCTTCGGCTTCGGGCTCGGCCTGACGGGTGTGTCCCTCCTGGCCACCTCGGCGGTCAAGACGATCGTCGGGGCCATGGGATGGATTGCGTTCGTCGGCGTTGGGACGGGTATCGCTTACGTCATGGGATTCAGCCACCTGCACGAGAACGTGGAGGACGAGTTCCGGGGCCGGACCTTCGCTGCCCTCATTGCGCTTCTTCGCACCGGGCTACTGGCGTCATTGGCGATCGCCGGTGTTTCGGCCAAGCTGCTCGACGCCGAGTTCGCCGCCCCGTTCGACAATGGCACGCGCAACGTCATCGCCCTCGGGGGCGTCATCGTGCTGGCCACCGCCCTGGCTTCCCTGTGGGCGGTCCGCGATCGGATCCGCGCCCCCGGGGAAACCCTCAAGGGACTGTCCCGGGCGCGAAATCCGTTCATCGACGACGAGGACCCGAAGCAACAATGAATGGTCGCTACATCGCATTCGAGGGAATCGACGGCGCCGGCAAGTCGACCGTCGTGGAGGCCGTCGCCGCCGAATTGCGTACCGACGGCCGGACCGTTGTCACCGTCAGGGAGCCGGGCGGCACCCCGGTGGGCGAGGCGATCCGCGACATCCTGCTCCATTCCCACGACGACCTGGTGCCCTGGGCCGAGGCAATGCTCTTTGCCGCCGCCCGCGCCCAGCTGGCGGCTCAGGAGGTTGCGCCCCGGCTGGAGTCCGGCACCTGGGTGTTGTCCGACCGGTCCGTGTACTCCTCGCTGGCGTACCAGGGAGTAGGCCGGGCGCTCGGAGTCGAGCCGGTCCGTTCGGTGAACGCAGCAGGCTTGGGTGCGGTGTGGCCGGATCTCGTCGTTGTGCTCGAGCTCGACCCGACGGCGGGGTTGGCCCGTCAGGAGACGCCCGATCGCATCGGAGGAGAGGGTGTCGAGCTCCAGCAACGGGTGGCTGCCGCCTATCGCGACCTGGCCGCATTGGACCCGGCGGTGGTCCTGATAGACGGCAGCCGGACCATTACGGAGGTGGTGGGCGACTCGGTTGGCCTGATCCGGGAGCGGTTCGATGAACCTGTTTGACGGGGTGATCGGCCATGACCGCGTTGTCGAGATGCTCGATCGCGAAGCCGCGCAACCGGCCCACGCCTATCTCTTCACCGGCCCCTCAGGCGTCGGCAAGGCAACCGTGGCTCGCCGCTTCGCGGCGGCACTGCTGAGCCCGGCGGATGCCGACGGCCGCCGGAGGGTGAACGATGCGACCCATCCGGATCTCCACCTGGTAGAGCCCGAGGGCCGCACGGCGCTCACTGTCGATCAAGCCCGCTCGACGGTGGCGCGAGCCTCTCGCACCCCGGTCGAGTCCAATCGCAAGGTCTTCCTGTTCGAAGAAGCCGGGATGATGAACGACGAGGCGGCCAACGCGCTGCTGAAAACCCTCGAGGAGCCCTCGGCCACGGCCGTGTTCATTCTCATCACCGAGTCGGAGGATGACCTGCCGGCCACCGTCGCCAGCCGATGCCGGGTGGTGCGGTTCGGCAGGGCCGGCGAGGCAGAGATTCGCCAGGCGCTGGTCGACCGGGAGTTCCATCCCGACCAGGCAACCGAAGCCGCCCGTATCTCGGGGGGGCGCCCCGGCCTCGCCCTGGCTCTGGCGGAAGAGTCCGAAGTGGCCGATTACCGCAAGGTGTGGCTCACCGTCCCCGGACGGCTTTCCCTGGCGCCGGGCGACGCCTTTCGGCTGGCCGAGCACGTTGTCGGCGCCGCCGGACCGTTGCTGGCGGCGATCGAGGCGACCTATTCGTCAGATGACACCAGGGAATCTAAGGACCGGGTGGAGCGGGCCACCCGCCGGGCCGCCCTGTCTCTCCAGGTCAACGGCCTCGAGATCCTCGCCTCCTGGTATCGGGATGCTGCCGCCGCCCAGTTCGGCGCGGCGGTCCGCAACACCGATGTCCCGGGCGTGGAGTTCGCCGCGGTCAGGCCCCAGGCCGCCGTACAGCGAGCCGAGCGGGTGCTTGCCACCATCGAAGTGCTGGAACGCAATCAGCGTCCGGTTCTGGCGCTCGCCTCCCTGTTCGCCGATCTGGCGGTGATCGAATAGCGTTTCAACCGGCCGAGACCCGGGGACGCCGGGCTCGGGACTATTCTCCTCTCCCAGGCCGGGGTAGCTCAGGGGTAGAGCAGCTCACTCGTAATGAGCAGGTCCGGGGTTCGAATCCCCGCTCCGGCTCCAAACCGCGTCCTGCTCGGTGCGCTCACCGCGGCTGCTTCTGCGTGTCACGGGCGCCGAGTACCCTGGTGGGCCCCGAGGAAAGATCGCAATGGCCGATCAGGCCAACTTCGAGAAGGACGCGATGGAGTTCGCCCCGCAGCTGTATTCGGCTGCGCTGCGGATGACGCG
>JBFKDW010000030.1:0-31245 GCA_041619515.1 Acidimicrobiia bacterium
GACCAGCGGCGGGATCAGCATCCAAAACCACACGACGCCGCCCGCGAGGCCGACGACGATCGCCCCCAGGCATACCCGCCGGGCGAGACCGCCCGAGCGCAAGAACCACAGGCCGCCCAGGAGGGAAAGCGCAAACGCGCCTGTGACGATCGCTCCAAACGCTTTATCCTGTCCGGAGATCGAGGGATCGGTGTCGAAGGCGATAGCCAGTGCAAGGAACACCTGGAACAATCCGAGCACCAGTGCCAGCCCGGTGATCCAAAGCCGCGTGACCGCTTCCACAACCGCCTCCCTCATGCGCTCACTCATACAGACGAAGAAGAGCGGAGATCGGGTGACACAGGGTCGCCTGTTCGCTCGTCAGTCGGTGCCCTCGAGCTCCTCGAAGAGGGTGATCTGTAAGCCTGCCGGTGCTTCCAGTCTCGAGTTGAGTGAGTGCCAGGGGGTTTCGATGGGAGGGGCTATGAGGTCCGCTCCCGCCGCCACCAGCTCGTCGGTCTTGGCGCTTGCATCGGTGACTTCGAACGCCACCCGAATGCTACGGCTCACCTGGCGCCCGACCTCGAGGTCGTCGATCAGCCGCTTCTGGGCGCGATTGACGATCTCCAATGTTGCGCGGCCCGCCTGCAGTGCCATCACGCGAGCCCCACCCTCGCTCTCGACGAAGAATTCCTCCCCCAACCCGAGGGTGTCCCGGTAGAACGCGACGGCTTCCTCGAAGTCCTCGGCTTCCACCACCAGGCGGAGCTGCTTGACCGCTCCGGCTGCCGACCCATCGCTCATGCGACTGCTCCGTTCGACGTGTTGCCAGACTCTATGCGCCTGCCCGACCCGTGATCGACACAGCCTTTGTATCGCCGTCTTCGGTGCCGGATGCCGGGGGCCATCCCCGGTCCGCTCCAGACTCCCGCCGGCAGTCGCTGAGCGACTGCCAGGGACCCGAAGGGTTCCCGTGGAGGTGACGGGATTTGAACCCGTGACCCCTACGTTGCGAACGTAGTGCTCTGCCGGGCTGAGCTACACCCCCGGAACGGTGAGGAATCTTAGGCCGGGAGGGCGGGAGGACGAAGAGCTATCGCAGCCAGGGGAGGTAGCGGCGGAAACGCAGCCACCAGTATCGCTTGTGCCCGTCCACCGACGACCGGGTCTGGCCGAATCGGGCTCGGGTCATCCGCGCCTTGAGAACGAGCCGGTCCCACATGCCCCCAACGGTCGCCTGACGGTGAATGCGGAGCCGCCGGGCCGAGGTGTCGCGCCCGCTCGACGCCCGCCCGAGCCGCCGGAAGGGGCTGGTCAGGGCGAGGAAGAAGCCTCCGATGCGGGCACCGAGAGTCGGCTTCGGATCGGTGAAATGCGAGGGCGGCGGCGGGGGCTGCTTCGTCGTGAGGCGGGCCCATCCGTTCGAGGTCTTGTAGGCGAGCGAGCCGAAGCCCCGTCCTACCGCCGGCAGGCCCTGGGTGGCGAGGCGGACGACTCCGGTTGCGAGCACGATGGCGGCGAGCATGGCTCCGGCGCCGACGAAGGGGAGCGACCACGGCGGCAGGCCGCCGAAGCTCGATGACCCGTCCTCTCCACCGCCCCCGGGGCCGGCGCTGGATGGGGGCACGAAGCCGGTGGTGGTCGTCACGATGAGTGAGGTGGTCGTCGAAGGTGGTCGCCGCGTCGTGGTCGTTACGAGTGCGATCAGGGTGGTAGTGGTAGCAGTCGTGGTGGTCGTTGAGGAGACCGTGGTTGTGGTGGGTGGGACGGTCGTGGTGGTCGGGGCCGGGCGGGTTGTAGTTGTGCGCCTCGTGGTGGTGGTTGTGGGCCTCGTCGTGGTGGTTGTGGTGGGTGGGGCGGTCGTGGTGGTCGGAGGCGGCGGCAACGTGGTGACCTGGGGCTCTGTGGTACTCGTCGTGTCGACCTGGGCTTGGGCTTCAAAGGCCGGGGTGACCAGCACGGGCGCGACGGCAAGCGCAATCACTGCGATGGCGAGCACGAGCCGACGGCGGCGGATGGAAGCAGACACTGATACCCCTCTTCGGAAGAGTTTTCCCGCTCTTTACCATGAGTGTAGTGAGTGGAGGCAGATTGTCTCCCGGAAACAGCTCACCCCGTCAGACGGCGATCAGTCGGCCAGGACCTTGACCGGACCTTGCAGAAAGCGTTCGTTCGGCACCTCATAGAGCGAACCGCCTTCGCCTTCGAGGTGGGTGGCCGACAAGCCGACGGAGAGCAGGCGGCCCTGCACGCCGTCGATGCTCAGCAATTGACCTGGTCTGAACCGGTCCTGAACGTAGCGGCCGGCAGCGACTTGCCGGGAAATCGCCAGTGACCCGAGGCCGACGGCGAGTCCTCCCGCCAGCGCAGTACCGAATGCGAGCGCGGCCACGAGCAGGAGAATGATGTCGGTGCTCACTCCCAGCTGATCGAGGGCGATGATCACACCGATTCCGAGCAGGACGCCCGAGACCGCCAGGCTCACCCGCTTGGCCAGGACGGGAGAGATGTTTCGCATCGCGGTCTCGATGAAGAGCCCAATGATCTTGCCACCACTGCGGGTGAGGATGATGACCAGGACTGCAACGAGCGCCTTGGGCACGAAGCTGATGGTGGCGTCGAGGAGCCGGTCGGTCTGGTCGGGATCGAGGATCACCAGGATTCCGACGACCACACTCGTGAGAATCACCACCGGGACCAGCTGATTGATGAGCTCCCGCAGTTGCTCGGGAGCCCGCTTGGCCAGGATCTTTCCGAGAACGAGGGTTGCCACTATGACGACTGCGACTGTGACGGCGGTGCCGATGGTCGTTTCCAGGTTCATGTTCGCTCCTCACCCATGCCGTACACTCGCAATGCTTCTCCGATCCTCGCCAAGATACCGCCACCTTCCTTGAGGACTGCGATGACGAACTCCTCCAAGCCGACCACCCGCATCACTGGCTCACTGAGGTCGGTTTGGAGCTCCCCCTGCCACAGATCTGCGAGAAACGCCTGGCAGGTGTCGCAGGTCATGACGTGCTCGTCGATCGAATCGTCGATCCCCTCGGCGAAATCGATGCGCTGGACATCGGTGATGGTGCAGGCGGTCATTGCCAATCCCTCATGTGCGCTTGCAGGGCTCGTCGTGCCCGGAAGATGCGGGTCCGGACGGTGTTGAGAGGAAGCTCGAGCCGGCCGGCGATGTCTTCATAGGACATGTGCTGCATCTCGCGCAGGACGAGCGGATGTTTGAGATCCTCGGGGAGAGATTCGATGGCGGTGCCGATGGCGCGCGCCAGCTCTGATGCCTCGGCAGATTGCTCGGGGCCCGTGGCCTCGGCGGCGAGCGTGTCCGGCATGAGCTCGGTGGGGTACTCGCGCCGGCGTGTGACGGCGTTGAGGGCGAGGTTGTGGGCGATGCGGTACAGCCAAGACCTGACCTGGCTGTCGCCGCGAAAATCGGGGAGCGCCCGGTAGGCGCGTAGGAAGCATTCCTGGGAAACGTCCTCGGCGAGGGTTGGGTTCTTGACCACTCGTAGCACTGCTCCGTACACAAAATCCTGGTGACGACGGATCAACTCGCCGAACGCTTCCAGGTCCCCGGCCGAAGCCGAGGCAACTAGCTCGAAATCGTCACGGTCGTGCACTCCGTCGCATACCCTCTCTTGGACACGAGAACGCTACGCGATATCGCGAAATTTCTCCAAAGAACCCGAGAACTTCCCCGCCGGCTCTGGGTCGAAGTTGTGGCTGTGACAAGACCGGACGGTGCAACCGAAGCCTTTTGAGAATTGATTTGAGGGAGCGCAAGCAGTGACTGCCCCCCTGTCACGAGCCGCGAGCCCTCAGAGGGGACCGACAGGTCCTCGGGCATAGCAAAGCCACAGGCCCCCCCAATCGGCTTCGCTGCGCCCAACTCCTGAGAAGGCTGGTGGTACCGCACCGGCCTTCTCGGGATGGTTGCGTGGCCGCCGAGCCGACCTGCCGGCACCGGTGCTTTCCCATTTCTTCTTCGGATTGCCGGATTCGATGCCGATGTCAGTTGCCAGCCAGCCACGAGAATGCCTCCGGTATGAAACGATTGTTCCTTCTTGGATGGGCGCTTGTCCTCGTCCTTGCAGCCTGTGCAGGTAGCAGGGAAGAGATCGCCAAGGAGTTCCTGCCCGCCATGGATCCAGCCCCGACGTCGACCACCGCGGTGCCGGCGGCTACGACATCGACCACGCTTCCGCAGGCGCTCGAAGACCAGGTGGCGCTGCTGGCGGAGTCGGTGCGGGAGATCCGGGGGCTGGACCTGACCGTGCCCTCGATCGAGTATCGCCCTCGCGCCGAGCTCGAGGCCCGCTATCACGAGCTGCGCTGGCTGCCCTCCATCGGCGACGGCCGCTTCGACTCGGCCTATCTTCGGATGCTGGGCGTGCTCGAGGACGGAAGCACGATCGCCGACCTCGTGAGCTTCTGCTCCATCCCGGGCTTGTACGATCCGGCGGCCCAGACTCTCATGCTCGACGAACAGCTCGATGAGCTGACCCCATTTGGCCGCCGCCACCTGGTGGGCGAGCTGACGACCGCCGCCACGGACGCCGCCTACGGCTGGTGGGATCTGATGGAGTCCCAGCAGGACCTCGGCAACGGCGAAGCTGCCGCCGCGGCGTGGGCGCTGGTGCAGGGCGACGCCTCCTTTCACGCGGGACAGTACGTCGAGCGCGAGCTCAGCGCGACGGACCGATTCGCGATCCGGCTCGAGGAGATCGCCTGCCAGCAGGAACGGGTTGCCCCGCCCGGATTCGTGATGGCGCTGGAGGAGTACGGGCCCGAGGCGGGCCGTTGGTTCGTGGAGGATCTGATATCGAACGGCGGGCCCGCCGCCGTCGACGCCGCGTACTCGGACCCACCCGTCAGCACCGAGCAGATCTATCATCCGGCCCGTTTCGCCGCCCGCGAGGGGGCGATCGAGGTCGAGCTCCCGGAGCTCGCCGTCTCCGGGTTCTCCGAGATTGACAGCGGCACCTTCGGAGAGCGAATCTTTCGTGCCCTGCTGTCGGAAGGAGTGACCTCCGCACAGGCGCTGCAGGCGGCGACCGGCTGGGGAGGCGACACGTACCGGGTGCTGTGGAACGGATCCGAGGTGGTCCTCGTGCTGGCTTTCGAGGGCGACGAGGCCCGCGACGCTCGTGAGCTCGCCGAAACCGTCGGGGGCTGGGCGAGCGCCTCGCTCCGGGTCGGGTCGGGCCGGCCGGACAACACCGGGCTGGCATTCGAAGGTGAAGAGTACGCGTTCGTGGCCCACGCCGATGAGGCGATGCTGCTCGTGTTGTCGAGCGACGCAGCAGCCGGTCGGACGGTCCGAAACATGTTCTGGCCGAGGTGGTAGGGCCCGGCCCGTCAAAGCCCGGATCGGGCTCGTCGTCTGGCCGCGGTCAGGACCGAGCCGGCCGGCGGGGGAGTCCCGGTGGCAGCCATCTCCAACACCCAGCTGGCCCCCGGCAACGAGATGAAGTGGCCGGGGAGCAGCAGCCGGACTTCGGTAACCAGCCCGGCGCGGTCCAACCCGGCCACCCATAGTGCCTCCTTCATCCCGCGCCCGTGCACTGCCGACGCACGGAGCAGCAGCGATCGTCCCCCGGCGCGAGGACGAAGCCCGCGGCGTCGGTCTCGCCGGGTCACGGCGACCGTCAGGGGCGGCGAGCACCACGAAGACGCATGCAGGACGACGGCCATCCCGGCACCGTATCCGGGCGAGCGCCGCCCGGGAAGGGCTCCGCGCGCCAGAGTGCGTATGCTCCCGCCATGGCCGGCATGCTCGTTCTGTGCGCCACCCCGATTGGCAACCTGGCCGACGTATCTCTCAGGCTGCGCGAGACGCTTGCCTCAGCCGACATCGTCTACTGCGAAGACACGCGGCGGAGCGCCAAGCTGATCTCCTCTCTCGGGCTCAAAGTGCCACTCCGCAGCTACTTCGTTGCCAACGAGGCCAGCCGCTCCGTTGAGTTGGGCGGCTATCTGGAGCGGGGAGCGACGGTGGCGCTCATTACAGACGCCGGCACGCCGGCGGTGGCCGATCCGGGCTTGACCGCCGTCCGGGTCGCGGTCGAGGTGGGAGCCCAGGTGACGATCGTCCCCGGTCCGAGCGCCGTCACGGCCGCGGTCGCAGTGGCGGGGCTTCCGGCGGAGCGCTTCGTGTTCGAGGGCTTCTTGCCGCGTAAGAAGGAACTCCGCCGGGCCCGGCTCGAAGACTTGGCGCATGAGCCGCGAACCATGGTGTTCTTCGTGGCGGCTGCCCGGGCGGGAACGGAGCTCGCCGCCCTCGCCGAGGCCCTGGGCGACGATCGGCCGGCGGTTGTGGTCCGGGAGCTGACCAAGTTGCACGAGGACGTGCGGCGCGGAACCCTGTCCGAGGCGGCCGCTCACTACCGTGAACGGCCGCCAAAAGGAGAGTTGACGGTCGTGGTCGGCGGGGCTCCGATCCTCCCGGGTGACATGGAAGCCGCCGTGGCCTCGGTGGAACGGCTGATCGGAGAGGGGGAGCTGTTCAGTGAAGCGGTGAAACGAGCGGCCGACGCCCATTCGGTTCGCCGCCGGCTCCTGTACGAAGCAGCTCTCCCCCGGTCCGATTCGGCTGAAGACCCCGGTTAGACGCTGCTCTCCTGCAATTCCGAGCTGCAATTGGGACAGATTCCCTTGCCGTGGAAGGCTCTAATCCCTTCAGTTGCACCGCAGAACGTGCAGGTTGCTTCCAGTTTCCGGAGGCTGATGTTCTCGCCATCTACCCAGATTGTCAGCTGGTCTCCTTCACGAATGTTGAAGAGCCTGCGCGTCTCTGCGGGGATCACAATTCTCCCCAAGTCATCCATCTTGCGGACGATACCGGTGTCCATTTGTACCTCTCTTGCCGTTGGCCCCCCATATTTAGCTAGCTTACCGTGCCGGTAGCCGCGCTGGGCGGTGACATCCACCGCAGCTGATCCCGTCACACCTCTTGCCCGGAGCACACCATCACTAGCCTCAGCGCCACGCCATGTATATCACGACGCCGATCTATTACGTGAACGATTCGCCCCACATCGGTCACGCCTACACCACCCTGGTTGGTGACGCCCTGGCCCGCTTCTACCGGCTGGCGGGAGAGGGTGCCTGGTATCTGACCGGCACCGACGAACACGGGCTGAAGGTTGCCCGGGCGGCAGTCGAGGCAGGCCTGAGCCCGCAAGAGCTGGTGGATCAGGTGAGCACCCGCTATCGGGAGGCGTGGTCACTGCTGGAGATCTCCAACGACGACTTCATCCGCACGACCGAGCCGCGGCACAAGCTCGGGGCCCAGGCGTTCCTGCAGGCGCTGTACGACAGTGGTGACATCTATCAGGCCCGATACGAGGGTCTCTACTGCGTATCGTGCGAGGACTACTACAAGGAGGAGGACCTTCTGGAGGGAGGGCTGTGCCCGATTCACAGCCGTCCGGTCGAGCACTTCAGCGAAGACAACTACTTCTTTCGCCTTTCCAAGTACGGGGATGCGCTTCTCGACCACATCGAGGCCCATCCCGGGTTCGTCTATCCCCGCGGGCGGCGCAACGAGGTGGTCGGCTTCATCAAGCAGGGCCTCGAAGACTTCTCGATCAGCCGGGCCTCGCTGAAATGGGGAATTCCGATTCCCTGGGACGAGGAGCAAGTCACCTACGTATGGGTCGAGGCGCTCATGAACTACGTCACCGCCATCGGATACGGGGAGGATGACGGGCTCTTCAATGCGTGGTGGCCGGCCGTGCATCTCGTTGGGAAGGACATCCTCCGGTTTCACGCCATCATCTGGCCGGCCATGCTGATGGCTGCCGGGCTCGAGCCGCCCCGCCAGATCGCCGCCCATGGCTGGCTGCTCGTGGGTGGGGCGAAGATGTCGAAGACGGCCCTCAATCAGATCACCCCTGCCCAGCTGGTCGAGACCTTCGGCGTAGACGGATATCGGTATCACTTCTTGCGGGACGTCTCCTTCGGCCCCGATGGCAATTTCTCGTGGGAGGGCATGGTCGATCGCCACAACGCCGACCTGGCCAACGCCCTCGGCAACCTCGCCAGCCGGGTTCTCCACATGGTCGAGCGATATCGCGACGGTCGGGTACCGGCCGTCGAAGGCACTGAGGAGGCCGATCGAAACTTGCGGGCAGCAGCAGGAGCTGCGCTCGAGTCGCTCGGTGCCTTCCGAGAGTACGGCTTCAGTGATGCTCTGGTCGGGATCTGGCGGCTGTTCGCCGCCGCCAACGCCTACGTGGAGGTCAACGCGCCGTGGTCCCTGGCGAAGGATGAGGAGCAGGCGGGCCGGCTGGACGAAGTGCTCAACGGACTGCTCGAGGCTCTCCGGGTGGGCGCAATCCTCATCTCCCCGGCGATGCCGGACACGGCCAGGAGGCTGTGGGGGCACCTTGGCCTGGACGGGTCGCCCGAGACTCCTCCCTATACGACCACCGCCGTCTTCGGGGTCTTTCCGGAGGTCACGGTCAGCCGCGGTGAGCCGTTGTTCCCGCGTATCGAAGAGAGCTGAGGATCCGGCTGTGTGGGTTGACACCCACTGCCATCTGCAGCTGGCGGAGGCCGGGCCGCGCGAGTCTATGGAACGTGCCTCGGCCGCCGGGGTCGGCTGGGTGATGGTCCCGGGTGTCGATGCCGAATCCTCCGCCGCCGGGCGCGACCTGGCGGCCAACGACCGACGTCTGAAATGGGCGGCCGGCCTGCATCCGCACGACGCAGCCTCCTGGCCAGAACAGGCCGACCGAATCGCACAGCTCGCAGGGCAGGCCGATGCGGTTGGCGAGATTGGGCTCGACTTCTACCGCGCCCTGTCACCCCGCAGTGTCCAGATCGAAGCCTTCCGAGCCCAGATCGACCTGGCTGAGTCGGTCGACCTTCCCATCATCGTCCATTGCCGGGACGCCTTCGGCGACCTCTTCGAGATCCTGCAGGAGACCGCAGCCGGGCCCCGGACGGTTCTCCACTGCTGGACGGCCGGGCCCCGCTGGACCAAGCGCTTTCGGGACCTCGGGGCCACCTTTTCGTACGCCGGCCCGCTGGCGTTCGAGAACGGCGACACCATCAGAAGGGGAGCAGAACATGCTCCGCCGGGTCGGACGGTGGTCGAGACCGACACGCCGCTGCTAACGCCGCCGCCGTTCCGGCACGAGGAGAACCAGCCGGCGCATGTGGTGCTCGTCGGACATGCCCTCGCCGAGGTGTGGGGCGTGGGGGTCGACGAGGTTGAACGCCTCACGACTGCGGCAGCCGAACGGGTCTTCGGTGGCTGACGGGGCGCAAGGCAAAGCCGAGGTCATCGGCTTGCTGCGGCGCCACGGTGTCACACCCATCCGGCGGCTCGGCCAGAACTTCCTGGTCGATCCCAACATCATTCGCAAGATCGTGGATTTGGCGGCGGTCGGGCCGTCCGACCACGTTCTGGAGGTCGGCGCCGGGACGGGCACCCTCACCCGAGCCCTGGCGGCGACCGGTGCCAATGTCCTCGCCTACGAGATCGACACGCGGCTCGGACCGGTGTTGGACGAGGTACTGGCCGGTCTCGGCAACGTCGAGGTTCGTTTCTCCGACGCAGCCGGGTTTGCGGTCACGGGAGGGCCCTGGACGGTCGTCGCCAATCTGCCGTACTACCTCTCCACCACCCTGGTGCTCGATTGGCTGCAAACGGGCTCACAACCGGGACGGCTCGTCGTCATGGTGCAGCGTGAGGTGGCCGACCGGCTCACGGCCGGACCCGGCTCGCGCGTCTACGGGATCCCCAGTGTGATAGCCGGGCTCTATGCCACCGCCAACATCGCGTTTCGGGTGCCGCCGACCGTCTTCTACCCGCGGCCCGAGGTCGAATCCGCCGTGGTCGACATCGTTCGCCGGCCTGCGCCGTCCCACGCCGGGACGGCCGCCAGGCTGGCCGCGGCGGCGTTCGGCCAACGCCGCAAGATGCTGCGTCGATCGCTGGCAGAGCCGCTGGTGGAGGCCGAGGCGATGTTGGGCGCCGCCGGAATCGACCCGCAGGCTCGCCCCGAAGACCTGGCGATAAGCGACTTCCTAGCCCTCGCCGAGGTGGTCGATGGCTGAGCTGGCCGCCGAGGCATTCGCCAAGGTCAATTTCGGCCTCACGGTCTCCAGCCGTGGCTCCGATGGGTACCACCCGGTGGTTTCCCTCGTCCAGTCGGTTTCGTGGTCCGACCGAATCGAGCTGGTGCAGGCAGGCGAGGATCGATTGGTGGTCGAGGGAATGCATCGGTCCGAGGACAATCTGGCGTGGCGGGCGCTCCAGGCAGTCAGATCCGCCGCCGGCTCTTCGGCTCCGATGAGCTTGACGCTCAAGAAGAGCATCGCGGTTGCAGCCGGTCTCGGGGGCGGAAGCGCCGACGCCGCAGCCACCCTGGCGCTGGCGGCCGGCGTCTGCGGGGTGGCGGCCGACCAGTTGCCGGGCCTGGCGCTCCAACTCGGCGCCGACGTGCCGTTTTGCCTGACAGGGGGGCTTGCGCTGCTCGAAGGCCGGGGCGAACGGGTCGGCGCTTTGCCGCCCTCCGAGCCTTTTGCCATCGGCATCGTGGTCCCGGATGTCGAGCTCTCCACGGCATCGGTCTACCGGCAGTGGGATCAGATGGGTGAACCACAGGGCCGGGGGTTTCCGACTGCGGCGCTTCCGCCCGGGCTGCGGGGATACGATCCGCTTCGCAACGACCTGCAGCCGGCAGCCGAGGCATTGGCGCCGCAGCTTGCCGATTGGCGAGCCGACCTCGCAGCCCGCTGGGGCAGGCCGGTGACGATGACGGGAAGCGGCCCGGCCCTGTTTGGGTTCTTCGTCGACGCGGACGAAGCCCACGCAGCGGTGGCCGATCGCCCGGGTCGGGCCCGGGCCGCCCGGGCAGTGAGCCCGGTGCCGCGGGGGTGGCGCAAGGTCACAGGTACACTGACGGACCCCGAGCAATGGGGGGTGGTGTAACTGGCAGCACACGTGGTTTTGGTCCACGCAGTACGGGTTCGATTCCTGTCCCCCCAGCCAGGTTGAGGAGAAGGAGAAGACAGTGAGCGTCCGCGTCATCGTGCTGGCTGCTGGGCAGGGCACGCGGATGAAGTCGACCCTGCCGAAAGTCCTGCACCCTGTTGCAGGTGCTCCGCTCGTCACCTGGGTTGTGGCCGCCGCCGAGGGGTCGAACCCGGACGAGACGCTCGTGGTGGTCGGCTATGGGGCTGCTGAGGTGGCGGCGGCCCTCCCCGAGGGGGTGAGAACCGTGGTCCAGGAGGAGCAGAGAGGGACCGGCCACGCGGTACTCGTCGCCTTGCAGGCCCTCGGCGACGTTTCCGACGACATCATCGTCGTTGTCCCCGGCGACAGCCCCCTCATGACGGCCGAAACACTGGGCCGGTTGGTTGCCGTCCATCGGGAGGCTGCACCGGCCATCACCCTGCTCACCACCCACATGCCCGACCCGACCGGCTATGGGCGCGTCATCCGGGACGATGCCGGGGCCATTGTCGAGATCGTTGAGGAGCGAGACGCCGACGAAGAACAACGACGCATCGACGAGGTCGCCGTGTCGACGTACGCGTTCGACGGTGCTGCCCTCGAGGGGGCGCTCGGGGAGGTCGGGACCGGCAACGATCAGGGCGAGGTGTACCTGACCGACGTCGTCGGAATTCTGGCGGCCGCAAGCGCTCCGATTGCCTCGGTGACGGCGCCCGCCGGCGAGGTGGTCGGTGTCAACAGTCACGATCAGCTGGCCGCTGCCGCCCGGGCCCTGCGCGCCCGCCTCAATCAGCGCTGGATGCACGAAGGGGTTGCGATGATCGATCCAGAGCGCGTCTACCTGGATGCGACCGTGCAGCTGTCTGCAGGTGCGGTGCTGCTACCCGATGTGCATCTGCGCGGCTCTACCTCGGTGGCGGCCGGCGCCCAGGTGGGCCCGTCGGTCTACGCCGAAGACAGCCACATCGCCGCCGGCGCCCGGGTTTGGTATTCGGTGCTGCGGGGCTCCCACGTGGGTGAGTCGGCCGAGGTTGGGCCGTTCGCCAGCTTGCGCCCCGGTACCGTCCTGGAGCCCGAGTCGAAGGCGGGCACCTTCGTCGAGACCAAGAACACCACGATCGGCCGCCGCAGCAAGGTCCCTCACCTCAGCTACATGGGCGATGCCACCATCGGAGAACAGAGCAACATCGGCGCCGGCACGATCACCTGCAACTACGACGGCTTCGAAAAACATGCCACCACGATCGGTGATCGGGTGCAGATCGGGTCCGACACCATGCTGGTGGCGCCCCTGGAGGTGGGCGACGACGCCTGGACCGCAGCCGGATCGACGATTACCCGGGATATTCCTCCCGGTGCGCTGGGCGTCGAGCGTTCGGTCCAGAAAGAGATACCCGACTACGCTGCCAGACGGAAGGCGAAGAGGCATTTGAGCGAATGAGAATCGCGTCCAGCAAGAGGTTGATGCTCTTTTCGGGCTCGGCCAATATGCCGCTCGCCGAGGATGTCGCCGAGATCCTCGGCGTGCCGCTGGGAGACGTCGAGCGCTCATCCTTCGCCAACGGCGAGATCTACGTCCGCTACAACGAGAGCGTGCGCGGCGCCGACTGCTTCGTCATCCAGAGTCACAGCAGCCCGATCAACCACCACATCATGGAACAGCTCATCATGATCGATGCGCTGCACCGGGCATCGGCGAAGCGGATAACCGCCGTGGTTCCCTTCTTCGGCTACGCCCGCCAGGACAAGAAGGTGCGAGCCCGCGAGCCGATCTCCGCCCGGCTGCTCGCCGACATGTTCCTGGCCGCCGGGGCCGACCGGATTGTCTCGGTCGACCTTCACACCGGACAGATACAGGGCTTCACCTCGACCCCGTTCGACCATTTGACGGCGTTGCACGGTTTCGCCGACTATCTCGCCGGGACCATGGGCGGCCCGTCCGTGATCGTGTCACCGGATTCGGGTCGTGTGAAGCTGGCTGAGAAGTACGCCAAGCATCTCGGAACCGAGATGGCCCTCATCTACAAGCGCAGGCGAACCGATCTCCGGAACGATGTCGAGGCGTTATGGGTGGTCGGTGAGGTCGAGGACCGCCACGCCATCATCGTCGACGACATGGTGGACACGGCAGGCACCCTCATCTCCGCAGCCAAGCTGTTGAAGGCACGCGGAGCTCTGACCGTGCGGGCGGTGGCAACCCACGGCGTGCTGTCTCACCCGGCGGTGGATCGAATCAAGAACTCGGTTCTCGAGGAGCTCATCATCACAAATTCCCTGCCGCTCCCGTCCGCTGCGGAGGGACTGCCCAACCTGTCGGTCCTGTCGATCGCCCCGCAGCTGGCGCAGGCGATCGAGGCAATCTTCAACGACGCCTCGGTGAGCAAGCTATTCCGCGGCGAGAACTTCTAGGGATCGGGTCTTCTGCCCGAATGCCACGGCGCCACCGGCGAGGCAACCCAGGTGAACCGGCCCTAGCCGGGGAGCTCGGCGATCAGCCCGCTCATGGCCGGGAGCGGCGTGTCTCCGACGAGGACGGTCGCTCCCGCCGGCAGCACGAAATTCAGGTCCGTCGCACCGTTGTTGACGACCACCAGGATCTTCGCTCCCTCGAGCTCCCGCCTGAAGGCAAATCCGTCCCCGAGGCGGGCGTGCTCTCGAAACTCGCCGAGTCGTAGGGCCGGGTATTGCCGCCTCAGACTCGTCAGCTCCCGGATGTGATCGATCAGTCCCGGTGTCCACAGGGACTCGTCCCACGGGAAGGCTGCGCGGTTGTGCGGGTCCCTGCCGCCGCTGAGGCCCACCTCATCGCCGTAATAGAGGCCGGGGGCGCCGGGCATGGTGAGCTGCAGGAAGGTGGCGAGCCGGAGGGCGTCGACGTTGCCCTCGGCTAGGTGGACGAAACGCTCGACATCGTGGCTGCCGATCAGGTTGTGGCTGACGTCGGTAACGGGCTGGGGGTACATCGCGAGCATGGCA
Organism: Acidimicrobiia bacterium; assembly: GCA_041619515.1. Taxonomy (GTDB): domain Bacteria; phylum Actinomycetota; class Acidimicrobiia; order Spongiisociales; family SHLN01; genus SHLN01. The sequence continues at coordinate 13,934 of JBFKDW010000030.1, forward strand.
TGGATGCCGTCGACCATGGCATTGGTGTCGAGGGTGCCGGTGGCGAAGTACCCGACGCACAGATCCCGGAACGTGTAGTTCATCGTTGCGTCGAACTGGTCGCCCTGTAGCCAGTCGGACGTATCGCCCCATATCTCAGCCAGCAGATAGGCGTCGGGGTTTACGGCACGGATCGCTAGCCGTGCCTCCCGCCAGAAATCGTGGCTCGGCTCGCGAGCCACGTCCATCCGCCAGCCGTCGATCTCGAATTCCCTCATCCAGTAGCCGGCAATGTCGAGGAAGTAGTCGCGGGCGGCGGGATGGTCGAGGTTGATCTGTGGCATGGTCGGGACTCCGTACCAGGCCCGGTAGGTTGGCTCGACGGGGGGCCCGTGGTCGGTGCGCTCCTCGATGGATAGGCCGGCCCGGACAAGGTCGGCCTTCAGGGCGTCGTAGTAGCCGGCCGGGTAGTAATCGCGGGCCGCCCGGTCGCGTACCAGCACCCGCAGCGGCCAGTCGTACACCGTGAACCAACCGGCGTGGTCGGCTTCCCGGCCGTTGGCAATCAGATCCTGGAACGGGGGAAAGGTCGGATGGCAGTGATCGAAGGCAACGTCCAGGATCACGCGGATATCCCGCTGGTGGGCCGCTTTCACCAGATCTCTGAGCGCATCGTCGCCTCCGAAGGCGGGATCGACCGTGTGGAAGTCGGACGTGTCGTATTTGTGGGTGGACGGCGAGGTGAAGATCGGGTTCAGGTAGACGGCGTCAACGCCGAGGTGAGCCAGGTAGTCGAGCCGGTCGGTGATGCCGATGAGGTCTCCGCCCTGGAAGTCGAGCGGATGCGGGGGCGAGCCCCACTCGGCCCGGCGCTCGGGCGTCAACGACGGATCGCCGTTGACGAATCGCTCGGGGAACACCTGATAGATCACAGCGCCCTTCGCCCACTCCGGGACATCGATCGGCGTGAGCGCGGCGGGGTCGATGGCGAAGTGGGCATCTTGCCCTTCGATGGCGCCGGCAACGCCGGAGGGGCCCCAGTAGACCGGAGCGCCGTCACGGTCTCTGAACGCCAGGGAGTAGTGGAGCGGGCGGGCCGACGAGGGGAGCAACACGGCTTCCCAGTATGTGAAGCGGCGCCCTCTTCCTCTCACGACGAATGGAACCCCATCGTCACCGATGACCACCGCCCCTTCCACGAGCTCGGGCTGGGTGTGGCATCGGACTCGGAGCCTGCCATCAGGCATACGATCGAGAAAGGCTCGATTCGCCGGATCATGCCGGACGTCGAACGGATAGAGCGATCCCGGGATCCCGTAGTACTTGCCGCGGCGTGCCAACATCTTTCGAGAACGCAAACACAATCGCGCGCCGATCACAAGCCCGCCGGCCCGCCGGCGGCCGAACCCGGTATCGGTGCCGCACGGGTTCTGCTCCGGCGCTAGCGTCGGGCTATGGCCGGCATACGACGACTCACCGATTCATGTCTCATCATCACGACCGGGGACGGTGCCACGCTCTTTGACCCCGGCTTTCACTCGTTCAGCACCGGGGGCATCGATCTCGATTCCATTGGGGACATCCAGCGAGTGCTCATCACGCACGAGCACGGCGATCATGTGAGTGCCGATTTCGTGCGGTGGGTGCTCGATCGGGGCGAGGACGTGACGGTCCATGCCAATCAAGCCGTGGCAGATCTCCTCGCTCCGCATGACATTCCCGTTGTCACGGAGACGCCGGTGGGGCTGACCGCCGAGGACGTGATACACGAGACCACGCCGATGGGGACGGCGCCGCCCAATCGGAGCTTCACCGTCGACGGCGTCTTCACCCACCCGGGAGACAGCTATCAGCCGACGATGACCGCGCCCGTTCTGGCGCTTCCTCTCCTGATCCCGTGGGGCTCCACCCATCAGTCGCTGGAGTTCGCCCGGCGACTCCGCCCACGGCAAGTCGTGCCGATCCACGATTTCTACCTGAGCGCAGACGGTCGAGGGTGGATGGCTGACCTGGCGCGCACCGTCCTCGCAAAATCCGATATCGAGCTCGTGCCTCTCGACTGGGGCGAGAGTTACTCGGTGTAGGCGGATGGATACGGCGCTGCTGGAACTCCACACCGGGCCAGGACGAGAGGTGGTCGACATCACCGAGCAGGTGAGCAGCTTCGTTGCGAACAAGGGTGACGGGATCGTCCAGGTGTTCTGTCCGCACGCCACCGCCGGGGTGGCGCTGATCGAGGTTGGCGCCGGCAGTGACGCCGACCTGCTCGACATCGTCGATCATGTGCTTCCGCCCGGCTTCGACTATCGGCATCGCCACGGCTCGCCCGGCCACGGGGCCGACCATGTCTTGCCTGCGTTCATAGCTCCCTCCATCACCATTCCCGTCCTAGAAGGTCGGATGCAGCTCGGGACATGGCAATCGGTGGTCGTGGTCGACCCGAACCGGGACAACCCGCATCGGCGGGTGAGGATCAGCTTCCTGACCGGATAGTGTCCAACGGGCCGGAGCTAGACGTCCCTGGCCGACACGATCACCTCGACCAGCGACGGTTTGCCCTTCACGGCGATAGCGGCGGCGAGGGCGTCCTCGAGCTCGTCTCCCGAATCGACCCGGAAACCCTCCCCGCCGCAAATGCGGGCGAACTCGGCGAAATCGGGGTTGACGAGGCTCGTCTGCCAAACCGGGCGATAGGCGCCGATCTGTTCACGGCTGATCTTGCCGAGCTCATCGTTGTTCAGCAGGACATGGGTGATGTCCATCTCGTATTTGACCGCAGTAGTGAATTCGGCGAGGTACTGGCCGAACCCGCCGTCGCCGGAAATGCTCACCACTTTGCGCGAGCCCCTCGTCGCAGCCCACGCCCCCAGCGCCGCCGGGAAGGCAAACCCGATCGAACCGAGGTAACCCGACATGATGACGTCCTGGCCCGGCTTGGTTTCGAAGTAGTGACCGTAGGCGTAGGTGTTGTTGCCCACATCCACGGGCATCACGGCATTCTCCGGGACCACCCGGCTCATCACCTCGAACAGGCGGGCCGGGTGCATTCTGCCCTTGGGGTCGACGAGCTCGGACCGGTGGGCCTTCTGGGCCCGCCACCTGGCTTTGCGGTCGGAGACCTCACGCCGGATCTCGGGCCGATCCCGTGCGGTCAGGCGCTCGCTGAGCAGCCCGCATGTCACCCCGATCTCGCCCCAAACCGGCACGTCGACCTGATGGAACTTGCCGAGCATCATGCGGTCGAAGTCGACCTGGATGGTCGGCTTGTTCTTCGAGATACCGGTGTGATTGGAGAACGAAGCCCCGAACACCAGCAACACGTCGGCTCGGCCCATCACGGCTGCCGAGATGGGCGTGCCTGAGCGCCCGAGTGGGCCGGTCCCGAGTGGATGGTCGTCCGGGATGATCCCTTTGGCCTTGAACGTCGACAGGACCGGCGCATCGATGTGCTCGGCGAGCGCAATGATCTCATGGCGGAAGGGCCGGGCTCCGTTACCGACGATGATGACCGGCCGCTCGGCAGCCTCCAGCATCTTCACCGCCGCTTCCAGCTCGGCCGCGGGCGGTGTGATGCCCACCGTCGAGATGCGCCCCGCCTTCGGCTTGGGCGGGGGGTCGGCCAGGCCCTCCAGGTCCTGCGTGTCGTCGGGAAAGATCAGATGGGCGACGTCTCGGTTGACGATCGCATGCTTGAGTGCCAGCGCCATCAGCTCGGAGGCATTGTCTCGCACGAGCACGGTTTGGCTCCATTCGGCCACTGCCTCGAAGGCGGCGGCGGTCGGAATCTCCTGGAACGCGCCGGGACCGAGGACCTGCGTGTTGACCTGGCCGGTGAGGGCGAGAATCGGGACCCGGTCGACCTTGGCGTCCCACAAGCCGGTGAGCAGGTTGGTGGCACCGGGACCGGCGATCGAGAAGCAGGCGGCGGGATTGCCGGTGAGCTTGGCGTAGCCGCTGGCGGCAAAGGCTGCGGCCCCTTCGTGACGAATGCCGAAATAGCGGAGCCGGCCGTCTTGCTCGGCGTGCTGGAGGGCTTCGGCCAGACCGAGGTTGGAATGGCCCACCATGCCAAACACCGTGTCCACCCCCCAATCGGTCATCACGTCGACCATCTGGTCCATGATCGACGGCTTCTCCACCATGACGGGCAGCTCGACGTACAGCCCGTCTTCTCGCTCTTCGAGCTCGAAGCACGAGGCACGGTCACCATATCCTTCGGGCGGAGAGCCCGAGAGCGGGTCGTATTCGTAGCCGTGCCAGGGGCATATCACCCATCCGCGTTCGTCGATCTCGCCGTCGCCGAGCGGTCCTCCCTGGTGGGGGCAGTGATTGTCCAATGCTCCCCACCCGTCGCGGGTGCGGCTGATCGCCAGGGCTCTGTTGCCCACGACCACCGTGGTGATGTGGCCCACCTTCAGGTCGCCGGGGTCGATCCTGTGCCACTCCGTGGCTTCGCTCTTCTCGTGCATTGCGTTTCCTCGGTGCGCTGTCCGCGAAACTAGCGGCGAGGGGTGGACTACGCAGCAGGGGCAGCTATTGTTACGCCGTTCTAGGCCTCTCGGAGGAGCACAGCCGTGTCCGAAACCACGCTCAAGGCAACCATCCGCACTGCGCTCGGCAGCGCCGAGGCGCGGCGCATGCGTCGAACCGGCAGTGTCCCTGCGGTCCTGTACGGCCGGGAGTCCGAGTCGACGTCGGTGACCGTTGACGGGCGTGAGCTCTATGCCGCCCTCCATACCGAGGCGGGCTTGAACGCAGTGATCACGCTGGAGCTGGACGGTACGCCGGTCACTACCCTCGCCCGGGAGGTTCAGCGTCATCCGCTCCGGGGAGACATCACCCACCTCGATTTCATCCGCATCTCACTCACCGAAACGGTTGAAGCAGAAGTTGGGATCGACTTCGAAGGCATACCGGTCGGCGTCCGCGACGATGGCGGCATCGTCGAGACCATCCGGTCCACCGTCACGATCGAGGCGCTGCCGACCGCCATCCCTTCGAGCATCGAGCTGGATATCACCGAGCTCACCATTGGCGATGTCCTCCGGGTGTCGGACCTCCCGGTCATCGAAGGGGTCGAGTACCTGGACGATCCCGAGACGAGCCTCGTCACCGTGTCGGTGCCGGCGGCGATCATTGCCGAAGAAGCCGAAGAGGAATTGCTCGAGGGCGAGGAAGGCGAGGAAGGTGTCGAGCCTGGTGAAGAGGGCGATGAGAGCCCTGAGGCAGACGCTGGGGATTCAGACGGCGAGTAGTCCGGACGCTGCAATCTTGCTGATCGGGCTTCGCAACCCCGGATCGCGCTACGCCGGTACCCGGCACAACGTCGGCGCCGAAGCCGTGCGGGTGGTGGGAGACCGGATGGGCGCATCTTTCCGGTCGGCTCCCCGCTCGATTCCGGCCGAGGTGGCCGACGGCCGTATCGGCGACACGCCGGTCCGCCTCGCACTGCCGACGACATTCATGAACGAATCGGGCCGGGCCGTCGGGCCGCTAACGCGCTATTTCTCGCCCTCGTCTTTCGTCGTCGCCCACGACGACATCGATCTGAAGTTCGGAACGATGCGGGTCCACTACGGGCGAGGATCGGGCGGGCACAACGGAATCAAGTCCATCGTGGATACCGCCGGAGGCACGGAGTTCTGGCGTCTGCGTATCGGGGTCGGCCGCCCTCCCGGTCGCATGGATCCCGCCGACTTCGTGCTTCAACGCTTCGCTGCCTCAGAGGAGTCCGAGATCCTCATCCAGGAAGCCGCCGATGTGCTGGAGGCCTTCGTCGCCGGAGGCGCCGAGGCCGCTCGCAACGCGGCCAGCGACCGCGGGCCCGGGGAACGATAGCGCCGGCCACCCCGACTGACCGGTTCTGCGTGGTGGCGCAGGTGGATGGTGCTGGAGCGTCACGCCTCGTTAACCTGCGTTCTTCATGGCCCAGCTTGGTGCCTTTGTGGACCGGTGGTCCAAACTCGATGTACCGACACCCCCCGGGCGGCTGGTGGTGCCGGCACCTCTGCGCGCCTTCTTCCTCGCCGGTATGGCCGGTTCGACCGCCGCGCCGGTGCTCGCCGTCGTGCCGGGCGAACAGGATGCCGACGAGCTGGTCGACGATCTGTCGCTGTTTTGGGATCATTCGCTGACGCTCCCGGCCTGGGAGACGCTCCCGTTCGAGCATGTATCGCCCAACGTGGCGACGATGGCGAGACGAGCCCGGGCACGCCATCTGCTTGGCGCCGGTGCGCGTGGGACGGTGATAGTGGCCTCGGTACGCGCCGTCGTGCAGCGGCTCAGCCCGTCTTCCTTTGAGCCGATCACGCTTGGCTCCGGCTCGGTGCAAGATCCGGTGGAGCTGACCGCCCGGCTGGGCGCCTTCGGCTACCACCGGACCGATCGGGTGGAGGGCCGGGGGGAGTTCGCAGTTCGCGGCGGTATCGTCGACGTCTATCCGGCCGCCGCCGACGGCCCGGTGCGGGTCGAGTTCTGGGGTGACGAGGTAGAGACGATTCGCCGCTTCTCGGTCGGTACCCAGCGCTCGGGTGAACCGACCGAGCTCGTGGCCTATCCGGCACGGGAGGTGCGGGTTTCCGATGTCACCCGGAAGCGAGCACGAGAGCTGCTGACCAGCGCACCGTGGGCGGCTGCGACCTGGGACCGGTTCAGCGAGGGGCTGTTGTTCGCCGGGATGGAGTCGTGGATGCCGTGGCTGGCCCCCGAGCGCACCGTCCTCGCCGAGCTCACGCCGGGCACGGCCGTGATCATGTTCGACCCGGTTCGGTGCCGGGCCCGCAGCCTCGAGCTGCGGACGGAGGAGGCTGATCTGGCCGAAGCGCTGGCACCCACCTGGGGGGACAGCAGCCCGGCGGCCGGGGAGCATCCCAACCTGTACCTCGATCTCGACACGGCCATGTCCGGCGTCGAGGTTCTCGAGGCGCCGCCCCTGGCGGCAGGCCCGGCCGATCGCGGGTTGGAGATACGAGGGCTGGACGCCGCCGCCGGTGACGCTGCTTCGGTCGCCGCCGCCATCAACCGGTTGCGGACCCGGGGCATCGACGTGGTGGTGGCGATGGACGGCACGGCCGCAGCCGATCGGGTGAGCAAGGTTTTGGCCGAGGAGGGCATGGAGCTCCCCCGTCATGATGCGGAGGGTCGATCCGCAGTCATCTCCGACGGCATCCATCGCGGTTTCGTCTTCCCGGCTGCTTCGCTCGCCGTCGTCGGCGAACAGGAAGTGGCCGGCCGCCGTCGCGCTCACCGCCACGCCACTCGAGGAAGCGAGCGTCCCGGTGAGCGCTATCGGGACCTCGAAGAAGGCAGCTACGTCATCCATCATCGACACGGGATCGGCCGTTTCGAGGGTCTCGTCACCCAGGAGATGGCCGGCACCGAGCGCGACTATCTGTTGCTGGCATATGCGGCGGGTGACAAGCTGTACGTGCCCACGGATCAGCTGGCAGCGGTCCGGCCCTATACCGGGGGAGAGGTCCCCCGACTGTCCAGAATGGGTGGCGCCGACTGGTCGGCGACCCGTTCCAAGATCCGCCGGGAGCTGGCGGCCGTCGCCGAACGCGTCGTCGCCCTCCACCGCGAACGAGCTTCCATCAGCGGCCACTCGTATGCTCCCGACTCGCCGTGGCAGAGCGAGTTCGAAGCAGCCTTTCCGTACGAGGAAACTCCTGATCAGCTCGCCGCCATCGAGGCCATGAAGGCAGACATGGAGGGGCCCGATCCGATGGATCGGCTCATCTTCGGCGACGTGGGATTCGGCAAGACCGAAATCGCTATTCGGGGAGCATTCAAGGCCATCCAGGACGGACGGCAGGTGGCAGTGCTCGTCCCTACCACCCTGCTGGCTCAGCAGCATCACCAGACGTTGGGCGAGCGCTTCGCCGCCTACCCGGTGCGGGTGGAGGTGTTGAGCCGCTTTTTGACGGCTCGCCAGCAGCGCGAAGTCGTCACCGGCCTGGCCGAGGGAACCGTCGATCTCGTCATCGGGACACATCGCCTGCTGAGCGATGATGTCGAGTTCAAGGATCTCGGTCTCTTGATCGTCGACGAGGAGCAGCGGTTCGGGGTCTCTGCCAAAGACCGGATCAAGGAGCTCCAGTCGCGCGTCGACGTGCTGACCCTCACGGCGACACCGATCCCCCGGACCCTCGAAATGGCGCTCACCGGGGTGCGGGAGGTCAGCCGCATCCAGACGCCCCCTCAGGACCGTCAGCCGATCCTCACCTATGTCGGCCCCTATGACGCTCCGTCGGTGTCGGCCGCCATTCGCCGCGAGCTGCTGCGCGAAGGCCAGGTGTTCTACGTCCACAACCGGGTGCAATCCATCGATCACGCCGTAGCCCGGCTCCAAGATCTGGTTCCTAACGCCCGCTATGCCACCGCCCACGGAAGGATGAGCGAAGGCCGGCTGGAGCAAGTGATGCTCGACTTCTGGAACCACGAATACGACGTGCTGGTGGCGACCACCATCATCGAGTCGGGGCTCGACCTGCCGATGGTCAACACGTTGATCGTGGAGCGGGCCGATCTGCTCGGCCTCGGCCAGCTCTATCAGCTGCGCGGCCGGGTGGGCCGTTCCAGTCAGCGGGCGTACGCATACCTGTTCCATCCGCCCGAGGAGCGTCTGTCCGAGACCGCCTACCGCAGGTTGGAAGCGGTGGGCGAGCACACCGACCTCGGGTCCGGTTTTGAGCTGGCCATGCGCGACCTCGAGATTCGTGGAGCGGGCAGCATGCTGGGGGAGGTCCAATCCGGCCACATCGCGGCAGTCGGCTTCGACCTCTATACCGAGCTGGTGGCAGAGGCCGTCCATGAGCTGCGCGGCACGAAGGCGCCGGACGCCGACCTCAAAGAGGTCCGGATCGATCTCGATGTCACCGCTCACCTGCCCGAGGATTACGTACCGGACCAGCCGGCCCGCCTCGAGGCTTACCGGCGGCTGGCGGCGGCTTCGAGCGCGGCAGAGGTGGATGACGTCGCCGCCGAGTGGCGTGACCGGTATGGGCCGCTCCCACCCGAGGCGACGGTGCTGATCGACGTCGCCAGGCTGCGGGTGGAGGCACTTCGAGTCGGCTTGGAAGACATCGTCAAGCTGCGATCTGAGATCAAGCTCTCCCCGGTGGCGCTCACCGCCTCTCAGGAGGTGCGGCTGCAGCGCCTGGCCGGGAAGCCGGTGTTGCGGGGCAACGTGATCTTCGTTCCTGCGCCCAACGACCTTCCGGGCGGCCTCATCGAATTCGTGCGTACGATGTGGCCCGAGCAGAATGGGGAAGCATGAAGAAGACCCTGGTCGCTGCGATTGTCGGACTGGCGCTCGGCGCGTGCGGCGGGAGTGGGAGCGTGGTGACGGTGGACGGCGTCGCCTTCGACATCGAGGCTATTCCGGTGGAAACCGACTCCTCGACGATAGATCTCGACACCTTCCGCAACGCGCTCAATTGGGCGATACGCGACCAGGTACTGACCACCGCAGCCGAGGAAGAGTTCGGAATCACGTTCGATCGGGCTGAGCTCGAGGGCCGGGCGTTGGCCGCGCTGGAGTCGCTCCCTGAAGCGGACCAGCAGGATCCGCGTGCCAACCTCGGGTATTTCCTCATCCAGGCGAGAGTCGGAGTCGAGGGCCTCTTGTGGCCCCAAGTGACGGCGCTGCTTCCGGAGGGAATCACCCAGAATCAGTGGGCCATCGAGAAGCTGAGTGCTGCCGAGGTGGAGGTCGACGCTCGGTTCGGGGAATGGCGAGTGAGCCCCGAGCCGCTCGTGTACGAGCCGTGATCACCGTCGTCGGCCTTGGTCCCGCCGGGACCGATCTGATGACGAGCGCGGGGGTGGCTGCGATCGAATCGGCGGACAGGGTGATCATGCGAACCGGTGCTCATCCTGCGGCCGTCGAGATCGCCGGCCGGCGCGATGTGGAGACGTGCGACGACATCTACGACCGGGCGGAGAACTTCGAGGACGTGTATCAGGGGATCGCAGAACGAGTGCTCGCAGCCGGCTCGGCCGGGCCGGTCGTGTACGCGGTGCCGGGAAATCCCTCGATAGCCGAACGGGCGGTCTCGCTCATCCGGGAACAGGCGGAGGCATCGGGATTGCCGGTGCATGTGATCGGTGCGCCGTCGTTTCTCGACGTCATGCTCGAGCGGCTGGGAGTGGATCCGCTCGACCGCGGGCTTCAGGTACTGGACGCCCGGCAGCTGCCGAGCCCGTTGCTTCTGGCGATGCCAACCGTGTTCGCGCAGATGGATTCGGCTCTGGTGGCCGGCCGGTTGGCCGGAACCCTTCTCGAAGTGCTCGAACCAACCCATCCGGTCACCGTGGCGGCCGAGATCGGATTACCGGGTGAGCAACTGACCGAGATCCCCGTGGCCGAGCTCACCGAAGCTGCGACCGGCCCCAGGACTTCTGTCTACCTCGACCCCGGCCGGGTTGGGCTCCCAGGCCTGCTGGCGGTCAGCCTCGAGCTGCGGCGGGAGTGCCCGTGGGACGCCAGGCAGACCCATCACAGCCTGGCACGGCACCTCATCGAGGAAGCATATGAGCTGATGGCGGCGGTGGGCCGCTTGCCGGCGGCCGCTCCCGAAGGAGACCCCGATGTCGCCGCCTACCTGGAGGTCGAGGAGGAGCTGGGTGATGTCTTGCTGCAGGTGATCTTCCATTCGATGCTGGCGGCCGAGGCGGGTGTGTTCGACATCGAGTCGGTGGCCGAGCACCACCGTCGAAAGCTGGTTTCCCGACACCCGCATGTGTTCGGAATCGACGGGGGGCCGCCTATAGAAGTGGATGGTGCCCCGGAGGTGACACGGAATTGGGAGAGGATCAAACAGGCCGAGAAGCAGCGCGACTCGCTGATGGACGACGTACCCGTCGCCATGCCCGCCTTGGCCCGGGCCGCCAAGCTACAGCGCCGGGCCTCGTCGGTCGGATTCGACTGGGAGACGCCGGACGACGTTCTGGAGGTGCTGCACGGGGAACTGGGTGAGCTGGCGGAGGCGCTCGGCGACACGGAGGCCGTCGAGCACGAGCTGGGAGACGTTCTCTTCAGTGTCGTGAACCTGGCCAGGCACCTGCACATAGATCCAGAGATGTCGCTCCGGCAGGCAGTTGACCGCTTCGCGGACAGATTTCGGGCGATGGAGGCCACCGCAAACCTCGACGGCCTCTCCCTCGATGAGCTCAACGAGCTCTGGCGACAGATGAAGAGTCGGTAGCCGGCGGGCACTAGTCACATCGTGTGGCACAACAACGACACTCCTGTGGCGGGCGGCGCTGCCGAGTATCCACGTATGAACTCGCCCGCCACCGTCCTCGTCATCGAAGACTCTCCCGTCGTGCAGCATCTCCTCAGGGCAACGCTCGCCAGGCTCGACGTCACCGTCTTCTTTGCCGACGACGGCGAGGCCGGGCTCGAACTGGCTCGCACCTTGCTCCCCGATGTCATCACGCTCGACGTCGGTCTTCCCGGGATCAACGGGTGGCAGGTTCTCTGCGAGCTTCGCGCCGATCCCGCCACCTGCGAGGTGAGGGTGATCGTTCTGACGGCCCACGCTCAGCAGTCGATGCGCGAGGCCGCAGCCGAGTTCGGTGCCGACGCCTTCATGACCAAGCCGTTTCTGCCCGAGGACCTCCGCACCGAGGTCCAGGCCGCCGTCTCCCAGGTACGGGCAGGCGTCCCAGCCGCCTGACCTGCGGCTTGGGCGCGAGCCGCCAACCCTCACCTCGCGAAAATCGCCGCTAACTTCTTCTACGCGCGTGCCAAACTAGGGCGGTCTTCAGTCGCCGGGCGGCGTCGGGTGCCACTGGAGCACGACATCAGCAGACACCAACCGGCGCTCAAGGAGATTGTGTGAGCAACACGACTATTTCGTCCATCTGGGCCAGGGAAATCCTCGATTCTCGGGCAAACCCGACGCTGGAGGCTGAGGTGCGGCTCGAGGACGGCAGCTTCGGGAGGGCGGCGGTTCCCTCCGGCGCGTCGACCGGGTCGAAGGAAGCGGTCGAGCTGCGTGACGGCGGCGACCGGTATCTCGGCAAGGGTGTTTCCCGGGCGGTGGCCAATGTCATTGAAACGATCGGCCCCGAGCTCGTCGGGATGTCTTCGATCGACCAGGAAGCCCTCGATCAGAAGATGCTCGACCTCGACGCCACGCCCAACAAAGCCGATTTGGGGGCCAACGCAATTCTCGGCGTCTCACTCGCCGCCGCCCGGGCTGCCTCCGCCTCCCTCGACATCCCGCTTTTCAAGTATCTGGGCGGTCCCTCGGGGCGGCTCCTGCCGGTGCCGCTGATGAATGTGCTCAACGGTGGCGCCCATGCCGCCAACTCGGTCGACATACAGGAGTTCATGCTCGTTCCCGCCGGTGCCCCGAGCTTCTCGGAGGCGCTGCGCTGGGGAGTTGAGGTCTACCACACGCTCAAACGCGTGCTGAGCGAGCGCGGCCTCGCCACCAACGTGGGCGACGAAGGCGGGTTTGCCCCCGACCTGGGTACCAACCGCGAGGCGCTGGACCTGCTCACGCAGGCGATCGAGACCGCCGGGTACACACCCGGAGAAGACGTCTCGCTCGCCCTGGATGTCGCCGCCAACGAGCTGTATTCGAACGGCACCTACACGCTGAAGGGGGAGGACCGGATCCTCAGCACCCACGAGATGGTCGACTATCTCGGAGAGCTCATCGACTCGTTCCCCCTCGTGTCCCTCGAGGACGGCCTCGACGAGAGCGATTGGGAGGGCTGGAAGCTCCTCACCGAGCGCTTTGGATCCCGAATCCAGATCGTCGGTGACGACTTGTTCGTGACCAACGAGGAGATTCTGCGGCAAGGGATATCCGAGAACGCGGCCAACGCCATCCTCGTGAAGGTAAATCAGATTGGAACGCTCTCCGAGACGCTCCACACGATGGCGACTGCCGACTCGGCCGGTTACAACCGTGTCGTCAGCCACCGTTCGGGTGAAACCGAGGACTCGTTCATCAGCCATCTGGCGGTGGGCACCAACGCGGGGCAGATCAAGACGGGCGCTCCCGCCCGCAGCGACCGAGCTGCCAAATACAATCAGCTGCTCCGCATCGAGGAGCGGCTCGGCAGCCAGGCCCGATATTCCGGATGGGAGGTCTACCGGTGACGAGGCGCCGGATCCCGCTGGTGGCCACCACGCTGGTGTTCTTTCTCGCCGTCATGCTGGTGGGCCTCGTTCCCTTCAAGCAGATTCTCACCCAGCGGGACGCCGTGTCCGACGCTGAGGAGCGTCTGAGCGCTCTTATTCGCGCCAATGAGCATCTCGAGAATGAGATCGCCGCCCTCGAGACTCCGGTTGAGATCGAGCGGCGTGCCCGGGAGGACTTTGGCCTGGTCCGACCCGGCGAAGTGGCCTACATCGTGGTGCCGGTCGAGCCCGAGACGGACGCGGAGGCCGCTGCTGCCGAGCCAAGCCGGAGCTGGTTCGACGCGATCGTCGATTTCGTGACGGGTCGCGACGGCGGGTGAACGAACAGGCTGTAGTAGCCGCTCAGGTCGGCCGCCCGTTGCGTGCCGACGTGGAGGTCGCAAGCCGATGCCATCTTGGCCTGCCCGTCGTGGTGGCCGTGCCGCCGCTCCTCGATGACGGGACGCCATTCCCCACCCGTTTCTGGTTGTCGTGCCCGCTGGCCGTCAGGCGGGTCGCCAGGGTCGAGTCTGCAGGCGGGGTGCGTCGTCTGGAGGCGTTCATCGGGAGCGAGCCGGGGCTTCGAGGGGCGCTGGCCGAAGCGGACCATCGATATGCCTCCGAGCGCGACGCTCTGTTATCCCCGGAAGCATCTCGGAAGCCGTCGGGCGGCATTGGCGGCAACCGGGGCGATGGCCTCAAATGCCTTCACGCCCACTACGCCGACACCGCCGCAGGCAACCCCAACCCGGTCGGCGGGATGGTGCGACCGTTTGTCGAGCCACTCGACTGCAGCGAACCGTGCGTCAGGGCCGAAGGCGACGAGGTCGGGCGAAACCCCGAGTGGGTGGAGCCGCGATGAAGGTGGGAGCAGTCGACATCGGCACCAATTCGATGCGGCTGCTCGTAGCCAGCGTCGAGGGCGAAGACGTGCAATGGCAAGATCGACGCACAACGGTCACCGGGCTGGGCGTGGGTGTCGACGCAACGGGACGGCTCGGCGAGGAGCCGATCCGCAGGACCCTCGAGGTGTTGGCCGCCTACGGCGACGCTATGCAGCAGGCGGGGGTCGAGGCGTGCGGAGCTATCGCCACGTCGGCGACGCGAGACGCCGGTAACCGTGAGGAATTCCTTGATCGGGCGGAGGAGGCGTTGGGAGTCCGACCCGTCGTCGTCTCGGGGGAGGAGGAGGCGGCACTCGCGTTCGCCGGGGCGACGCCGGCGGCTGGGGGGATCGCCCCCTACGTCGTGATCGACATCGGAGGTGGATCGACCGAGTTCGTGCTCGGCGAGGACGTCCCCACGTATCGAACGAGCGTCGAAATCGGATCGGTGCGCCTCACCGATCGGGTGCTGAAAGAGAGACCAGCGCCCTTCGAACAGCTGGCCGCCGCCGAGGATTTGACCGCCGAGCTGTTCTCGCACGTCTCGCTGCCTGCCACCCCCGGTCACGTCATCGGCGTCGCCGGAACGTTTACGTCACTTTCGGCCATCAGTCAAGATCTCCCAGCATACGACCCGGGCCGGGTGCATCAGAGCACGCTGAGCGTGTCGCGTATCGCCGAGCTCGTCCTCTACCTTTCGCTGCTCTCGGTGGAGGAAACAGCTGCTATCCCGAGCTTGGATCCAGCCCGGGCGCCGGTCATTCTGGCAGGCGGAGTGATTGCCCAAGAAGCGGTCCGGCGCTGTGGCGCTGCCGGGGTCACTGTGTCGGAACACGATTCGCTCGATGGCATCGCCCTCCGGCTCGCACACGGTGGCGGCGTTTAATCCTCAACCTGGGAGTCCGAACTGACGAAGCAATGGCGTGACAGTCAAGAAGATCGTGCTCGTCATCGACGACGTGAAATCCGTGCTGCACCTGATCCGCGCCGCGCTGGTCGATTATCCTGTCGACGTTGTCACAGCCGGTGACGGTGGTGCCGGGCTCGCGCTCGCCCGTGAGCTCACGCCCGATCTGGTGCTCCTGGACCTCGCGTTGCCTGTTCGGGATGGCTGGGAGGTCCTGGAGACCCTGCGCGCCGAGCCGGCCACCGCGCAGGTCCCGATCGTCATCGTCACCGCTCACGGCGACTCGAACTCCGCGTCTCGTGCCCGCTCTCTCGGCGCCAACGGCTTCATTTCGAAACCGTTCCGTCCTGCCGAACTACGGCGCGTCATCAGCCACTTGCTGGATGATCAGGCGGCTGCCGCCGGCTGATACCCGCAGCGGTGGGTCACTAGTCACATCGCGCACGCCGGTTTAGTCAGGCGTTTCGGTCAATGAGATAGGGCCTCCGGCCGATACACCATGTGTAAATTTCGAGAGCCGCGTCGGCTCTCTTCGTGCCAGGAAGAAGGCTCGGACGCCAACCATGAGTAGTTCTAGAGCGGCCAGCACCCACGGGACCGCACGCAGCCGGTCCCGCCCGCGCTGGGACCGGAGTCTTGGCCTCACCGTGTTCACCGGCATCGCAATGCTGGTTGTGCTCGGAATGGTGTTCTCGGTGGCGTACGGAAGCCAGCAGATCACCAGCAATGCGGCGGCCCTGCACGATGCCGACGAGGGCCTGCGAGCAGTCACCATCGTCCGCGCGCAGCTCGCCCTCGGAGTGCACATGGCCAGCGTGGATCGCGAGTTCGGGACCAATTCGGGCGAGGCGCTCGAGACGGCAACGTTCGAGGCAACCCTGGCGATGAGCGACCTGTCGACTGCGATCGAACACCTCTCCAACTCGGGCAAGCTATCGAATGCGAGCCTCATCGAGGCAACCAATCAGCTCGGCCAGACCACCGCAACCATCGTCGGGTTCCTGGCTGCCGGTGATTCCAAATCGGCTCAAACCGTTTCGGAGTCGCGGCTGGACGAGGAGTTCCAGGAGCTCACGTCGCTCCTCGTCGATGTCCGCGACCGGCTCTCCGATCAGGTGGCATCCTCCGACGCCCTGCTCGGTCGGATCGGCAACTTCGCCCGGTTCCTGGTCGCATTCCTCATTCCCGCTGCGGTCATCATCGTGTACCGCGAGCTCATGAAGCGCCAGCAACGGCAGGCCGAGCTCGAGTCACGCCTCAGCGCCGAGCGTCAGCTCAACGTAGCTCGCGAGGAGTTCGTCGCAAACGCCTCTCATGAGCTGCGGACTCCGCTCACCTCGATCATCGGTCTGTCGATGCTGCTGGCTGAAAACGAAGTCGTGCAGGCTGAGCCGGCTGCAACCGAGCTGCTCTCCATCATCATCAGCGAGTCCGACGACCTCGCCCGGATGGTCGAAGACCTTCTCACAACGGCCCGGCTGGATGCCGGCGCGCTCCACTTCGTGTTCGACGACGTCGATGTCGGAGAAGAGATGCCCGAAACCATCGATCCGCTCACGAGGTCGGGACCCGCTATCGGTGTGACTGTCGAGCCCGGGATCGTTCGAACCGACCGGCTCCGCTTCCGCCAACTGCTCCGGAACCTGTTGTCCAACGCTCGCAAATACGGCGGACAGAACATTCGCGTCGAAGGGCGCGTCGAAGGCCGCACCTACGTGTGCTCGGTCATCGACGACGGCCCGGGTGTTCCGGTCGAAATCGAGGACCGTCTGTTCGAGCGGTTCATCCACCAGGGCCACCAGACGGCGACGAAGGACTCGGTCGGCCTCGGCCTCAGCATTGTGCACGCCCTCACGCAGGGCATGGGTGGGAGCATCTCGTATGAGCGGATCGACGGGGAGACCCATTTCACGATCCGGCTCCCGCTGGCCGGTCAGAGTACAGGTGAATCAAGTCTCGAAGAACGAGAGGCTGACGAGGCTCCGCCGCGTCGGAACGTCGCCTGATGGCCCGCAGCGACAGCTTCCGCCGGCGGGTAGCGCTCCTGGCCGCCCTGGCTCTCGTGATGGCCCAGCTCGGTCTCGTTGTCGGTCCCGCAGAGGCTGCACCGACCTGGACGCCCCAGTACACCGGACTCGTCGGTGACGTCAACGCGGTCGACATGGTCGACGCCACTACCGGTTACCTGGCGGGCAAGGGTGGCTCGGTATGGAAGACCGTTGATGGTGGGTTGACGTTCTTTGGTGTTTCCACTCCGACCACTCAGGATCTTCTGGGTGTTGATTTTGTGAGTGGGTCTGTTGGTTGGGTGGTGGGGAAGAGTGGGGTGGTTCTTAAGACGACGAATGGGGGGAGTACGTGGACTACTCAGGCCCATCCGGCTGGGAATGTGCAGCTCAAC
>JBFKDW010000031.1:0-30253 GCA_041619515.1 Acidimicrobiia bacterium
GTATTCCTTGTTGGCCCGGTTGAATCCGCGCAGCTTGGGAACCCGGCGGGCCAGGGGCAGCTGCCCGCCCTCGAACCCGGGCCGCAGCTTGTTGCGAGCGCCCGTTCCCTTGGTGCCGCGGCCTGCGGTCTTGCCGCGCCGCCCGGCCTCGCCCCGTCCGACCCGGCGCTTGCGCGTCCTGGAGCCCTCGGGTGGCTTGAGATGATGGAGTTTCACTGCTCCTCCACTTCTACGAGGTGCGCGACGCGGGCAATCATGCCACGGACGTCGGCGCTATCGGAGTGTTCCACCGTTTGGCGGATCTTGCGCAAGCCGAGGCTGCGCACGGTGGCGCGGGTCTTCGGCTTCTGCCCGATCGGGCTCTTCTTGAGTGTGATCCTGAGTTTCTTGGCCATTCGATGTCCTACGAGGAGGCCTGGTTCCGGCGAGCGATCTCGGTCGCCCGATACGCACCGAGCAGGGCGGGCGGAGTGATTTCCTCCGAGCTCTTCCCGCGGACGGCTGCCACATCCTCGGGCCGTCGCTGGCTCTTGAGCCCGGCGATGGTCGCCTGGGCGACGTTGATGTGGGTGGGAGACCCGAGGCTCTTGGCCAGCACGTCACGCACCCCGGCCGCTTCGAGGATCTGGCGGACCGCTCCGCCGGCGATGACTCCGGTTCCGGGAGCCGCCGGCTTGAGCAGCACTCGCGAGGCGCTGTGGCGTCCGATGATCTGGTGGATGATGGTGCTCCCGGCCATGGGGACATCGAACATCTCCTTGCGAGCGATGTCGATGGCCTTCTGAATGGCGGCAGGCACCTCTTTGGCCTTGCCGTAGCCGAGGCCGACTTTGCCCTTGTTGTCGCCGACTGCCACGAGGGCAGTGAAGGAGAACCGGCGGCCGCCCTTCACGACCTTGGCGACCCGGTTGATGTGGATCACCCGCTCGTCGAATTGGACTCCGTCACCGCCGCCGCGATCGGGCTGGTTTCTTCTGCGCTGGGACATCGTCTAGAACCTCACTCCTGCTTCTCTGACTGCCTCGGCGAGCGCTTTGACGCGGCCGTGGAACGGATAGCCGCCGCGGTCGAACACAACCTCGGCGATGTCGGCGTCTCCCGCCCGCTCGGCGAGCAACTTCCCGACCTCGGCGGCCCGCTCGACACTCAGGCTCTTGCCCCGCAGGGTCGGCTCCTGGGAAGAGGCCGCTACCAGGGTGCGACCGACCTCGTCGTCGATGATCTGGGCATAGATGTACCGATTCGACTTGTAGACCGCCAGACGGGGCCGGGCGGCGGTCCCGTGCACCTTCTTGCGAACCCGGGCATGACGCCGGTCGCGGGCTGCTCGGCGTCCCATCACGCAGCCCCGGGTACGCCGGCCTTGCCGGCTTTGCGACGTACGTACTCGTCGACGTAGCGGATACCTTTGCCCTTGTAGGGCTCGGGAGGCCTGACTTTGCGGATGTCGGCCGACGCCTGACCGACCCGCTCCTTGTCGATGCCGCTGACGATCACTTTGGTCGGCTCCGGCACCTCAAACGACACACCCTCGGGAGGCTCGATCGCCACCGGGTGCGAGAAGCCGACCTGGAGCTCGAGACCCTTGCCCTTGAGTGCGGCCCGGTAGCCGACCCCCACCAACTGGAGCTCGCGGGTATACCCTTCCGAGACCCCGGTGACCATGTTGGCGAGCAGGGCACGGGCCAGGCCGTGCATGGCGCGCGAACGGCGGTCGTCGGCCGGGCGCTCCACCCGCACCTCGCCGTCGGCAACGGAAAAGGTGACCTCTTCGGGGAAGGTCCGCTCCAGGCTCCCCTTGGAGCCCTTGACCGCGACGGTCCTGCCGTCGACCTTGACCTCGACGCCCGACGGGATGGGGACTGGTTGTTTGCCAACGCGGCTCATTACCACACCTCACAGATGATCTCGCCGCCCAGCTTGCGACGGCGGCATTCACGGTCGACCAGCAGGCCCTGGGAGGTCGACACGATGGTGACGCCCAGGCCGCCCTGCACGCGCGGCAGGTCCGAAGCGCTGCTGTACAGGCGGCGCCCCGGCTTGGACACTCGCCGGAGGCCCTGCAGCACGCGTTGGCGATCCTCGGTATACCGCAGCGACACGGTGAGATCCTTGCCCGGGTCTCCAGGGCGGACCTCGAAACCGTCCACGTACCCCTCGGCGGCCAGGAGCTTGGCGATCTCCTCCTTCACCTTGGAGGAGGGCATCGTCACCTGCTCCTTCATCGCCAGGTTGGCGTTGCGGATGCGGGTGAGCATGTCGGCGATCGGATCGGTGGGCATTACCAGGATCCCTTTCTCACGCCGGGGAGCTCACCGCGATGGGCCAGCTCGCGCACGCATATCCGGCACATGCCGAACTTGCGCATGTAGGCCCGGGGACGTCCACAGCGCCGGCATCGGTTGTAGGCGCGCACGGCATACTTCGGTTTGCGGTTTGCCTTTGCGATCATTGATTTCTTGGCCATTGGTCAGACTCTCGCTTCTTGTTGGCGGAAGGGGAAGCCGAACGCCCGCAGCAGTGCTCGCCCGCCCTCGTCGTCTTCGGCGGTCGTGACGATCGTGATATCCATGCCTTCGATCTTGCCGACTTCGTCGTAGCTGATCTCGGGAAAGATCAGCTGCTCGGTCACTCCGAAGGTGTAGTTGCCGCGACCGTCGAACGAATTCGGGTTGAGGCCACGGAAGTCCCGGATACGCGGAATCGCCAGGGCAATCAATCGATCGAGGAACTCCCACATGCGATCGCCCCGCAGGGTGACCGACACACCGATGGGATTGCCTTCTCTCAGCTTGAAGTTGGCGATCGACTTGCGGGCCCGGTTCACCTTGGGCGCCTGACCGGTGATGACGGCCAGGTCCTTGACCGCCCCGTCGATGATCTTCGAGTCACCGAGGGCATCACCGAGGCCCATGTTCACCGAGATCTTCACCAGGCGGGGCACCCGCATGACGTTGTCGAGGCCCAGCTCCTCCTGGAGCCGGCTCTGTAGTTCGTTGACGTAGCGCTCTTTGAGCCGGGGGGAGGTCACAGTTCGCCCTCGCATTTCACACAGATGCGCACCTTTTCGCCCTTGTCGTTGATGCGGCTTCCGATGCGGGTCGGGCCGCATTTGGGACAGATGATCATCACGTTCGAGGCGTCGATCGGCATGTCCTTGTCGACGATGCCTCCCTGCATGGTCTGTCCACGCGGGCGCTCGTGGCGCCGGGCGGTGGCCACGCCTTCCACGATGATCCGGTTCTTCTTCGGGATGATCCTGGCGATCTTGGCTTCCTTACCGGCATCCTTGCCGGTGATGACTTTCACGGTGTCTCCGGAGCGGAGTTTCATCACAGCACCTCCGGGGCGAGTGAGACGATTCGCATGAATTTCTTGTCACGCAGTTCACGAGCCACCGGCCCGAAGATGCGGGTGCCGCGCGGCTGTTTCTGCTCGTTGATGATCACGCAGGCGTTCTCGTCGAAACGGATGTAGGTTCCGTCGGGCCGACGCCGCTCCTTCTTGGTGCGAACCACGACGGCCCGGACCACCTCGCCGCGCTTGATGCCGCCCCCGGGGATGGCGTCCTTGACGGTGCAGACGATCTCATCGCCGATCCCGGCGTACCGGCGGCTGGAGCCGCCGAGGACGCGGATGCACAGGACCTCACGGGCCCCACTGTTGTCCGCTACCTTGAGACGGCTTTCCTGCTGAATCATGTGCCTGTTTCCTTACTCGGCCCGCTCGACCACTTCGGCCACCCGCCACCGTTTGGTCTTCGAGATCGGCCGGGTCTCCTCCACCCGCACGGTGTCACCGAGGTGGGCGTCGTTCGACTCGTCGTGGGCATGAAGGCGGGTCTGGCGGCTCACCGTCTTCGCATACTTGGGGTGCAAGACCGAGTTGGTGATTTCGACGGTAACGGTCTTGTCGCGTTTCTCCGAGACGACGACCCCTACCCGGGTCTTGCGGCGAGCTCGCTCAACCATTGCTCTTCTCCTGCTCGTAGTACGCCTCGATTTCCATTTCGCGCATGATGGTGGCAATGCGGGCAACCTCCCGCCGCACCTCCGGGAGCCGGGCGGTGTTGTCAAGCTGATTGGTGGCGAACTGGAAGCGCAGATTGAACGCCTCCTCTTTCGCCTCGACCAGCTTGTCGGCCAGCTCCTCGTACGACAGCTCTCGCAATTCGGAGGCCTTCATGTCTCCTCCCGGGTCACGAACTTCGTGCGCAGCGGCAGCTTGTGGCCGGCCAGGCGCATCGCCTCTCGAGCGAGGGCCTCGTCGACCCCCGACAGCTCGAACATCACCCGGCCGGGCTTCACGACTGCCACCCAGTACTCAGGATTGCCCTTGCCCGACCCCATGCGCGTCTCGGCCGGCTTCTCGGTGACCGGCTTGTCGGGGAACACGTTGATCCACACTTTGCCGCCACGCTTGATATGGCGGGTCATGGCAATACGAGCCGCCTCAATCTGGCGTGCGGTGATCCAGCCGGCCGTCTGAGCCTGCAATCCGTAGTCTCCGAAGGTCACCTGGTTCCCACCCTTGGTGGTGCCCTTCATCCGGCCCCGGTGCTGTTTGCGGTACTTCGTCCGCTTGGGCATGAGCATCGCCTAGGCCTCCTCCTCGGGTGCCCCGGCACTCTCGTCGGTGGCCTCGGCTGCGGGTGCCTTTGCCTCGGGCTCGGCGCCGCTTGCCTCGCCGTCGGCCGCACCGGTTTCCAGCTCGTCGGCGGTCTCGTCGGGCTCGACGGCGGGGGTCTCGAGGTCGTCGCTCGAATCATCGTCGGTGTCGTCGTCGAACGAGTCTTTGGCCTCCGGCCGGCCCTCACCCTTGCGGCGCCCACCGCCGGCTTCGATGAGGCGCTTGCCGCCACCGGCCTCGATGAGCTTCTTGGAACGGTCTTCACCGGCTGCCACCTCAGCCCTCGCCTTGACGGGGGCGACGTGGGACGGGGCACCTGCGGCCAGGGCGGCTTCGGCGGCGATCTTCTCGCGGGTGGTGGATAGAGAGGGAACCACGTCGCCCTTGTAGACCCAGCATTTGATGCCGATGGCGCCGACGGTGGTGCGGGCGGTTGCCTCGCCGTAGTCGACGTCGGCTCGCAAGGTGTGGAGAGGCACGCGGCCTTCTCGATACCACTCACGCCGTCCCATGTCGGAGCCGCCCAGCCTGCCCTTGGCTTCCACGCGCACTCCGAGGGCGCCGGCCTTCATGGCGGTTTGCACGGCTCGCTTCATGGCACGGCGGAACGCCACCCGGCCTTGGAGCTGGTCGGCGATACCGCGAGCCAGCAGCGCTGCGTCGGTCTCGGGGTCCTTCACCTCAATCACATTGAGCTTGACGGGTCGGCCGGTGATCTTGTCGAGCCCGGCCCGCAGCCGGTCTGCCTCAACCCCGCGGCGGCCGATCACCACTCCGGGGCGGGCGGTGTGGACGTCGATCTGGATTTGATCGCCGATGCGCTCGATCTCGATTCTGGACACGGCGCCGCGCAGCAGCTCCCCGTTCAAGTAGTCGCGAATCTCAGAATCCTCGTTGACGAGATCGGCGTAGCCCTTGTCGGCGTGCCAGCGTGATTTCCAGTCGGTGGTTATCCCGAGACGGAAACCGTACGGGTGGACCTTTTGACCCATCAGGCGTCCTCTCGTTCTGCCACACCGACCACGATGTGGCTGGTGCGCTTGTCGATTCTTCCGGCCCGACCTCGTGCCCGGGGCCGGAACCGCTTGAGTGTGGGCCCTTCGCCGGCGTACGCCTCGGCCACATAGAGACTGTCGACGTCGAGCGCGTTGTTGTGCTCGGCGTTTGCGATCGCCGAGTTCAGCACTTTGGCGACGGACTCCGCGGCCCGCCGGTTCGTGAACTCGAGCGTGACGCGGGCCTCCTCCACCGGCAATCCCCGGATCAGATCGAGCACGCGGCGCACCTTCGAGGGTGACTGGCGAATATGGCGGGCCTCGGCTTTTACGATCATCCTCGCCTCGCTCTGCTGTCACCGGCGTGGCCGCGGAAGGTGCGGGTAATGGCGAACTCGCCCAGCTTGTGGCCGACCATCGACTCGGTGATGTACACCGGCACGTGCTTGCGGCCGTCGTGCACCGCGATCGTGTGCCCGACCATCTCGGGGAAGATCGTCGAACGTCGGCTCCAGGTGCGGATGACACGCTTCTCGTTGCGCGAGTTGAGGTCCTCGACCTTCTTCATCAGATGGTCATCGACAAACGGGCCCTTCTTGAGGCTTCTCGTCATATCAATTCCCCCGGAAAGCTGGTTCTACCGTTCATCAGGACCGCCGTTTCTTCGAGCGACGCCGCACGATGTCGCGGTCGCTTTGCTTGTTCTTCTTGCGGGTGCGCCCCTCCGGCTTGCCCCACGGGCTCACCGGGTGGCGTCCACCCGAGCTCTTGCCTTCTCCTCCACCGAGCGGATGGTCGACGGGGTTCATGACGACACCCCGGGACTGGGGTCGCTTGCCCTTCCACCGGTTGCGGCCGGCCTTGCCGATCTTGATGAGCTCGGCCTCGGGATTGCCAACCTGCCCAACCGTGGCCCGGGCGTCGAGCGGGACGTTGCGCATTTCACCCGAGGGCAGGCGCAGCAGCGCAAAGTCGCCTTCTTTGGCCACCAGCTGGACCGACGTGCCCGCCGAGCGTGCCAGCTTGGCGCCCCCGCCCGGACGCAGCTCGATCGCGTGGACCGACGTGCCGGCGGGAATGTTGCGCAGCGGCAGCGCATTACCAGGACGGATATCGGCTCCGCTGCCTGATTCGAGGACGGTGCCGACCGTGACGCCGACCGGAGCGAGGATGTAGCGCTTCTCTCCGTCGTAGTAGTTGAGCAGGGCGATGCGGGCGTTGCGGTTGGGGTCGTATTCGATGGAAGCCACCTTGGCCGGTACGCCGTCCTTGTTGCGGCGAAAGTCGATGACCCGGTACCGGCGTTTGTGCCCGCCGCCCCGATGGCGCGATGTGATGCGGCCGTGGACGTTGCGGCCGCTGGAGCGGGTCTGGGACTCGAGCAGGCTCTTCTCCGGCTTCGAGGTCGTGATCTCGGCGAAGTCCGAGACGGTCTGAAACCGGCGGCCCGGCGACGTTGGCTTGTAGCGCTTGGTTGGCATGGTCTGTCCTATACCTCGAAGATGTCGATCGAGTCGCCGTCGGCGAGGGTCACGATGGCGTGCTTGCGGTCGGGGCGCTTGCCGACTTTGTAGCCGTAGCGGCGCTTCTTGCCTTTGCGGTTGATGGTGTTGACCTTGCGGACCTTGACTTCGAAGATCTCCTCGACGGCGTGGCGGATCTCGGTCTTGTTCGCCCGCCGGTCGACGATGAACGTGTAGGCATTGAGGACATCGATGCCGTCATAGGCCTTCTCAGACACGACCGGCTCGATGATGACGTCGCGGGCGCTCCTCATTCGGCCGTCTCCTCGTCGTCTGCTCCGGCCCCAGCCTCGGCTTCAGCCGGCTGATCGGCAGCCTCCTTGACAAAGTCCTCGTCGCCGACCGAGTAGTCGCTCGACCCGCTGGCAGAACCGAGGGTCCCGGTGGTGAACACAACAGTGTCGGCCCACAGGACGTCGTATGGGTTGAGCTGACCATTCACGATCACGTTCTTCAGGTTGCGGAGCGACAGGTAGGCAGTGGTTTCGGAGCGGTCGAGCACCACGAGCACCTTGGCGCCGGTCTCCATCGCGGCGAGGAGGTCCAATGCCCGCTTGGTTTTCGGCTCGTCCCAATCGAAGCCCTCCACCACCCGGATCTGGCCATCGGCGGCTCTCGCCGACAGGGCCGAACGAAGGGCAAGGCGCTTCATCTTCTTCGGGGTGCGCTGGGAGTAATCGCGGGGCTTGGGCCCGTGGGCGACGCCGCCGCCGGTCCAGCTGGGGGACCGAATCGAGCCGTGCCGGGCCCGGCCGAGGCCCTTCTGACGCCACGGCTTGCGGCCTCCGCCGCGCACTTCGGCGCGGGTCTTCGTGCTGTGGGTGCCCGCCCGAGCAGCCGCCAGCTGGGCAGTTACCACCTGGTGCAGCACCGCCGCGTTCGGCTCGATCCCGAACACGGTAGCGTCCAGCGTGACATCGCCCCTCGGCGAGCCGTCGGCGGCAAACAGCGGGGCGGTGAGCTTCTCAGCCACCGGCTTTCACCGCCTTTCGCACCACTACAACCGAGCCCTTGGAGCCGGGAACGGCACCGCGCAGCATGGCAAGGCCGCGGGCGGCGTCCACTTGCACGATGTCGAGGTTCAGCACCGTGGTCTGTTGTCCGCCCATCCGCCCCGCCATCGGCATTCCTTTGAACACGCGAGCGGGAGTGGCACAGGCGCCGATCGACCCCGGGGCCCGATGCACCCGGTGCACACCGTGGCTGGCGCCCTGGCCGGAAAAGTTGTGCCGCTTCATGACGCCTGCGAAGCCCTTCCCCTTGCTGATACCGGCGACGTCGGCCTTCTGGCCGACCTCGAGCACGTCGGAGACATTGATCTCCTGACCGACCTTGTACTCACTGGCATCGGGGACCCGCACTTCGATGAGATGACGCGCCGGCGGCACGTTCGCCTTGCCGAAGTGCCCGGCCATCGGCTTGTTGACCTTGCGGGGATCCAATTCCCGGTAGGACATCTGGATGGCGTCGTACCCATCGGTGGCGACCGTCTTCACCTGGACGACCCGGCACGGGCCCAGTTTGACGACGGTGACCGGAATAGTCCGGGAGTCCTCGTCGAACAGCTGGGTCATGCCCAACTTCTCGCCGATGAGGGCGTTCACAGCTTGATCTCCACTTCCACCCCGGCAGGCAGGTCGAGGCGCATCAGCGAGTCGACCGTCTTGGCGGTCGGCTCGAGGATGTCGATGAGGCGCTTGTGGATCCTCATCTCGAAATGCTCCCGCGAGTCCTTGTCCACATGGGGCCCGCGAATCACGCAATAGCGGTGAATCTGGGTCGGTAGCGGCACCGGTCCGCGGATCTTCGCCTGGGTGCGCACTACCGTTTCGGCGATCTTGCGCGCCGACTCGTCGACCACTTCGTGGTCGTACGCCTTGAGGCGAATGCGGATCTTCTGACCGGTTGCCATTGCTATTTGCTCGTTTCTGTCCTATTCGAGGATCTTGGTCACGCGGCCGGCGCCGACGGTGCGCCCGCCTTCGCGAATGGCGAAGCGCAGGCCCTCGTCCATGGCGATGGGAGCGATGAGCTCGACGGTCATCTCGGTATTGTCGCCCGGCATGACCATCTCGGTGCCTTCGGGGAGCGTGACGTTGCCCGTCACATCCGTCGTGCGGAAATAGAACTGGGGCCGGTATCCCGAGAAGAAGGGGTTGTGGCGCCCACCCTCGTCCTTGGTGAGGATGTACACCTGGGCCTCGAACTTCGTGTGGGGGGTGATGGAGCCCGGCGCGCAGATGACCTGCCCTCGCTCGACATCATCCTTGCCGGTGCCGCGCAGCAGCAAGCCGACGTTGTCGCCCGCCTCGGCGCTGTCGAGCAGTTTGCGGAACATCTCGACGCCGGTGACCACCGTCTTGGTGGTGGGCCTCAGCCCGACGATCTCCACCTCGGTGTTGATCGCCAGAGTGCCTTGCTCGACGCGACCGGTGACAACCGTGCCGCGGCCCGTGATCGAGAACACGTCCTCGATGGGCATCTGGAAGGGCTTGTCCTTGTCGCGAACCGGCTGCTCGATATAGGTGTCGACAGCTTCCATCAGCTCCAGGATCTGGCCGGCAGCGGCCTCGTCGCCCTCGAGCGCCTTGAGCGCAGAGCCTCGGACGACCGGGATGTCGTCCCCCGGGAACTCGTATTCGGTCAGCAACTCGCGTACCTCGAGCTCTACGAGATCGAGCAGCTCCTCGTCGTCGACCATGTCCACCTTGTTGAGGAATACCACGATGGCGGGCACACCCACCTGCCGGGCGAGCAGCACATGCTCACGAGTCTGCGGCATGGGCCCATCGGCGGCCGAGACCACGAGAATGGCGCCGTCCACCTGGGCGGCGCCGGTGATCATGTTCTTGATGTAGTCGGCGTGGCCGGGCATGTCGACGTGGGCGTAGTGACGATTGTCGGTCTCGTACTCGACGTGGGCGATGGCAATGGTGATGCCGCGCTCTTTCTCCTCCGGCGCTTTGTCGATCTCGTCGAAGGCGGTGAAGGAAGTCGTGCTGCCGCTCTTTTCCGACAACACCTTGGTGATGGCGGCAGTCAATGTGGTCTTGCCATGGTCGATATGACCCATGGTCCCAACGTTGACGTGGGGTTTTGTCCGCTCGAACTTTGACTTTGCCATTGCCTTCTCCTCTTCCTATTCGCCGCGGGTCTTCTTGACGATTTCCTCAGCGATTGTGTTTGGGACTTCTTGATACGAATGAAACTGCATGCTGTAGGCCGCCCTTCCCTGGGTTTGTGACCGCAGGTCGGTGGCGTACCCGAACATCTCCGAAAGCGGGACGAGGGCGGTGACCACCCGGGCGTTCCCGCGCTGGTCCATGCTTTCGATCTTGCCGCGCCGTGCCGACAGGTCGCCGATGACGTCGCCCATGTAGTCCTCAGGCGTGACGACTTCGACTTCCATCACCGGCTCGAGCAGCTTAATGCCGGCCCGCTTGGCGGCCGCCTGCAGCGCCATCGAGCCGGCAATCCGGAATGCCATCTCGTTGGAGTCGACCGCGTGGAAGGAGCCGTCTACCAGCGTCGCCCGCAGGTCGACGAGCGGGTATCCCGCCAGCACGCCCCCCTCGAGGGCTTCCCGCACTCCCTTTTCGACGGCGGGAATGAATTCCCGGGGAATGCGACCGCCGGTGATCTTGTCGATGAACTCGAAGCCCTCTCCGGGCAGCGCCGGCTCGAGGTTGATCACGGCGTGGCCGTACTGGCCTTTGCCGCCGGACTGCTTGACGTACTTCCCGTCGATCTTCTCGACGGCCTTGCCAATCGTTTCGCGGTAGGCGACCTGCGGGCGGCCGACGTTGGCGCCCACGTTGAATTCCCGCACCATCCGATCGACGAGAACGTCGAGGTGCAGCTCGCCCATCCCGGCGATGATCGTCTGGCCGGTTTCCTCGTCGGAGTGAACGACGAATGTGGGGTCCTCTTCCGACAGACGCTGGAGTGCCTGGCCCAGCTTCTCCTGATCGCTCTTGGTCTTGGGCTCGATGGCCACCGAGATGACCGGCTCGGGGAAGGTCATCGACTCCAGGACGATGGGCTCCCTGATATCGCAGAGGGTGTCGCCGGTCTTGGTGTTCTTCATCCCAATCGCAGCGACGATGTCGCCGGTGAAGACGGCGTCGATGTCTTCCTGGGTGGCGGCGTGCATCCGCAGCAGGCGGCCGAACCGCTCTTTCTTGCCATTCGTCGAGTTGGCGACCGTGTCACCCTTTTCGACGCTGCCCGAGTACACGCGGAAGTATGTGAGCTTGCCGACGTAGGGATCGCTCATGATCTTGAAGGCGATGGCAGAGAACGGCTCGTCGTCGCTCGGCTTGCGCGTGAGGATCTCGTCCTCGTTTCCGGGCTTGAAGCCGGTCATGGGCGGGAGGTCGAGCGGGTTGGGGAGGAAATCGACTACGGCGTCCAGCAGCGGCTGCACACCTTTGTTCTTGAAGGCGCTTCCGCACATGACGGGCGTGAATTCGAGCCCGATCGTCCCGATCCGCAGCCCCTCGACGATGTCTTTCTCGGAAAGGAACCCTTCCTCGATGTAACGGGTGAGCAGAGTGTCGTCGGTTTCGGCGACGGCCTCCATCAGCTCGCCGTGGTAGGTGCGCGCCTGCTCCTCGTACTCGGCGGGGATGTCCAGCTCGTCCCACTCGGCACCCAGATCCTCGTTCTTCCACACCAGCGCCTTCATGCGGACGAGGTCGATGACGCCGGCAAAGTCGGCTTCCGAGCCGATGGGGAGCTGGATCACGACCGGCCGGGCATCGAGGCGCTCCTTGATTGATTCGACGGCGGCATAGAAATCAGCCCCGGTACGGTCCATCTTGTTGATGAAGCAGATCCGGGGCACACCGTACTTGTCGACCTGGCGCCATACCGTCTCGGACTGCGGCTCGACACCGGCCACCCCGTCGAACACCGCCACGGCGCCGTCGAGCACGCGCAGCGATCGTTCCACCTCGACGGTGAAATCGACGTGGCCGGGAGTATCGATGATGTTGATCCACTCGTCCTTCCACTTTGCCGTCGTGGCGGCCGAGGTAATAGTGATGCCCCGCTCTTGCTCTTGCTCCATCCAGTCCATGACCGCGGCGCCCTCGTGGACCTCGCCGATCTTGTAGGTACGGCCGGTGTAGTAGAGGATGCGTTCGGTGGTGGTCGTCTTGCCCGCGTCGATATGCGCCATGATCCCGATGTTGCGGACCTTCTCGAGGGGGTAGGGACGTTTGGCCATGACGGTTACCAGCGGTAGTGGGCGAATGCCTTGTTCGACTCGGCCATCTTGTGGATGTCGTCGCGGCGCTTGACGGCCGCCCCGGTGTTGTCGGAGGCGTCGAGGATCTCATTGGCCAGGCGTTCGGTCATCGTGTTCTCGCGACGCTTGCGAGCAAACTCGACCAGCCACCGGACCGCCAGGGTATTGGCGCGACGGGGACGAACCTCGACCGGCACCTGATAGGAAGAGCCGCCGACGCGGCGCGAACGCACCTCCACCGAGGGCCGGATGTTGTCGATGGCGCGCTTGAGCGTCAGAAGCGGGTCGTCGCCCCGGCGGCGCTCTACGAGGGCAAGCGCGTCGTACACGATCTTGCGCGACAACTCCTTCTTGCCTTTCCAGAGCACCTTGTTGACGACCTGGCTGACGAGCACCGATCCGTACACGGGATCAGGGCGGACCTTGCGGACTTCGGCGGCTGAGCGGCGCATTAGGACTTCTTCGATCCGTACCGCGAGCGCGATTGGTTGCGCTCGGTGACGCCGGCGGCGTCGAGGGCACCGCGAATCACCTTGTAGCGAATTCCGGGGAGGTCCTTCACCCGGCCGCCGCGGACGAGCACGATCGAGTGCTCCTGGAGGTTGTGGCCTTCGCCGGGAATGTAGGCGGTGACTTCGACACCGGAGCTGAGCCGCACGCGGCACACTTTGCGCAAGGCCGAGTTGGGCTTCTTGGGGGTGACGGTGTAGACGCGTGTGCATACACCCCGCCGCTGGGGGGCCCCGCCCAAACCGGGCGTCTTCTCCTTGTTGCCCTTCGGCGTCCGGCCCTGACGAACCAGCTGCTGAATGGTTGGCATGCTTTCTACTCTCTGTCGAGTGCCGGGAGGGCCCGGCCCGATCCACGGGCGAGCCCGCTACTTCCTACTCGAGCCGCCGGAAGGCAGCTCTCAAACTTGCCGCAGACACGCGCAAAGTCGGCGCTTCACTCTGAGCGAGCAAAACCGCCGACCTATGAGGTCCGTCTCCCGTGGGTCAGTCCTTCAACTGGTCGGGGTGAAGGACCCTCTGGAAGCGGACGGGTACGCGCTACCGCGGACCGGGAAGTATAGGACGGTTCCTACCCAAGTCGCAAAGGTCTTCCGTTGTGTTTCGCGACGTGTCGCGGTAGCCCGGCCCGCTAGGGCGGTGCGTTGGCGAGGGCCATCCGTCGGAGGCGCCCTCGTCCGTAGTTGCTGATGCCGTCGAGCAGGTCACCAACGTGTCCAGGATCGAAGCGGGGGCGGATCGGTTGGTGGATGACGCCCCATTGGTTCAGGAACAGCAGCTCTCCGTTGGGATTGCCGACAACGTCCCACCCCTGGGAGTGGATAAGTCGATGATGGAACCCGCAGAGAGTCACGAGATTGTCCAGGTTGGTGGGACCGTCTTCGGCCCAATGAACGATGTGGTGGCTGTGAGTCCAACGGGTGCGCCCACATCCGGGAAACCGGCATCCCCCATCGCGGGCGAAGACCAGACGACGCAGCCAGCCGGGAATCTGGCGGCTCACCCGTCCGATCCCGACGGTGAACCCGCCCGGATCATCAATAGCGGGTTGCACCCGGCCATCACAGGTGAGCCTGAGCAGCTCGTCGCGCAGGATCCGCCTGCCACCCACCACGGCAGTTGCGTTTCTGTCCCGGAGTTCATCGGCTGATACGTGGACGACCACGGTGGCCCGGTCGTGATCCCGGTCCTCGGCGAGGGACTCAGAGGCCATTTGCACGAGTGCTTCGCCGTAGCGCTCATCCGGATCCCGGAACAGCCCGCTGGCGGGGTCGAGGGGCGCCTTGGCGCCGAGGCGAAGCAAGGCCGTTTCCACCAGCACGCCGTCAGCACCCCGGATGCGGCCCCGCAAGTTGAGGTCATCCTCCTCCCACCACATCCGCAGCTCAGCGGCCGGCGGCTCCTCCACCAGCCCGACCGGCTCTTCCTGTTTCGTTACCTCATCGAGCTGCTCTTTGATGGCAGTTGCGAGGTCGGCCTGGGGCACGTCGCGTGCCAGCTGAATTAGCCGGCCTTGATTGTCGGGAGTGGCGAACCGGCAGAGCACCTGGACTTCGTCGAATGACAGCGCTCCGGCCGCCAGTGCCTCCCGGACCAACGGGAGATCAACCAAGCGCCGGCCCACCCGCACCCACGCCCGAGCGGTGCGGGGGGCGACACCGAGATCGAAGGTCAACCACGACACCATATCGGTCGCCGCATTGCGAAAGTAGGCCTCGTCGGATTCCAGCTCAGGGACGAGATCCAATAGCCCGACAAACGCCCGGGTCAGTGTTGTATGGGCTTCGGACACCCGCCTCGCGTCCGGTCGATCACCCACGCGCCTTCTATCACCTAACTCCATACCCGCAACGTACCAGCCGGGTGTGACACAAAACGCGCCCCTGGAACGTGTGACCTGGATGGCCGGTTGCCCGGGATGCGGCCCGCTCATTGGTCGGTTCGTTTCCCACTCCGGGCGACGTTGTGGGTGGCCGGCCACCTCCGAGGCGAAATGGACGGTGAGTGGATGGGGTCGATCAACGACCGAAGGAGATCGTCATGTTCGCGTCAATAGCCACTCGTGCCTCTCAGCTTGCGCCACTTACGGCCGGTGTCTTGTTGATCGCAGTCATCTCGACCGCCTGTGGCGGCGATGACAGCACCGTTACCACGGGGACTCCAGTCGTCCCGACAACCCAGGCCGGTGCTGGAGGGGACGGAGGGTCAGGCGGTGGAGACGGTGGGGGAACGTCTGGAGGCTACGGAACCGCCACGGTCACCGTGTCTGCCGGTACGTTCGAGCTGCAGGTCGAGGAGGCCTGCATGATCAGCGACATCGGCATCGGAGCCGTTGCGAGCAGTGGCGACAAGTTGCTGACGCTCACGGGCATCCCGGGCTTTGTGGCCGTCGGGTTCGAAACCTCCCCCGATGACGTATGGCTGGTTGCGCCGACAGACGTCGTGATTGACGGGACCACCATGAGCTACAGCGGGACTGCCGATGTCCTCGCAGCTGGCGTCCAGGCCGAGGATTCTCCCATTGATGTAGAGGTCTTCTGTGACGAGGTGGTGCCCGTGCCCGGCGGGTGACCCAACATCTCGGCCGCCACCTTCTAACTCATAACCCGAAGGTCGCGGGTTCAAATCCGGCGCTCGCTACGAGCAAAGGCCATCGGCCGAGCTTTTTTCGTTCCTTGGCCGATTTGAGGGACTCAGCCTGTCAGGCAACCTGTCACACTTTGCGCGGCACCGCTCCGGTCAGCGTGAGGATCGGCTTCATGCACCTGTGACCGAAATCAGCGGTGGGGCCAAACATGAGGGGGCAACCGCCGTCGATCACGTTGATTCCCTGCTCGCGGCCGTAGGCGGCTGCGCTCTCCGACACGCTCCCGGGGCCCGGGCCCCGGTGCATCCACACGTGCCGGATTCCGAGCTCGACACACTCGCGCATGGTGGCCTCCGCGGTCTCAGGGCGAGTCCCGATCACCACCGCCTCCACCCCCTCCGGGACAGACTTCAGGTCGTGGTAGCACGGGTCCCCTTCGACCTGATCGGCGGACGGGTTGATCGCGAAGACGTTGTAGCCACGTGCGCGCAGCCGCTGATAGACGAGGTTGCTGCCGTGCCCTTTCGGTTGCCGGGAAACGCCCGTGACGGCGATGCGCTTCTTGGCTAGGAACTCCGCGGTGGCGTCCTTGATGGTCTGCATATGCACCCTCCTCGTCGTTTCCAGGTCCAGTATGTGCGATCAGACGAACGTTGAGCCAGGGTCGAAGGTCTCAGAACCGGCGGCGGGTTGTGGGGGTGAGGCTCATGGGTGACCTTTCCCGCGCTCATCGGTCTCGCCGAGAGCGGTCTGGTCGACTCATGTCGCCTCGGTCGGGATCGAACCGCCCCCGCTGTTAGTGAGAAGCCGGGCTTGCGGATTCTCGGTTTGGCTCGTGGCCGCCTCGGGAGGTGCCTGACTCCGGGTAGCCTCGGTCCATGTCGCTGACGGCCGAGCTCACGGCCCTGCTGGGCCCCGGCCGGGTCAAGACGGACCCGCTCGAGCGTCATGTGTATGCCCGCGATGCGGGCATGAGGACTGGACCGGTCGAGACCGTCGTGCATCCCCGAACGACCGACGAGATTGTGGGGATCGTGCGCATCGCCGACCGGTACGGACTCCCGATAGTGGCACGGGGGGCCGGCACCGGCTTGGCGGGCGGCGCGGTGCCCACAGAGCCGGCGGTCCTCGTCGTGCTGACCCGGATGGATGACATCCACGAAGTCGACGCCGCCTCGCGCACCGCATGGGTCGGACCCGGGCTGATCAACCTGGAGCTCTCGCAGCACACCGCGCCGCTCGGCCTGCACTACGCGCCCGACCCATCGTCGCAGTCCGCGTGCACCATTGGAGGCAACGTCGCCACCAACGCCGGAGGGCCGCACTGCCTGGCCGACGGCACCACCGTTGCTCATGTGCTGGCGGTCGAGCTGGTAACCGCCGACGGCGAAGTGGTCGTGCTCGGGGGGGCGGCGCCGGACCCGATCGGCCTCGACCTGCGCGGAGTCGTGGTGGGATCGGAGGGGACGGTCGGCATCGTCACTCGCGTCCTCGTGCGGCTGACCGAGGACGCTCCCGCCACTCGCACCTTGCTCCTCGCCTTCGGCGATACCGCCGATGCCGCGGCGACCGTTTCGGACACCGTGGCGGCAGGTGTCATACCGGCGGCCCTCGAGATGATGGACGGGGTGATAGTGGAGCTCGTCGAGAACTGGATTCACGCCGGGTTTCCCACCGACGCCGCCGGCGTCCTGCTCGCCGAGCTGGCCGGTCATCCGGCCGCGGTGGAGGCCGAGGCCGAAATCCTCTCCGACATCGCTCGAAAACACGGTGCGACGTCGGTCCAAGTCGCTGCCGATGCTGCCGAGGCCGCCACGTGGTGGAAAGGGCGCAAAGCCGCCTTCGGTGCGGTCGCCCAGCGGGCGCCCGACTACTACCTGCACGACACCGTCGTGCCGCGCAGCCGGCTGGTTGAGGTGTTGGACACGGTGAACGAAATTGCCGAACGCCACGGCCTGGAAGTGATGAACGTCTTCCACGCCGGCGACGGCAACCTCCACCCGCTGATGTCGTTCGACGCCTCGGTGCCCGGAACCATGGAACGAGTCCAAGCGGCGGGCGACGAAATCGTGGCGGCATCGGTGGCAGTTGGTGGCACGCTGTCCGGTGAGCACGGTATCGGGCTCGAAAAACGGGACCTCATGCCGCTCGTGTTCTCACCGGTCGACCTGGATGCGCAAGCACGGCTGAGTGAGGCTTTCGACCCAACCGGGTTGTTCAATCCCGGCAAGATACTTCCCGCCGGGTCTCGTTGCTTCGACTACGGACGACCGGCGCCTGCTCAATGACCGTCGAGACGATTGCCCGAAAGTTCGGCCACCTCGAGGTGGAAGCCGGTGCGCCCCTTACTGAAGGCCATCTGGTCCTTGCCCCCGCCACCTCCGAAGAGGCTGCGGCCGTGCTCGACGCCGCCGCCGAGCGCGAGTTGCCCGTGCTGTTCTGGGGAGGCGGATCCCATCAGGGCTTCGGCCACCGGATC
The DNA here is from genome assembly GCA_041619515.1 of Acidimicrobiia bacterium. Taxonomy (GTDB): domain Bacteria; phylum Actinomycetota; class Acidimicrobiia; order Spongiisociales; family SHLN01; genus SHLN01. The sequence goes on from JBFKDW010000031.1 coordinate 17,974, forward strand.
CAGCCCGCCATTGTGATCTCCACTGAGCGTATGAACCGGATCCTCGAGTGGAGCCCCGCCGACCTCACCGTGGTAGCAGAGGCCGGAGTCGGCGTCGCCGACCTCGCCACCCGCTTGATGGAAGGAGGCCAAACGGCGGTGCTGCCGGAGCGTCCGGGGGCGTCGACCGTGGGGGGTGCGATCGCAGCCGGGCAATCCGGCTGGGGCCGGCTCCGTTACGGACCGATCCGCGACCGCACCCTCCAGGTCGTGCTCTCCACCGGCGATGGCCGGGTGGTGCGGGCGGGCGCTCCCCTGGTCAAGAACGTGACCGGCTACGACCTGCCCCGCCTCGCCACCGGATCGTTCGGAGCGCTCGGTTTGATCACCCGAGTTGCCCTCAAGCTGTGGCCGCTCGGTGCCCGCGCAGCCACGGTCACAGTCGAAAGCGCCGAGAAGGCCCTGGCCACCGCCTATCGACCCCTGGCCGTCCTCGAAGAAAACGGCACCGCCCGGGTGTATCTCACGGGAACTTCGGCCGAGGTGGAGGCACAAGCTGCCGAGCTGGGCGGAACCGTCGTCGATGGGCTCGACTGGCCCGAGTCGCTGGTCGGGGAAACGGTGCTCGTGATACGCGTTCCGGCCAGCCTCACGCGGGCGGCCGCCGACCGGGCCCCACCGGGGTGGAGCTACCAGGCCGCCTTCGGAGTCGGTGAGGTTCGGCTGGCCGGGCCGAGCGCGCCGGCCGCCGGGGTCCTCGATACCCTCCGGGAGTGGACGACCGGTGTCGGAGGCGCCGTCGTCGTCGAGCGAGCGCCGGACACTCTCTACGAGCACGTCGACCCGTGGGGTCCGCCCGGTCCGAGTCTCGAGCTGCAGCGACGCGTCAAGGCTGCCTTCGACCCGCTCGGGATCTGCAACCCGGGACGACTGCCGGGGAACCTATGAGCAGGGGATGGGTGACCCCCGACGCGCCCCGTCGGGAGGAGCTGGCCGCCTGCATCCAATGCGGGCTGTGCCTGCCAGCATGCCCCACTTTCCGGCTGACGGGCGAAGAGACTGCCTCACCCCGGGGCCGATTGACGGCCATGAGTGCTGTGGCTGACGGGCTCGTCGAGATCAACGAGACCTTCGAGGAGATGATGGGTTTCTGCCTGCAATGCCGGGCGTGCGAAGTCGCCTGCCCGTCGCTCGTGCCCTTCGGTCGAGCGATGGAGGGCGCCCGAGCAGAGCTCGCTGCTCAGCGGCCTTCGCCCACCCGGCGGGCCCGGGGCCGCCTGCTCGGCAGACGGGGCCTCGGCAGCAGCCGAGCCGTTGCTGTGGTAACAATGCTGGCAGCGATCGGTCAGCGCCTGCGAGCTCCCCGGTGGTTGCCGAGTCGTCTCGGCCGGCCGCTCGGCGGGATCCGTCCGCTTCCCATTCGCGTGCTGAGTACGCGTGGCGAGGCGTGGGAGCCGCTTTCTCCGCAGGTGGGCACCGCCGCGTTCCTGGCCGGATGCGTAATGGACCCGTGGTTCTCAAACGTCCACACCGCCTCGATTGAGGTGCTGCGACGGGCCGGCTACCGGGTGGAAGTGCCGGCCCGGCAAGTCTGCTGTGGGGCGCTCGCCGCCCACGACGGCGCTGCCGACGAAGCCCGGGCATTGGCCGCGACCAACGAAAAGGCCTTCGCCGGCTACGACCTCATCGTGGTCGACGCGGCGGGGTGCGGGGCCCACTTGAAGGAGTACGGGGGCTGGGCGCCGGGCGAAGATCCATGGGCCGACCGGGTCCGGGACATCACCGAGGTCGTCGCCGGCGCCATCGCCGACGGCCGCCTCCCGACGCTGGCCGAGACGGGCACTCCGGTTGCCATGCAGGACCCCTGCCACCTGCGCCACGCCCAAAGAATCATCGAGCCTCCCCGCGCACTTATCCGCGCCGCCGGATACCTCCCGGTCGAAATCGACCCGCTGGCGATGTGTTGCGGAGCCGCCGGGGTCTATTCGGTGCTTCGCCCCGAGACTTCGGCCGAGCTGGGAAGCCGCAAGGCCGATCAGATCGCCGCCACCGAGGCTCGGATCGTGGCGTCGGCCAACCCGGGGTGTGAGATGCAGCTCCGCATCCACCTGGCATCGGACTACCGGGTCATGCACCCGGTTGAGCTGTACGCCGAGGCGCTGACATGATCGATGCGTGGTAGATGCTCGCTGCACCCTGGGTGAAGAACCCGTGTGGAACGCGGAAACCGCTCGTCTCTACTGGATCGACATCAAGCAACGCCGCCTCCACTGCTATCGCCCCTCCGGCCACTTCCACGACACGTGGGAGCTCCCCGACCAGCCGGGAGCGCTGGCGCTGCAGCCCGGTGGGGGCCTGGTGCTGGCCCTGGCCGGAGCCTCGCCGGCTTCAACCTCGCCACCTGCCAAACGACGAGCTGGACGGACCCAGAACCCGATCGGCCCCGCAACCGGCTGAACGACGGCAAGACAGACCTCGAATTGCTTGAGGCGCATCTTGCTGAAATCGACAGCCATATCGCCTCTCTTCGAAAGACCCGCCGGTGTTGATCTCCGTCGCCATGGGTAACCCCCTTGCTAATGGCCGCGTTCACTGTGCCAGGACGTGACCGATCCACACGCCTCGTCTCGTATCGGTGCCCCGTTATACACCTTCCAGTCAAATGGAAGGCCAAGCACTTCTGACAGATTTCCTATCCCGTCACCGATCGGCAGCCTGTCGAACAATGTCTCTATCGGGAGCCTGGGAAAGCCGACGAGACCGGCCTGATCTTTATCAAAGCTTGACACAAGCGATGTTCTTGGCTTGACCGCCCCGTGGTCCACTTACCGGGTAATAGAAACCGACCGACTTGAAAGGCAGTCTCATGATTTGGGGATTTGGTGGATACGGAGCTCTCTGGATGCTCCTGTTCTGGGGCTCGATAGCCGTGCTCATTGCATGGTTGGTGCCGCGCCCAAACGACGTGCGGGATATCAGCCCCTACCGACGTGCCGAGCAGATCCTTGCCGAGCGATTTGCCCGAGGAGAGATCGAACGTGCCGAGTACGACGCTCGTCGCGCCGAGTTGGCGAACTCACGATGAAGTCGCCGCTCACTGATACCAACAATCAAGCACCGAAAGGAACGACGAACATGTTGAAGCGAAGCATCACAACAATTGCCGCCCTCGCTCTGGTAGCGGCCATCCCGGGAATCGCCCTCGCCGGGGCCGGTTCCAGCCAAGCACCCTCAGAGCGAGACCAGGGGAACACACCGTCGCAGTTTCACCCCGTCATGGATTCTGAGGACTGGGACTCGATGATGGGCGCCAACGGTCACATGGACTCCCAGGACTGGGACTCGATGATGGGCACCAACGGTCACATGGACTCCCAGGACTGGGACTCGATGACGGGCACCAACGGTCACATGGACTCCCAGGACTGGGACTCGATGATGGGCACCAACGGTCACATGGACTCCCAGGACTGGGACTCGATGATGGGCACCAACGGGGACATGGACTCCCAGGACTGGGACTCGATGATGGGCACCAACGGGGACACCACTTGACAGGTCTCATTCCGGTTCTCGGATTTGGCCCGAGGGCCCGGCTCTTATGCCGGGCCCTCTAGCATCGCGCGGTGGACGGTCGCCGCATTCTCATCGTGGACGACGAACTTGAGCTTCGCGGCATGGTTCGTCGCTATCTGGAGAGCGAAGGGTTCGAGATAGTGGAAGCATCCAACGGCGCCGAAGGGCTGGATCGTATCCGGGCCACGTCGCCGGATCTCGTGATCCTCGACATCGGACTACCGGACGTTGACGGAATCGAGTTGCTGCGCCAGATCCGGGGTCGATCGGAGGTTCCGGTGATCATGCTGACGGCCCGAGCCGAGGAGATCGACCGGGTAGTGGGACTCAGTGTCGGTGCCGACGATTACGTCACCAAGCCCTTCAGCCCGCGTGAACTCGTGGCGCGCATCAAAGCGGTACTGCGCCGGGGCCGATCCCTAGCCGGGGGCCCGATCACCGAGGTGGTCGAGTTCGATGGACTCTCAATTGACACCGCCGCTCGGACCGTGGTTAGGGACGGTCGGCCTGTTGAGTTGAGCGCCCTGGAATTCGATCTCCTCACGGCCCTCTCCGCCGCCCCCGGACGAGTGTTCACCCGAGCCCAGCTTCTGGAGCGCGTCTGGGGATTCGACTATTACGGGGTCGAACGGGTGGTTGATGTCCACATCGGCAACATCCGAAAGGTCCTCGGCGACAACCCTGCCGATCCCAGCTTCATAGGCACGGTGCGCGGTGTGGGGTACAAGTTCGTGGGACGGCCCATGTGACGAAGCGTTTTCGGAGCTTACGCACCCGACTGTTCGCTTCCCACATCGCGGTGGTCCTCGTCGGGCTCGTCACGATGCTCGTGATGGGAAACCGCCTCGCACCCACCTTCGTTGACGAACATATTCGAGCGATGGAGTCAACAATGGGTGGCTCCATGGGTCATAGCGTCGCCGTCGACCTCGAGACCGGCGTTCTCGGCGGGTTCAACCGGGCGCTCCTGGTAGCGGGAGCAGCCAGCACAGTAACGGCGCTGCTGGTTGCAGCCTTTGCGTCTGGTCGTGTGTTGCGACCATTGGAAGCCGTCGGGCGTGCCACCCGGAGGCTCGCCGGCGGCTCCTACGCGGAGCGTGTGTCCATTCCCGATGAAAGCGAACTCGCCGACCTGGCCGAAGACGTCAACCAGCTGGCCGCAGCCCTTCAGGACACCGAGCAGCGGCGGATTCAACTGATATCGGAGCTCGCACACGAACTCCGGACCCCTCTGGCCACCATCAAGGGCTACATGGAAGGCCTCACCGATGGTGTCTTCGAACCAACCGAAGAGATCTTCGCGGCTGCCGGCCGCGAAGCCACCCGACTCGAACGACTGGCCAACGATCTGAGCACACTGTCCCGTTTCGAGGGGGGCCCCCTCGACCTACGACCCGCACCGGCAGACCTGGGAGCGATCGCCCGTGAGGTCGCAGCCCACCTGGAGCCTCAATTCCGCGACAAGGATGTCGAGCTCGTGATCGCCGACCAACCTCCAATCCCGGTCGTGGTAGACCCCGATCGGATCGCCCAGGTGTTCACCAACATCCTCGGCAACGCCCTGAGCTATACAGCGTCAGGTGGCCGGGTCGAACTCAGCGCAGGAACCGACAACGCAACTGCCTGGGTGACGGTCTCCGACACCGGCAAGGGAATCGATCCGTCACAGCTCGAAGCGGTGTTTGACCGGTTCTTTCGTGGTGAACGGTCCAGCCCCGGCGGAACCGGCATCGGCCTGACCATTGCCCGCCGAATCGCCCGCCTCCACGGCGGGGACGTCACTGCCCACTCCGATGGCACCGGCACCGGATCGTCCTTCAAGATCAGTCTCCCGGTCGCCTCCCTCACCCGAGGGAACGAGCCCGGCGAGAACATCGCACCGTAACGGCGCCATCCACTCCCACGGCTCCAGACCCCTCGCGATAGCTGACCATTCAGGTCCGACGGACCCTTTGGCCGCCAAACACCACAACCCGGGCGGAATCACCGACCTCATAACCCGAAGGCCGCCTCGAGCTTGGAGACCAACAGGCCATATTTCGCCCCGCTACGAATCGAGAAGGAACGCAATCGCAGCGTCGGCGATCGAAAAGCTATCGGTGGAGGTTCGCTCTAGGGTCCTGCCGCTATTTCGGCAACCGGCCCGAAGATGAACTCGACTCGACGGTTTTGTCGGCGACCCTCGACGGTGTCGTTGCTTGCGGAAGGCCGCAGCTCTCCGAATCCGAGCGCTTTCAGCCGCTCGGGTGCGATCCCGCTCGCGATGAGGTAGTCGACGGCCGCTTGTGCCCTGGCTTCGCTCAGCCCCTGGTTGAATCCCTCTGCGCCGACCGAGTCGGTGTGACCTTCCACCCGGGTACCGAGCGAAAAATCGCGGGAGAGCACCGCCACCCCGATGTCCAGTACCTGTCTCAATTCGGGTGTCAATTCAGCACTGCCAAACGCAAACGAGGCGCCTCCCCGAAACGCACCGGAGGTGACGCCGTCGACGACTTGAAACTCGTAGGCAGGGAACGGCTGCAAGAGTTGGAACACCCCCGGCATAGTGAACATCCAGAAGGACGTGTAGAGGTCCTCGCCGAGGTCGAGCTCATTGACGACTGCAGACTCGCCATAGGTCGCGACCGCAGCCCCCACGAGGAGCTGGCGAATATCCTCGCTCGGAAGCGTCCCAGTGAGTGTGAGGATGCCATCGTCCATTCGGGCCTTGAACACCGGTGGCGTGAGGTTGGTAATGGCAACGTTGTTCTCGATGTCGTCAATGCCGAACGCCTGAGAGACTGCGCCCTCGAATAGGGCGAGATACTCCCCATTCGGCGAGCGGCCGGTGAGCTCCACCCTGTCGCCTTCCACCCGAATCGTCCCGTCGGTGATCATCGGCAAAAGACTCAGCCCGAACCGGGCTCCGGCGAGCCATGGCGGAGCCGAGACGTCCTCCGAAACGATGAGGTCGGATTCGACAAACGGGGCGTATGCAATATTGGCGGCAGCCAGCAGCTCATCGGCGATTTCCTGGCTAGGCACGACACCGGACAGCAGAAAATCCGGTCCATCGAGCGTCGCCACCAAGCTCGCCTGCGGGGCCGCCTGGGGAAGCGAGGTGGTGGTTGTGGAGGGAGGTGGCGTCGTAGTTGTCTGGTCCGCTCCCGGCACCGTGGTAGCCGTCGGATTATCGGGCGAGGCTTGGCCCGCTTGGACACTCTCAAAGTCGACCCGGCGCACACCTTCGAGCGAACCCACCACCGCCAGCACCGTCTCGGCCGGCACGGTGCCGACATCCTCCACGATGATGTCGCGGCCCTCCACCCGGAGCTGTACATCGACAATCCCGACCGTCTCCAGGGCCAGGGCAGCTCGCTCCTCGATGTCGGATTCGAACCGTTGGACGGCCCATACCGCCGCGACGCCCATCCATGCGACCGCCACCACTATTCCGATTGTCGTACGAGTGCGGATTGACATGAATGTCACCCCCCTGTCTTCCCTTCGGGCAACGCTACTTGAAGCGGCTGGCTACCGGCCGTGAGCTCGTGCCGTCACCTCCAGATCAAGTAGGCAACTACCCCCGCATGATCCGAGGGCCAAAGCCCGCTCGGTGTCTTCTGCCACCATCGATCGCCGACGGTGCCGGCGAGCACGAACCGGGGATTCACGCCCTTGCCGAGCCAAATCTGATCGATGCGCTGGTCGAGCTTCGATTTCTCGTTGTCGAGCTGTTCGTCCTGGCAGCAGGTGAAGCCGGGCCGGTGGCGGAACAGCTGGTCGTTCCACGCATCTGCAAGCCCGGCCCCTTTGATGATGTCGTACGCCGTGGTACCCGGCTCGGCGTTGAAGTCGCCGAGCAAGACCGTCGGGTGCTCACTCTTGGCCAAGACCTCGTTGACGAGCTCCTCGGCTTGAGGAATCTGGCACGGCACCGGGGCACTCTCGACCAGACAGATGCCTTCGAAGGTTGTGAAGTCGGGCTCGACCTCGAGATGCGTGTTGACAAACGTGAATTGCGCGCCGCCCACCTTGGCGTCCACCGAGGTCCAGCCGCGGGTGAACTCGATGCCAAATCCTGGGACGGCGAAATTGACCCGGTAGTTGCCGCTCCTGGCATTGGACGTGCTGGTGGTTCGAGACCGGGCCAGGATGACGTCCCGGTCGGTGAGGTTGCCGAAGACCGTGAAGCTGTCATCGAGCGGAAGCGAAACCTCGGCGTTCACAACCTCGGAGGCAACCACGTACTTCTCGCCCCGTGCTTCAAGTGCGTCGAGCAGGATGTCGAGATAGTCGAGTTGTGGCTGGCCCGGGACAGGCGTCCCGTCTGCAAAGGTCACGCTGAGGTCGGACACTTCCTGCAGTCCGATCACGTCGGGATTGCGCCGATCGATCTCGGCGGCAATGGCCTGCGCGCGCTCGGGGAAGTTGGTCTTGACGATTGTCGGGAGGATGAGACCCGGATTGAGGCTCCCGAGATCGGCGCCGACGTAGAGGTTGTAGGTCATGGTCGTCAATACCGAGAACCGATGTGACGCTCCTGCCGGTGCAGCCAGTCCCGCCACTAAGAGCCCTGTCACGAAAAGAACTGTGAACCTACGCATGTCATCCCCCTCATCGGAACTGTGACTAATCGGTGGCCGAATTTACCACTTTCGGTGGCAACACGCAAAGTGGTAATCCGCTCGGCGCTTCAGCTCAAGCCTGCCCAGGGGTGAATTGCGGCATCGGGACCCCCTCAGGTTTGGCTCTCGCTGGTCGGTTGCCGAATCGCGATAACGACGAACTCGGCAGGTTTGAGCGGGGCGAAGCCGAGGACAATGTTCACGACTCCCTGGTCGATGTCTGCTTGCGTCGTGGTCTCGCGGCCGACCTTCACGAAATACGCCTCTCGCTGTGTGGTGCCCTGGAAGGCCCCCTGCCGGAACAGGGTGTCCATGAAGGTGCCGATGCTCAACCGGAGCTGTGACCAGAGCGGCTCGTCGTTCGGCTCGAAGACCGCACACTTGATGCCCCGGTAGATGCTCTCCTCGATGAAGAGGGCAGTCCGGCGAACGGGCACATACTTGTACTCGTCGGCCAGTTCATCGGCACCCCGCAGCGTGCGAGCTCCCCACACCACCGGTCCGGCCGATGGCAGGATGCGAACCGAGTTGGCGCCTCGCCTGTTGAGGCCGTCGTTCTCCGCATCGGTGAGCAGATACGCCAGGTCCCGAACGCCGATCATCGTGGCCTCGACTCCGGCCGGCGCCTTCCACACGCCCCGGCGAGCGTCCGTCCGGGCGTACACGCCTGCGATGGTCCCGCTGGGCGGCACGGCACGTGTCTGGCCGGGCCGCAGGGGGTCTGTGATCACCAGCCACGGCCAGTAGACGGCGGCGTAATTGGACTTGGGAAGATCGGTACCGTTGATCAGCGTTTCCAGAACCACCGGGGTGTCGGTTGTCACCGGAGGGTCCACGACCAGGAACGCCCGTCGCTTCTCGCAAAGGGCGGCCGCTTCCGCCAAGACCGTCGGATCAGAGACCCCGGGCACGCACAGCACATTGAAGAGGTCCACACCGTCCAGCGCGGCGAGACGGCCGGTCGGGCCGCTCGTGTGACCGGCGGCCCCACCGTCCTCCATGCCACGCCAAAACCCGTCGTCAAATCCGTGCACTCACGGCCGGTGGGACGGTGCGCAACGAGCTACGAAGTGCCGCCACAGACCCAGGCATTGGGCGGGAACCCGGTATACCCGAAATCGAAGAGAGAAACACCGAGGAGGAGGGAGCCGTTGAGGGCCAGGCACTTGGCATCGGCTGCGGCCGAGTCGTCGGCGACGACCAATGCGAGGCCCGAGCCCGACGCCAGTCCGCAATTTCCGTCTGTGGTGTTGGAGGCTTGAATGTTGCTCGGCGTATCCACCGGGCCCGCGTACAGAAGATCTTGTTTCGAATCGGAAACATTCTCGTAGCAGCCAGGGGCCGGACCGACCGGCTCGGCGATGCAGTCCTCGCCGAAGACGAACCCATCCATGCCGGGAACCGGGTCACCAATCAACCCGTCGCCGTGGTTCTGATGGGCGGCAACGGCGTTGTCCGAAACCTCGATGGCATGGACGGCGCCGTTGCCCGTCTGATGGCACACCACCGTCTTGGAAGCCTCGGCCCCGGCCGGCACCGCCGCAGTCAACACCAGCAGCACCGCCACGACCGAAGCAGTAGAGATTCTCATGACACCCGACCCCTTTCCATGTTCATCCAGACGGCATGCTAGCCCTGGAAGAAAGCGGAAATCAAGATGGGCTCGGCAGCCGTGCCGCAGGCGTGTGCGGTCAGCCTGTCTCGCCGGCGCCGGCCGGCCGCTCGCTCGTGCCCAGGAGGTTCGCCACCTGTCCGACGAGGGTGGCGATCCGGAACGGTTTCTCGACGAACAGGTTGGCGCCTCGCCTCAGTGCCGCCGCCTCCCAATCGGATTGGCCGTGAGCGGTGACGATGATGACCGGCACGCCGGCCGCATCGTCGATCGATCGGAGCTCGGCAAGGATGTCCCAGCCGCTGACGCCCGGCAAGGCAATATCGAGCAACACGAGATCGGGTTGCACATCGCGAAAGCGTGCCAGGGCATCCCGCCCATCGGTGACGCCGACAACGACGACATCGAGCGGCTTGAGCGCCTCGCCGACGAGCGCCTGGATGCTCGGGTCGTCCTCGACGAGCAGCACCTTGTGTATGCGCCGTGGAGAGGTCATTGGCCGTCCACCCTCTTGAGCCGGCGGGCGTAGTCTCGCTGCGGCCCCGAAACGGCCCGGTATTGCACGACCGCGCCGGGCTCGAACCACCCGTGCTGGCCCCGGCGGAGAGCCGTGCTGTGGACGAAGACGTCCTTGCCGTTGTCGTCTGGTCGGATGAAGCCGAAGCCCCGTTCGGCGTCCCACCGCACGACGGTCCCGGTGTGCGAACGGCCTCCTTTGAGCAGTGGAAACAGGCTCACCCTGCCGACCGTGGCGAGCAGCAGGAGGAGCGTTGTGATCACCAGCATCGGGATGCGAAGCGCCCCGGTCGTGAAGGCGGCCGCCCGGCCCATGATCACGAGCGTTCGTTTGACGACGGGCCGGGTATCGCCCTCGACGAACGCCCCGCCGTCCGCAAAGCCGGCGCCTTGCTGTACGAGGAGATCGCGTCGCGTCAGCGCGCCCGGGTCTGTGACCCGAACGACGAACTGAATTTCCGCGCCAAGGCCGGACTCGTCTGTGACGACCGCCGAGACGGGATAGCTGCCTGGGCTCGGGCGAACGGAGCCCGCCCAGCCGATGATGCCGGTGATGGGATCGATCTCCAACCCGGTCGGTGGCCTGCCGGCAAAGCTGTAGCGGAGCGGACCGGCCGGTTGATCGGGGTCGAAAGCGGTCAGCTGCACGACCCATCCCTCTCCCGAGGTGAACGCCTGGTCGGCGACGGGAACCAGCACCGGCGCCAGGTTGACCTCGGCAACCGCCACCTGGAACGCAGTGGTGGCGGTGGAACCACCTGCCGCAACCCCGACCACCACTTCGAACACAGCGGGGCCCTGGTTCTCGGCGGGCGTCCAGCTGAACACTCCGGTCGTCGGGTTGATGCTCGCCCCGGGCGGGCCGGTGAGGAGGTGGAAGACGGGTGGATCATCGGTGTTGCGGGCGACCACGCTGACACTGAGAGGCGTGAGCTCGTCGACATGGTGCAGTGCAATCGGCGCAATCTCCAGTGATGGAGGAATCGGAGCCGGCGGAAGGGGGGCGCTGGGCTGGAGGACCACAACGGAGAAGCTGGCGGGGACGGTAGAGGATGCGTCGCTCACCAACAGGGTGACGGTGTGGGTCCCGATCTGCTCCGGGCCCGGAGTCCAGCCGAACACTCCGCCGGCGCCGAGTACAGCGCCAGCCGGAGAGCCTGAACCGAGGGCGAAGACCAGTGACGCTGGGGGCGTGTCGACGTCGGTGACGGCTACCGAGAACCCCAGCGATGCGCCGTATTCGAGGACCCTGTCCCCCACCGGTGCGACGACCGGGGCGTCGTCGACAGGGTCGACCGTCACCGTTACCGTGGCGGATGCCCGGCCACCCAGCCCGTCCCCGACCGCATAGGAGAACGAGTCGGGCCCGGCAAAGTCCGGAGCTGGAACGTACCGCAGGCCGGCCCCCTCACGGACGATCGTCCCAGCCATCGCCGACAGCGCATCGTGTGACACAATCGTCAGCGTGTCACCGTCGGCGTCCGAGTCGTTGGCGAGCACCGCGACGAGAGCCCCGGGCCCGTCTTCGACGGCGACTGCAGAGTCGGCGATGGCAACCGGCAGCCGGTTGTTGTCGACGATGATCCACGTGAACGAGTCGGTGGCGTCCAGGCGGGGTGTGCCCTCGTCGGTGACGGTGACGGCCACCGTATAGGGAGAGTCGGCGGCCGCGGAGAAGGAAACGGTGCCGCTGATGAGACCCGATGCAGGGTGGATGCTCAGGCCGGGGGGCAGTCCCGTAGCCGCGAAACCGAGGGCCTGGCCAGGAAGGTCGGGATCTCGGGCCCGAACTGAAAAGCTGATGCCGGCTCCCTCTCCATCGCTGCGATCGAGCAGGTCCTCGTCGAAAACCGGTGCCTGGTTGGTTTCGGCGACGGTGACGGTGACGGTCTCAGAATCGGTCAGGTTGGGCGTGCCATCATCGGTCACCACCACATCAAAGGAATACACCCCCGGCCCCTGCCCCTCATCCGGAGTCCACGTGAACACA
>JBFKDW010000032.1:0-29649 GCA_041619515.1 Acidimicrobiia bacterium
GAGGGGGAATCCGACGACGGTGCCGACGGCCACGCCGGTTCCCTTCAGGCGGGCGGCTGCGTGCTTGACCCACGAGGGGTTGATCATGACCGAGGCGAAGTTGTACTCGACCGCCTCGTCACAGATCTGGTCGATTTGGGCTTGTGTGGCTTCCGGTTTGAGAAGGGTGTGATCGATGTACCGGTGGAGGTCGGCCGGCACTTCTGCGGCCGGCCCCGAGAAAGTGACGCGACTGGCACCGTTGGCAACGATCGCTCTGACCTTTTCGGATGAATGGACCGCGCAGTCGTCGCCGGTGCACTCCTCCTCGGCGGCGAGGAAGGCGATGACCTCCCGAGTGACCGCCTCGATGAGGGCGTCGCGGTCGGTCATGAACTGCTCCGATAGCTGCGCTCGATGGCTGTGATCTTGTCCACTCGGCGGGCGTGTCGCCCCTCTCCCCACGGGGTCGCCAGCCACGCTTCGACAATCTGCCAGGCGAGCGCTTCGCCGATCAGACCGGCTCCGAGGGTGAGCACGTTGGCGTGGTTGTGCTCGCGGCTGTTGCGGGCGGAAGAGATGTCGTAGCTGAGGGCCGCCCGCACGCCGGGTACTTTGTTGGCAACCATGGCGGAGCCGATGCCGGCACCGTCGACGACGATGCCTGCGGTGCAGACGCCGTCGGCCACCAGCCGGGCAACTGCATGGGCGTAGTCGGGGTAGTCGACCGACTCGGGGGTGTGAGTCCCGCAATCGTGAACCGTGAAGCCGGCCTGCTTCAGCTTGAAGCCGATGCGCTCCTTGAGGGCGTACCCGCCGTGGTCCGCTCCAATGGCGATGTCGGCCGGGTCGAGCCGCCCGGCCGAAGCCGTCGTCGGAATAGGTGAAGCCGCCGGTGGCGGTGTTGCATCCGGATTGAGGCCGTCAACAACCCGTGCCACTACCTCTCGGATTTCCTGCTCGGTCGCCATTGCCCGTCCTCGTTCTCGGGTCGAATCCTAGAAGGCCCGCAGCCGGCTGTGACCACTGCATGATCCGTGGATGGTTCCTAAGCTTGCACTCGTGGCGGATGATCTGGCTTTCCTGTTCAGTGATCCGGGTCGGAAACCCGATCCGGGTGCCCGGCGGACCGCGGCCTCCCCCCGGCCCCGGTCGGCCCCACGTGCGGCGAACCGGCTGCCGGCTGAAATCGAATGGATGACGCTGCGGGAGGCACACGAGCAGACGTCGATTCCCATCGCCACCCTCCGCAAGTGGGCCAAGAAGGGGAAGGTGCGGGCACGGCTGGAGCGCTCGGCCGGCACGGAGCTTCGGCTCGTCGCCTACGGTGATGTCGTCGACCGGGCGCGGGCGCTCGACCGAACGATCGCGCCGGCCGAGGTGATCGTCGACTTGCGGGAGACCGGGGCGGCCTCGACCGCAGAGCCGCACCCTGAGCCGGAGCCGCACCCTGAGCCGGAGCCGCACCCTGAGCCGGAGCCGCACCCTGAGCCGGAGCCGCACCGTGAGCCGGATGGTCCCGATGCCCGCTCGACCGACGGATCGATCCTCGTTCCGCTCGATGCGTGGGACAACATGCTGGCTCAGCTCGGCAACCTGCATGAGGCCGGCCAACAGCTCGCCGAGGCTCGGGAACGGGCGGCCAGGGCCGAGACGGAAGCCGAATTCCTCAAAGAGCGGGTCCGTGAGATGCGCAAACGGGTGGAGGAAGCCGAGCTGGCCCTCGAACTGCACAGCGAAGATCGCAATCTCCCGCAGGCATCCCCTCAACCGGAGCCGGTCCTGCGGATCGGGTGGCGTCGTTTTCGCGACCGCTGGCTCGGCACTTGAGTAATGTGGGATTCGGAGGCCTGATATGAGCGATCGAGAAGCAGGCTGGCTGGCGGTTGCGTCCGGCGTTGTGTTGATCCTGGCGGCGCTCCTCGCCGACGTACTGGGTTACGGCCGGGAGGGGGATTCCTTCGGGCCCGGCCAGATCATCGTGACGGTGGTGGGCGCTGCCCTGGCCGGCTACGGCGGATGGCGGCTGCTCCGGTTTCGCCAAAAACCCTGACCGCCCGGCGGGATCCGGTAGGTGAAGTCGAGCGAAGAGAGTTCTGTGACCGACCGTGACCATCAAGGCAGGCTGAGTCACTCGCCCACCGCACTCCCTCCGAGCCCCGACTTCCATCTCGGCGGGGGTGAGTTCCTGGGGGCCGGGCTCAAGCGAATCAGTCTCGAACAACTCGACTTCGCAGTCGCCGCTCTCACCCAGGCGCGCATCGACGTAGGAATTCACGAAGCCCGCAAGGCGCTCCGGAGGGTGCGGGCCGTGCTCCGCCTGGTTCGCGATCCGCTGGGAGCCGGGGCCTATCGCCGTGAAAACGTGGCACTGCGCGACGTCGGACGCCTCATCGGCAGCTCCCGGGACGCCACCGTCATGGTGGAAACGGTGATCGGCCTCTCGTTCCTGTACCGGGACGTGCTGCAGCCGGGCGCCTTCGACAGCCTCCGGGAACGACTCACCGAGCGCGACAAGCTGATCCGGCGCCGCGTGTCCGGAGCCCGGCTGGAGCAGGTGGTGCTCGATCTCATCGCCGCCCGGAGCCGTTTCGCCGCCTGGCCGGCGGCAGGGTTCGAGGACGGGTTCTCCCAGGTCGGCGGTGGCCTCCTGCGCGTATACCGGCGCGGCCGCAATCGCATGAACGATGCCTATCGCGCCGGGACCGTTGAGGCCTTCCACGAGTGGCGCAAGCGCACCCGCTATCTCCGATTTCAGATGACGCTGCTGGAGGGGATGTGGCCCGAGCTGCAGCGAAGCATCGTGACCGATCTAGCTGATCTTGCTGAGGCGCTTGGCGCCGACCACGACCTGGCACAGCTCTACCGGCTGCTCGATGAGGAGCCAGAGATGCTGCCGGATGAGAACGCCCGACATGTTCTCCAAGGAATTCTGGCTCGCAACCGGTCCCGCCTCCAGCTGGCGGCGCGGCCCATCGGCACCCGGTTGTACGCCGAGGAGCCGGCCGATTTCGTTCGCCGCCTCGGCGCCTACTGGGAGGCGTGGCGGCCTGCCTAGGACCATTCGGGCCCGTATCGCCCACCGGCCCTCTGCTCCATGGATGCGGAAGTGGGGCGTCGTGGTTGTGGCTCTGGTGTTGCTGGCCTCCGGGGCCTGCACCGGCAGCGAGGAAAGCGGACGGCGGCCCGGAGTGACGGCGCCGACCGGCCCTTCGACTTCGGCGCAGCCCCGGTCATCGACGCCTGTGCAGGCCGCCGTCTCGTTCGAGCTCCTCGCCGCCCGGGCGGTCCACACGGCGAGTGAGCTGTCGAGCGGAAGGGTGCTCGTCGCCGGGGGTTGTGTCACCGATGGCTGTGGGCTCGCCACCGCCGAGACGTTCATCATCTCGAGCGACGGTGCCTCGGTAGTACGCGGCCCGGACCTCCTGGGACCGCGCGACGGCCACACGGCGACGGTCGTTTCCGATGGCGATGTGGTGCTGATCGGTGGGTATCCCGGCGAAGGCCGGCCGCCGCTGGCCGCCGTCGAGGTCTTCGACGCCGACTCCGGGAGCATCCGGCTGCTCGGGGAGCTGAGCCAGCCCCGGGGCGGTCACGGCTCAGCGCTGCTCGGCGGCGAGTCGATCCTCGTCGTCGGCGGCTGGATCGCCCGCCGCACCTTCACGGCGTCGGCCGAGGTCGTCCACGTCTCCGCCGGATCGGTCGCCCGGGTTGAACCGCTCCCGGTTGCCCTCCACGCGATGGATGCGGTGAGCCTCGCGGACGGGAGGGTGCTCGTCACCGGTGGAGAGCTCGAGGGAGGCGGCGTCACCGACGGTGCCTGGATCTACGACCCGGAGTCTGATTCCTGGTCGGAGACGGGTGCGATGACGGAGCCGCGATCCAAGCACTTCTCGCTGCTCCTCCCGAATGCCACGGTGCTGGTGATCGGGGGCGCCGGCGATGACCAGGCGATCCACAGCAGCACCGAGGTCTACGACCCGGCTACGGGCATGTTCACGGCCGGTCCCGATCTCGTCGAGCCGAGGTACAAGCTGCGCGGTGGCGCGGTGCTGCTCGACGGGGAGCGGGTGGTGGTCGGTGGCGGGGGTCGGACCGTTGAGATGATCGATCTCAGGCTGGGATCCTCGGCGATCGTCGCGGACCTGGGGTCGCAAGGTTCCTTTGCCACGACAACCGGCCTCGGCACCGACCAGGTTCTCGTGCTGGGCGGATACGACCAGAACATCGATCTGCGCCGCCGGGTGCGTGTGATCTCGGTCACATGAGGCCTGCCGTCGGGCCCCAATCAGTGGAGGCGGCTCATCGGGCGGGAACCCAGCCGGCTTCCCCGAATCGATAGGCCGTTTCGGCGGGGCCGGTGGTGTTGACGTCGCGGACATACACGGTTGCGTCGCCGGGACGAAAGACCCCGACGGTGTCGACGCCATCCCCATCCCAGTCGCCGATCACAGGCCGGTCACCCGGGACCCCGAAGAACAGGCTCCCGTCCGTGGGTGCGACGACCCCGAACCCCCCCGGCGGCGAGTCGGTGTAGTAGAAGGCGCCGGTGGAGGGTCGGTACAGGAACACGCCGTCTCTGCCGTCACCGTCGGGATCTCCACCAAAGGCCACGTCGGTCGATGTTCCAAACCAGAACACGAGGTCGGCGGCGCCGGTGCCGGCGTCGTCGGCGAGAAAAAGGCTGCCGTTGCGATGCACGCCCAGGGTGTCGAGCCCGTCGCCGTCCCAGTCACCGACGAGGACTTGGTCGCCGGGAATCCCGAAGTGGAAGGTCAGCGCCGGGTCCCCGGCCCCTTCCCCGCCATCGGGCGGCAGCTCGTTCGTGAGGTAGGCGAGCCCGGTTTGCGGCCGATATCTCCCCGGGGTACGCACACCGTCCCCATCCCAGTCTCCGAGCAGCGCCACGTCGCCGGGATCGCCGTAGAAGAACGTGTAGTCGGGCTGGCCGGGCCTGCGCACGTGCCACCGGCCGTCCGGCTCAACCAGGACGACCCCGTCGATCGCCTGCATCGGCGAGCATCGGGTGCCGACGGTTTCCGAATCGACGAGGCCGGCGTCCACCGCATGGAATTCGATGGTCATGCCGGATGCGCAGGCGTCGACGAGAACGGCCCCGTACCCGGCGTTGTGGCGAGCCCGGCTCTCCGGCAGCGGGCTCCCGAGCCCATACAGCGAGCGCCCTCCGACGCCGGAGATGACGTACGGGATGCCGTCGACTGCAAGCCGCTCGTAGATGTGCTCGTGGCCGGAGAGCACCAGATCGGCTCCCCAGGCCGAAAAGGGCCATTGGAGGGAAGGTGTCGAACCCCGGACCAGGCCCGAGCTGAAGGGTGGATGGTGGAGCACCACCACCTGCCATGGCGCGGTCGAGGCCGCCAGGCCGGCTTCGAGCCACACCTCTTGCGCAGAGGCCTCCGCGTCGAAAAGGAGGACCGATTCCGAGTCGAGTACGAACACGTGCACCGGTCCCTGGATGAAGTCGTAGTAGCGCTCGTTTCCGGAGGTGGCGGTGGTGGCGATGCCGGTGCCCGGCAGCGTGAAATAGTCCAGATAGGCGGAGATCCCTCCCGGTGGATCGGTGTGATCGTGGTTGCCAGGGGCCGGGAAGAAGCCGTTCGGGGATGAGTCGACGTAATCGCCGTAGTACCGACCCACCGCGTCCTCGTAGGAGGTGGCGTCGTACACGTTGTCACCCGTCGTCACGACGAAATCCGGGGCGAGGGAGTCGACGAGGGCTGCGACGGAGGCCTCGGCCGGGCCGGGAGAGCCGTAATCGCCCACTACCGCGAAGCTGACACGGCCGGCTTCTGCGGCGGCCGGAACTTCCGTCCCGGCAACCGACGGCAGCAGAGCAGCGGCCATCAGCAGCGCACCCACTCCGATCCGATTCCGCACCATGTCCGTCAACGCTACCGCCCGGACGGGCGTCGCGTTCTCCCGGTGCACCGGCATGTGAGCCCTTACGGATGGGCCGCCAGGAACTCCGGACTGAGCAGGGCTGCAGCCGGCCGGTCGAGGAACCAGGTGACGTCGGCTGCTCCTTCCATTGCAGTCCGCGCCGGGTAGGCGGCTTCCCCTTCGAGGATCTGCGCAACTACCTCGGCTTTGGAGTCTCCGGTTGCCAGAAACATGACCTTGGCGGCACTGTGGAGCAGTCGGAAGGTGGCACTCAGCCGCCACATCTCCTTTTCCGGAACCCAGTTGGCCACGTACAGTGCCTCGGTCTCGTCGAGGGCCTCGGTCCCGGGGAAGAGGGAGGCGGTGTGCCCGTCGCTTCCGATGCCGAGGATCACGAGGTCGGGGCGGAACTGGTCGCGGCCGAACAACTCGGCGAGGGTCTGCTCGTAGTGGTCGGCGGCCTCGTGGGGCGACTCGAAATGGGTGGGAAGCACATGGAAGGTGGCCTCGATGTCTTCGACGAAGGCTTCCCGAGCCATGCGGGCGTTCGAGTCGTGGTGGTCGTGGTCGACCCAGCGCTCGTCGCCGAGGAATATGTGCACTCGCGACCAGTCGACATCCTGGTCGACCAGCCGGGTGTAGGTGATCCGGGGTGTGCTTCCTCCAGACAGGAACAGGCTGACGGGGCCGGCGTCGGCGGCCAGGGCGCTGTTCAGCGACCGGGCGATGGCCGTTGCCGCCAGATCTGCCAGCGTGTCTGCATCGTCGATGACGCGAATGTGCAGCTGCATCCCGCCAGGGTAGGTAGGTTGGCGCGATGCCGCTCGCCATCTCACATCCGTCCCTGAGCCCCCGGGTCGCTCGTGGTTGAGCCGGTCGTCATCCAATGGGAAGACGGGGAGGTTTCGGGCCGGTACGTCGATGCGCCCGCCTCCACCGGGGTCCTGCTGGCGCACGGTGCCGGTCTCGGGCAGGATCACGAGTGGATGGTCACGGTTCGTGACGGCCTGGCCGCAGCCGGGCTCCCCGTGCTCACGTTCAACTACCCCTACATGGAGGCGGGGCGCAAGGCTCCCAACCCCAGCCGCATCCTCCTCGCCTGCCATGAAGCGGCCTTGTCGGCGATGCGGGGCAGGGTGGACGAGGTCGTGCTGGCCGGCAAGTCGATGGGGGGCCGCTTGGGATCGCATCTCGCCGCCGGCGGTGAGGCGGTGGCCGGGGTGGTGTGCTACGGCTATCCGCTGGTGGCGGTTGGCAAGACGGAGCCTCGTGACGTTGCCCACCTCGCCGAGGTGGGCGCCCCGCTGCTGTTCGTGCAAGGAACCCGGGACCGGCTGGCCCCGCTGGCGTTGATGCGTGCTGTCGTAGAGAAGCTTCCGGCCGCCGCCATGCACATCATCGAGGACGGCGACCATTCGTTCCGGGTGCCGAAACGTGCCGGTCGGACACAATCCGATGTGCTCTCGGAGGTCGTCGAGGTGACCGTCGACTGGATCGCCGGGATCTCCCCGCCGCGCTGAGCTGGGAGGTTCCCCCGGGCTGTATCGGCTCAGTTCTCGCCGAAGTGCTCTTCGAGCTGCTTGACCTTCTCGAGGCGCTGCACATGGCGGCTTTCGCCGGAGAACCTGGCGCCGAGGAATGCCCGCACCAGCTCCGACGCCTGGGCGGTGCCGATGACACGGGCTCCGAGGGTGAGGATGTTGGCGTCGTCATGCTCGACCGACTGGTGGGCGGTGTAGGTGTCGTGGGCCACCGTTGCCCGAATGCCCTTGAGTTTGTTGGCCGCTATGGATGCCCCCGCTCCCGAGCCGCAGATCAGGATGCCCCGTTCGGCTCGCCCGTCGAGGACGGCCCGCCCGAGGGCGGCCGCGTAATCGGGGTAATCCACCGGCTCGCTCGAGTAGGTGCCGACGTCGACGATTTCGTAGCCGTCTTCGATGAGCTCGGCGGCGATGGTCTCCTTGAGCTCATAACCGGCGTGGTCGGCACCGAGGGCGATTCTCATGACCGGGGAGGCTAGTGGCTCGCAGCCGACGCGCTGGGCCCCCCGGAGTTCCGGGGGGCCGCACAGGGTTGGTTCGGGCTAGTCGTCTCCGTCGAGATCGTCGCCGTCGAGATCCCGGCAGGTGATGATGTGACTGATGTCTTTGCCGGACTTGGTGGTGACGTCCTCGAACTGCTCGACCGGCCGGAACTCGTCGTTGTTACGGGACGACTTCAGCACGACCAGGGCGTACTCATCGTCGCTGATCCACGTCGGGCCGGCATCCTCGTCCATTTCGATCTTGGTGCACTCGAATCCGGGATTCAGCTGCTCCCAGTGGTCGACCTGGTTGGTGCTCTTGGCCAGCGCCGCCGGGGCCAGGACCAAGCTGGCCAGCAGGCTGAGTGCCAATATCATCGCGAGTCTCGTTTTCATGGTCCGTCTCCTTTGATTCTCACCTTACTTAATCCCTCCCAATCACCATACGACCACTCTGAGTGGTTGGAGGTGGGTCGGACGGCTCATTGCGAGCGGGTGGTAAAACCGGGGGGATACAGCCCGGGACTCATATCATCCACCTATGCCCGAAATCGTTGTCACCGGCGGAGCGGCTCTGGCCGGGTCCGTCGCAGTCCTCGGTGCCAAGAACGCCGTGCTCAAGCAGCAGGTGGCCGCCTTGCTGGCGCCCGGCAAACATCTATTGGAAAACGTCCCCCATATCGTCGATGTCGAGCTGATGGGCGATGTGCTCCAATATGTCGGCGCTTCCTGTGCGCTCGACCAGCACACCCTCACGATCGATGTGCCGGAGGACATTACTCCCGAGGCTCCGCTCGACCTGGTGCGTCGGATGCGAGCATCCATCCTCGTGCTGGGCCCACTGCTCGCCCGCTGCGGCCGGGTGAGGGTGGCACTGCCCGGCGGTGACGACCTCGGCGCCCGACCCGTCGACATGCACATCGACGGCCTTCGGCAGCTGGGCGCCGAGTTCGAGCTGCGGCACGGGGTGCTGGAAGGAACCGCCCACCGCGGCTTGCGAGGGGCCGAGGTGGCTTTCGACTTCCCCAGTGTCGGGGCTACCGAGAACGTGTTGCTGGCGGCGGTGCTGGCGCGGGGCGAGACGGTCATCGACAACGCCGCTCGCGAGCCCGAGCTAGAGGATCTCGCCGCCTATCTGAACGCCATGGGCGCGCGCATAACCGGAGCCGGCACCTCGACGATCCGGGTGCTCGGGGTGGAGGCGCTCCAGCCGGCCACCCACCGTGTGGTTCCCGACCGGATCGAGGCGGGAACGTATGCCGTGGCCGCCGCCATCACCGCCGGTGAGGTCACCGTGACCGAATGCGTCCCCGATCACCTGCGCATGGAACTGCGCAAGCTGCAGGAGACGGGGTGCCGGGTTGAGGCAGGCGACGATTGGGTGCACGTGCTTGGGCCCAAGCGGCCCACCGCCCTCAATTTCGCCACCCTGCCCTTCCCGGGGTTTGCCACCGACCTTCATCCCCAAATGGTCGCGCTGCTGGCCACCGCCGACGGCACGTCGGTGATCACCGAAAACGTCTACGAATCGCGGTTCAAGTACATCGGAGAGCTGAGCAGGATGGGGGCCGACATCTCCACCGATTGGCAGCACGCCGTCATCCGCGGTGTGCCCTACCTGTCGGGCTGCCCGGTGGTTGCCCCCGACATCCGGGCCGGTGCCTCGCTGGTGCTGGCCGGGCTGCGGGCCGAGGGCTACTCGACGGTCACCGAGGTCCACCACATCGATCGCGGCTACGAGGGATTCGTCGAGAAGCTGGCTGCGCTCGGGGCCGTCATCGAGCGGCGGCCCTAGCCCCCGGCACGAGGGCGGCTTCAGCCCGCCAGCGTCATCACCCGGTCGGGCCGCAGCAGGAACGGGGGCAGATAAGCGGGTATGTTCGAGAACGGCAGGACCTCCGGATGCAGATCGATGCCGATGGCGTTCGTCATGAACGCCCGTCTCGCCTGAATGCGGGCCCAGGCATCCGGGTAGCGTTCGGCCAGCTCCCGTCGCAGCGACTCGTCGGCCAGGGCTACCCCGTCCTCGATATTGGTCGTGAAGTAGGCGGTGCCGGTAGCCGGGATGACATCGACCTGGAATGCCATGCCGGATCGGAGCTCGATGGTCGAATCCGGCCAGATCGGGGAGTTGACCCATTCATCGAGGCTGATCTGATGGCCCGGGTTGAGGAAGATCCCGAAGAACGGATCCCCGAGGTGGCGATCGACGATTTCCTGGAGTGCCCCGCCGGTCTGGCCGATGCGGAGGGCGCCGTACCACTCGGCCACGGCTTCGAAATAGGGCCCGACCAGCCGGTCCACGTAGTCCTGGATTTCGGCGGGCAACTCGGAGGCATCCTCCACGACGAAGCCGGCCCGGCAGTTGAGCGCCCCCCAGATCCCGAATGCGACCGTGAATCGGTCGCCGCGTTCGATGCGACGCTCTCCCGGGCTCAGCAGTCCCAGCGAGGCTCGCTCGCCCGCGGTCAGCATGAGATGGCAGGAGAGCGGCATCCCGTTCCACTCGAGCAGCCGCACCGCCTCCCGCTCTCGCATGCCGGGTTGCAGCGAGAACAGCAGGTTGCGGACCCCGCTCGACGTGTGGCAGGCGGCGTACTCGAACGCGGCCAGTTGTTCCACCTCGTTGATGACACGCAGCCCGTCGGCGGCGTCGATGAGCAGGTCGGTGGCGTTCTCCACCTTGCCGTGCGGCCCCGTCAAGTGGCGCAGCTCATCCACGACAAACGCGGGTGCATCGATCAGGGCCGGGTCTCCGTAGTCCTTCCACCCCACCACGCCGACCCGGGTTCCTGTCGCTACCCCCTCGTCCCTGAGGATGTCGGCGAGCGGACGCGAGCGATGGCGCGGCTGGCTCGGCAAGCTGAGGTCCTGGAACATGTGGCGGCGCAGCGTCACCGGGGCCGCTCCGGCCATGCCCCAGCATTCGTTGCCCACCAGGACGGCCGGCTCGCCCGACGGTCCCAGCACGAGCAGCGTCTCCTCGAATCTCGGGTCGAACCCGGTGAGGTAGGCGAGGTTGGCGCTGTGCTCACGATCGGCGTACACGATGAGCGCCTCATAGCCGCGCGAAGCGCCCCGTTCGCGGAAACGCCGCAGTCGGGCTTGGTAGACGGCGGCGGGGATCTCGGGGGCCGCGTCTGGCATTCCGAAATCCGGCAGGTCGACGCGGGCTATGCGGGCGCTGGTCATGCCGGCTCCTCCTCGCGGGCGACGGTCAGGAACTGGTTGGCGTCTACGGTTCTCCACGGATCCGCTGTGCCGTCCGGCCACAGAATGCGGATGTCGGCACGTTCGGACGGTCCCAGCCCGAAATGGACCCATCCGAGCTGTCCGCCGGCGTGGCCGCCTCCGATCGTCAACTCTCGCTGCATCGTCTGCCCGCCGGCTCTGACTTCGATCCAGGCACCGATCGCGTCGCGGTTGGGGGTGGGCTGCTCGAGGTGGACCGCCACCCAGTTGCCCATGGGGATCGGCAAGGAGCCATCACCCCACCCCACGTTGCGCCACAGTTTGACGTTGTCCCGGCGGTTGACGTACACGAGGTCGAGCATCCCGTCGAGATTGAAGTCGACCAGGGCGGCGCCGCGGCTCCGCCCAAAATCGACGATCCCGGCCTCCGGCGCGCTCTCGACGAACGTGCCGTCGGCCTGGCCCAGCAAGAGGTTGTTGGGGTCGTTGACCGCGTACCCGGGGGTCTCCTCGACGTTGCCTTTCGAGATGAACAGGTCGATGAAGCCGTCGTTGTTGACATCCTGGAATTCGGGATGCCAGGCCGTCGACGGCAGGACGTCACCGCCGGCAAAGGGGCGGTGAGCGGTCGCCCCCCGCCGGATTGCGATGTCGCGGTAGTGGGGCCGGGCGGGCCCGTCGGTCAGGCTCTGCAGCTTGTTGTCGGCCTGGCTGGTCAGGAAGACCTCGGGAAACCCGTCGCCGGTGAGGTCGTGGCTGGCGATGCCCATGCCCCAGATCTGCATCTTCTCCCAGCCGGCATCCCTGGTATACGGGAAGGGCAGCTCTCCTTGGCGCATGTGCCACAACTGTTCCTCTCCGTCCCGGTAGTAGTGACGGTCGTTGGTCATCCGCAGCTCGGCGGCGCCGGACCGGTTCCAGTCGCTGAACAGAACCGAGAGCGTGCACCAGCCGGGCGCCAGATCGACGGCGTCGGCATAGCCGGTGCCGCCGGTCAGCGGCCGTATGAAGGCGTGGTCGGAGCATCCCCCGAATTGCCGGCCGTTCTCGTCCAGCTCGATGTAGTTGCCGAAGGCGAGGGTCGGGAGGGGGGCGCTGCCCTCCCACGTGGCGCTGAAGGCGGTGGTCCAGGCGGCTCCGCCGTCGAGCGACCATGCCTCGTTGGCCCGCTCGAAGCGGCAATCGCCCAGGCCGCGCAGGATCACGTTCTCGCCGAGGCGCAGGACTGCCAGGTCTGTGATCCCGTCGCCGTCGACGTCGATCGGGTAGGCGCCCGTGACTCCCGTGAGATCGGTGCCTGCGGCGGGGATGTGCTCGAAGTCGAGGGCACCTCCAGCCGGGCTGGTGTTGCGATAGAGGGCGGCCCGGTTGGCACCGCCCGCCAGGTAGAGGTCGGCCATGGCGTTGTCGTCACAATCGAACGCCGCCACGCCGCCGCCGACGAAGTAGGTGAACTCTCCGTCGTAGACGTGCTCGATGCCGGCGGCGGCGGCTTCTTCGATGAATCGAGGGGCGTCGAGAGCCCTTTCCAGCGTCCCGGCGCCCCCTACCCCGATCGCCACGGCAAGCACCCCGGTGCCCGCTACAGCCAGGACGGCACCGCCGGCCGCTGCGGCCCGGCCTGCTCTCAACTCAGCCATCGATGGAGCCGTCGTAGTAGAGCCGCGCCATTGCCCAGGCGTCCTCACCGATGGCTGCTCCCATTATCCGACCCGCCAGATCGTCGGCCCGGACGTGAATGCCCCCGTAGAGCCTCGAGATGCCCGCCTGATCGGAAGCGTCGGCGTAGCTCGCCCACTGCAGCGTGATGTCGGTGGCGGGCCCGGCCTCGAACTCGAGCGACCCTGCCGGGATCGTCCATTTCCCGAGACCGTCCGGGAAATACGGGCTGCCGGTGAATCCGGCCAGAACCTCGGCGGCCGCCCGGCTGAACGTGCTGTGTCCGGACACGTAGCCGGCGAACGCCGGCGTCACGAACGTGGGCTTCTGGTAGGGGACCCAGTCGTCGGCCAGGATCCAGTCGACGCCCGATATGTCGTTCTCGGCGTCGAGCGGGGTTCCCGACCAGGCTCGGATGGCGATGCGTCCGACCGAGTCGGCCAGGTGGGCGTGGCGCTCACCAACGGCGCTGCTTTCCGGTGTGACGACTTCGACGAGGCCGGGCTCGAGCGGGAGCCCGTCGGGGTGGTAGCTGGGCCCGAGCGGGTCGCTCGATTGTCCGAGGCCGCCCATGTAGCGGATCATCGATATCGGACGGGTGTAGTCGTAGTAGCCCTTCGCTCCCCAGGCGGCCACGGCGGCGTCGTGAGTGGCGCCGTTGAGGGCCAGATAGAGCTTGACGTCCCACTCGAGTCGATCGACCGGCGCCCCGGTGCCTTCGATCCGCAAATCGGTGCCCCGGTCGTCTGAGATGGCATTGGCGAGCGTGTTCCAGTGGCCGGGAGGGGTCTCCGAGTCGGGGCCATCGGCCCAGAACTCGGCCAGCGCCCGGCCGAAGTCGGCCTGGTTGACGATGGTCGGCTCGTAGGGCTCACCGGTCACGGGGTTGACCTCGTACCCGCTCCCGTCGTAGGTGCCGAGCGGGTTCGCTCCCATCGCTGCCGGCGAGATGTCGATGCTGACGCCGTCGGCGGGGTCGAGCAGGCTGCTGTAGCGAATCACCTCCACCGCCGAATCCTTGAAGGCCTGGTCGGTCTGCGGGTCACCCAGGTAGGGGGGATCCCCCGGATCCATTGGCAGACCATCGGGGCCGCCGTCGGGGAGGGCGAAGCCGTCGACATGGCCCCAGTGGGGGTCGATGAACTCCTGAGAGGCGTTTTCGACAGGGATCCCGTTCTGGGAGATCATCTGCTCCAGCTGCAGAGGCTGCCATCGGTTCGGGTCGCGCATTCGCACCCGCGACGCCTTGACCACCAGCGGAGGATTGACGGGGGCGTAGTCGGGATCCACATAGCCCTCCGCTTCCTGCGATCCGTCGGCCGGGGTTGTTTCGAGGATGGTGGCCGCAATCCGGTTGCCGAAGGCGGCCGGGTCGTCACCATCTGTGCTGATGAAGTCGATCGGATAGCACAGCGACTCCATGAGGGCATCGATCTCCGTGATGGTGTCGACCGCTCCGACGGAATCGAGGTAGCGAGCGTCGAGGATGCGATAGGCGGCGTAGCTGATGGCTTCGGCTCTGGCGGCGGCAACACCCGAAGCGGTGTGCTTCTCATCGACGAAGTATCCGGCTGCGACCGGGTCGTAGGCGGCCCAGGCGTCCCACATTGCCGCCGAAGTATGGAAGAGATTGCGGGCGTGCACGGTCGGGGCGGGGACGTCGCGGCGGATGGCGTTGAGCAGCGCCTCATTCCAACGGCGGGCCACCGACCACTCGGCATGGTCGGTGGGCCCCGGGCAGGCGGGGGTGCCCGACCGGTCCCCGAGCGCGAGGAACAGCCCGCCGGCGGCAACGAGCACGACGAGGAGGGCGCCGGCGATGACGGCGGGACTCCGCGGTCTGGAGTTCAGGGGTACCTCTCCGATTGCCACCAGGATCGTATCAAGGTATCGGGTTTCCGGTATCGGTCCAATGGGACTTGCGTAGTTTGTCGGTTGTTCATACTCTTCGGCCCGCACGCGACTACGGTCGTGCACCTTATCTTTTCCAAACGGAGGAAAGCACTCATGAGACGATGGGCAAGACTGCTGGTCCTGGTCGTAGCGTTCGCGATGATCGCGACCGCCTGCGGCGACGACTCCAGCGACACCACCGCTGGCGGCGGTGGAACGGATACCACGGCAGGAGGGGACGGGGACTTCACGGTCGGCGTTTCCTGGAACAACTACAACGAAGAGCGCTGGGCCAAGTCCGACGAGCCGGCGATCAAAGCCGCCCTCGACGCCGCCGGCGTCGCCTACGTCAGCACCGACGCCGGTTCCTCAGCCGAACAGCAGCTTGCCGACGTCGAGCAGCTGATCTCACAGGGAGCCGACGCCCTCATCATCCTCGCCCAGGACGGCACCGCCATCCTGCCGGCGGTGCAGAGTGCGCTCGACCAGGGCATACCGGTCATTGCCTACGACCGCCTCATCGAGGATCCACGCGCCCTCTACATCACGTTCGACAATGTGGAAGTGGGACGGATGCAGGCCCGGGTCATCTTCGATCTGGTCCCGGCGGGCAATTACGTGTTCATCAAGGGCAACGCCGCCGACGCCAACGCCGACTTCTTGCGCGGCGGCCAGCAGGAGGTCCTGCAGGCGGCGATCGACAGCGGCGACATCGTCAACGTCGGTGAGTCCTACACCGACAACTGGGATCCGGCGGTTGCTCAGACCAACATGGAGCAGTTTCTGACGGTGAACGACAACGACGTCGACGCGGTTGTCGCCTCCAACGACGGAATGGCGGGCGGCGTCGTCGCCGCTCTCGAGGCCCAGGGTCTGGCCGGTATCGTGCCGGTGTCCGGACAGGACGGCGATGCCGCCGCCCTCAACCGGGTCGCCCTCGGCACCCAGGCGGTGTCGGTGTGGAAAGACGCTCGTGAGCTCGGGAAGGCAGCCGGCGAAGCGGCCGCCGAACTCGCCAAGGGCACGCCTCTCGGCAGCATCGCCGGCACCGTCCAATTCGATTCCCCCGGCGGGAACTCGATGACGTCGATTCTGCTGGCGCCGATTCCGATCACTCAGGACAACCTTGATGTGGTCCTCGACGCCGGTTGGATCGATGCGGCCACGCTCTGCCAGGGCGTTGCTGCCGGCAGCGTCGGCGGCTGCTAGCGAGTTAACGACGAATGATTGACGAACGCCGCTTCCACGGGAAAACCGCGGAAGCGGCGTTCGTCGTTCGGCTCTAAGGTTGTACCGGAAATGACTGAATTGACCACCGCACCTCCGGAGCAGATCGAGCCACCGGCCGGGGGTGAAGCGGCGGGCGGATCGGTCGGCTCGCTCCTGCAGAGGATGGAGATCGACACCCGGCTTCTCGGCATGCTCGGAGCCCTGGCGGTCATCTGGATCGGATTCCACGTCTGGTCGGGCGGGACCTTCCTCACCCCTCGCAACCTGTGGAACCTCTCGGTGCAGACATCCGCCGTCGCCATCATGGCAACCGGGATGGTGCTCATCATCGTCTCTCGCAACATCGACCTCTCGGTCGGTTCGATGCTGGCCGTGGTCGGAATGGCCATGGCGCTGCTGCAAGCGGAGATCCTCCCCGACTGGCTCGGTTTTGACCACCCGCTGACGTGGGTGATCACGCTCATTCTCGGCATCGCCTTCGGAGCGCTGCTGGGAGCATTTCAGGGGGCCATCGTGGCCTACGTCGGGGTTCCTTCGTTCATCGTCACCCTCGGTGGATTGCTCGTATGGCGCGGGGTTGCCTGGTGGATGGCCAGCGGCCGGACCATCGCCCCGATGGATTCGACGTTTCAACTGTTCGGTGGAGGCTCCCGCGGCACGATCGGCGGGGGCTGGAGCTGGCTCGTCGGCCTCGCCGCCGCCGCCGGGATCGTTGGTCTGCTGGTCAACAATCGACGGCGGCGCCGTCGATTCGGTTTCGGCCTGCGGCCGCTCTGGGCGGATGCGAGCCTCGGGGTGGTGGGGGTCGGCATCGTCCTCGGCGCCGTCGGCTACCTCAACCGCTACTACCTGCCCGAGCGGCTGGCCATGCAGCGCTACGAGGACAAGGGTCTGGCATTTCCTGAGGGCGGGGTGAACATCTCGCTGGGATTGGCCAATCCGGTGATGATTGCGATTCTCGTGGCCCTGGCCATGACGTTCATTGCAACTCGCTTGAGTTATGGCCGCTACGTGTTCGCCATCGGCGGCAACCCCGAAGCGGCCGAGCTGGGGGGCATCAAGACTCGTTTCACGATCGTCAAGACCTTCGCCCTGATGGGGGTGCTGGTCGCCATCGCTGCCGCTATTCAAATCGCCCGTCTCAACGCGGCGGTGAGCGGCCTCGGCACGCTTTCCGAGCTCTACGTCATTGCCGCGGCAGTGATCGGCGGGACTTCCCTATCGGGAGGAATCGGGACCATTCCGGGGGCGATTCTGGGGGCCCTCGTCATGCAGTCGCTCCAATCGGGCATGGTGTTGGTGGGCGTGGACGCGCCGCTGCAGGACATTGCCGTCGGCGTGGTGCTCGTGGTAGCGGTCGCCATCGACACCTTCTATCGAAAGAGGTCGACCTGATGACCGTTGAGGCGCAAACCCGGACTCCTCTGGTCGAGATGCGCGACATCCGGGTTGCATTCGGCGGTGTCCACGCCGTCGACGGTGTCACCATCAACCTCTTTCCGGGCGAGGTGGTTGCTCTGGTCGGAGGCAACGGTGCCGGCAAGACCACACTCATCAAGACGCTGTCCGGGGCTCACAAGTGCGACTCCGGGCAGATCTACGTGAACGGGAAACCCGTTGCCATCAGCACGCCCCGTGACGCGAAGGAATACGCCATCGAGACCATCTACCAGACGCTGGCGCTGGCCGAGAACATCGACGCGCCCTCCAACATGTTCCTCGGGCGCGAGCTCAAGACCCGGTTTGGAACGCTCGACGACTCGGCGATGGAGTCGGCCGCCCGCGAGGTCATGGGAAGGCTCAACCCGAAATTCAAGAATCTCAAGGTGCCGGTCGCCTCACTATCGGGTGGACAGCGCCAATCGGTCGCCATTGCCCGGGCGGTCCACTTCAACGCCAAGATCCTCATCATGGACGAGCCGACCGCTGCCCTCGGTCCTGCCGAGACCGAGCAGGTCAACGAGCTGATCACGCAGCTCAAAGCCGAGGGGATCGGCATCTTCCTGATCAGTCACGACATCCACGACGTCTTCGACCTGGCCGACCGCATCAGCGTCATGTCGCAGGGCAAGCTGGTGGGCACCGTGAACAAAGAGGAGGTCACGAAGGACGAGGTCCTCGCCATGATCATCATGGGAATCCCGCCCGGCCAGGCAACCAAGTCCGATCTAGAACACCTGCACGACTAGACGGTCGGTTGGGCGTTAGTCGGCTTCCTTGATGCTCCGCATCGACCACAGGAGCGTGCGCATCGAACGCGGTTGTTTGAGGACGGTGACGACCGCCGCGGCCACGTCCTCGGCGTTCATCATGTCGGCCAAGCCGGGCATGTCCGGCGTACGGCCTGCCCCCATGGCGAACTCGGTGGCAGTTCCACCGGGAGCCAGCGTGCTGACCCGGATGTTCTTGTCCCGCAGCTCGCGATCGAGGCCGCCCGCCAGGCCGACCTGTGCGAACTTGGTAGCCGCGTAGACCGCCTCGTCGCCGGCTCCCCGCAGTCCCGCCACGGAAGCGACGATGACGATGTCCCCGCTTCCAGCTTCGAGGAAATGGGGAACCGCCGCCCGAATCGGCCAGACGGTGCCGGCGATGTTTATGTCCATCATGTCGGCGAGTTGGTCGTCGGTGAGGTCCATGATGCCGCCGTATGCTCCGATACCCGCGTTGGCCACCAGGGCGTCGAGCCGACCGAACTTCACGATCGCTTCTTCGACGAGGCGCCGTGAGTCCGCAGGCGTCCGAACGTCCATCTCCACCACCGCCGCCCTGTCGCCGAGTTCGGCGGCGAGCTCGTTGAGGCGCTCGCGGCGGCGCGCTCCCAGCACTACGGCAGCCCCTTCGGCCACCAGAGCCTTGGCCGTGGCCGCTCCGATGCCGGCGCTCGCGCCGGTAATGGCCACAGTGATATCGGTCAGGTCCCGCATCGTCGGTTACTCCTTCGGTTGTCGTCTGAAATCTAGGCAGTGGTGAGTATCGCCTCGATCGCTTCCATGTTGGCGATGGCGTCGTCGACGCCAACCGGCACGGCCGTGTCGTTGAGGATGGCCTGGGCGAAGAGCTCGGCCTGAATCGTGTACTGGTCGACGGCCGCGAACGTCACGGTCTCGGTTTCTCCCCCGCGGCTAACGAAGATCCTCGTCTCCCGGTCGGGCGGGATGTTGAAGGGGATCTCGATATCGATGCGGCCGGTGCTGCCGACGATGTGGACGCGCTGGTATTCCTCGGCGCGAGTGGAACAGGTGAAGGTGGCGTGGCCGGCGGGGAACTCGAGCACGGCCGAAGTGAGGATGTCGATTCCCATCACCGGGTCGCGACGCACCGCAGCCTCGACCCGTACGGGCTCTGCGGCGAACAGCATTCGGGAGAGGTTGATGTTGTAGCACCCGATGTCCATGAGAGCGCCACCGCCGTTCTCCACCCGATTGCGGATGTTGTCCGGGTCGTCGTTGTAGTAGCTGAACCAGCTCTGCACGGCCTGGAGCGAGCCGATCGCCCCGCTGTTCACGAGCCGCACCGCCTCCACCCAGGTCGGATGGTGGCGATACATGAACGCCTCGGCCAGCTTCACCCCGGCGTCCTCGCAGCTGCGCGCCATCTCTTCTGCCTCGGCGGTGTTCATGCCGAGTGGCTTCTCGCACAGCACGTGCTTGCCCGCTGCCGCCGCCTTCATGGTCCACTCGGCGTGCAGGTCATTCGGGAGCGGAATGTAGACGGCGTCGACGTCGTCGGCGGCCAGCAGTGTCTCATAGCTGCCGTAGGCGGCCGGGATGCCCAGCTGCGCGGCGGCCTCCGTTGCCCGGTTGGCGTTGCGTGAGGCAATCGCCACCACGTCGCAGTTGGCGGCAGCCTGAATGGCGGGTGTGACCTTGGCCATGCCGATGTCGGCGGTGCTGAGGACTCCCCAGCGCACGTTGCTCATGCGATCCTCCTATTCGGTATCGATGACCGCCGCGCCCAGGCGGGCCAGCGCCACGTCTTCTGCTTCCGGCAACCCGCTCACTCCGACCGCCCCAACCACTGCACCGGCCTGGAGCACCGGCACGCCGCCCCCCCAGGCCGTGTAGCGCAGGTCGCCGAAGTTGGTCATCGGGAACCCCTCGGTTCGTGACCGCTCGCCGATCACCCCCGACTCCACGCCTTCGCGGGCGGCGGTGAATGCCTTGTGAATGGCGTTGTTGATCGAGGCCAGTGGGCACCCGTCTGTGCGCAGCAGGGAGATCAGCTCACCGTGAGGATCGACGACGGCCACCGCTGCGCCCGCCCGGCGCTCGTCGAGCACGGCGCGGACGGCCTCGATGATCTGCTGGGCCTGGTGGTGGCTGAGCTCGGTTCGTACCGGCATGAGGTTGCTCCTTGGCTAGTCGAGAAGGGCGGGCTTCCAGGCACCGCCGGCGGCGCTGGAGGCCATGACGGCGTCGACGAACTTCACCCCGCGGGCGCCGTCGCCGACATTGGGAAACTGCAGGGCCAGCGGATCGGCGGAGCCACCGGTGCGCCGGGCGGCAATCGCCTCGGCGGCGTCGGAGTAGAGGTTGGCGAAACCCTCGTGGAACCCCTCCGGGTGGCCGGCGACGATACGGCTGGCACGGGCTGCCAGCGGGAGGGTGCCGGGGCCGTTGGGCGTCCGGATCTCGGCGGGCCCGTTCAACGGCCGGAAGACCAGTGTGGTGGGGCTTTCCTGCTGCCATTCGAGCGTCCCACCCGTCCCGGACACGCGAACGCGCAGGCAGTTCTCGACCCCGGCCGCCGCCTGCGTCACCCAGAAGCTGCCCCGGGCGCCGCGCTCGAAGCGAAGGAGAGCACCGGCGTAGTCGTCGACGAGCCGATTGGGGACGATGCGACCCACTTCGGCGGCCACTTCCGCCACCTCGAGGCCGGTGATGAACCGCACCAGATTATGGGCGTGGGTCCCGATATCGCCCATCACGAGCGACGGCCCGCCCCGGACCGGGTCGTACCGCCACGGAAGCTCCTTGCCCGGTTCGGGATCGTCCTCAGATGCTTTCCCGCCCTGCACGTACTCGACCTGGACGAGGCGGATCTCACCCAGCAGGCCCTCTTGCACCATGGCGCGGGCCTGGCGCACCATCGGATAGCCCGTGTAGTTGTGGGTCAAACAGAAGATGAGGCCGGTCTCCTCGACCTTGGTGAGCACCTCGAGTGCTTCGGCCAGGGTGTTGGTGATCGGCTTGTCGCTGATCACGTCGAAGCCGTGCTCGAGTGACGCCATCGAGAGCTGATGGTGGCTGTCGTTCGGCGTCATGATGGCGACGACCTCGGCGCCGTCGGCCCGCCGGGCCTCCGTCTCGATGAGCGCCAGCCCGTCCCCGTAGCCGCGGTCGATGTCGAGGGCGCCGGCGGCGGCACGCGATCGTTCTGGGTCCGACGACAGGGCACCCGCCACGATTCGATACCGATCATCGAGGCGGGAGGCGGTTCGGTGCATGGCGCCGATGAAGCTGCCCGGACCCCCGCCGATGACGGCAAGCCGCAAGCGGCGGCCGAGCATCTCGATTACCGGGTTCCTGTCCAACCTCGCCCTCCGGCCCTCACGCTACTGCGAGCCAACCCCGGCGGTGTCGCTCACGATCCGGCCGTCGAGCAGATCGACCACCCTATCTGCCAGATCGATGAGGCCGGGATCGTGGGTTGCCACGATCGCGGTCACACCCTCGCTGGCCACCAGCGCCTTGATCAGGTTCATGATCGAGCGCCCGGTCGCCGAGTCGAGCTGTCCGGTCGGCTCGTCGGCCAGGAGCAGCGGGGGATGGTTGGCCAGGGCGCGAGCGATCCCCACCCGCTGCTGTTCGCCACCCGAGAGCTCGTCGGGCCGATGCTGGGCGCGATCGGACAACCCGACGAGGTCGAGCAGCATGGCAACCCGGTCGTTGCGCTCCTTCACCTCTGCCTGCATCATCCGCAGCGGGATCTCGACGTTCTCCGCTGCAGTCAGTATGGGGATGAGGCCGAAGGCCTGGAACACGAAGCCGATCTTCTCCCGCCGCAGCTTCACCAGGTGCGATTCGTCCATGGTGGTGACGTCGCTGCCGTCAATTCGGACGCGACCGCCGGTGGGCCGATCGAGCCCGCCGATGAGGTTGAGCAATGTGGTCTTTCCGCTTCCCGACCGTCCGCGCACCGCCACCAGCCTGCCTCGCTCGATCTGCAGATCGATGCCCTTCAGCGCTTCAACCGTGTGGACGGGCATTCGATAGTGGCGGGTCAAACCGTCGAGGTCGACGATGGGGCCGCCGACGGCGGGCCCCCGGCGGCGGGTCGGGACCGCCTCGGTGGCGGGCTCGCCGGTCACCTCCTCGCCGACGACGTACACGAGCTCGGTGTCCGGATCCCGCCGGCGTCCTCTGCCTCTCCGAGCGCTCATTGGTCGCCGTCCTCCCGGTCGGTCCGGCGCGAAATGCGATCGGTGTCCGGCCACACGTTGGCGTGGTCGTCGTCCAGAGTGAGTCGGACCCGGCGCTCGAGATGGAGCTGTTCGACGTAGTGCTCGGGCAGCTGCAACCGGCCGGCGCGATCGAGGATGACGAACTCCTCGGCCACTCCCGACCCGTCCCGCTGGGTTGCGCGCAGCGTCTCGGTGCTGGTGCGACCGTCGCGGATCGCAACGGTTCGGTTCACATGCTCGGTGACGAGCGGATCGTGGGTCACGACCACGATGGTCACGCGCAGGTCGCGGTTGGCGGTTCGGAGGACCCGGAAGACCTCGTTCGAGGTCACGGTGTCGAGCTCCCCGGTCGGCTCGTCGGCCAGCAGCACCGATGGGGAGTTGGCCAGCGCCACGGCGATCGCTACCCGCTGCTGCTCACCGCCGGAGAGCTCGAAGGGCCGGTGCGTGATGCGCTCGCCGAGCCCAACCAATTCCAGGAGTTCCACGGCTCGACTGCGGCGATCGCCCGCGCCCTTCAGGATCATGGGCATCTCGACGTTCTCGACTGCGGAGAGATACGGGAAGAGGTTGCGAGCCGATTGCTGCCAGATGAACCCGATCGTGCTCCGGCGGTACTCGGTGCGCTCCCGGCCCGACATGGCCATGAGGTCATGGCCATCGACTACGGCTTTGCCGGCCGACGGAGCATCGAGCCCGCCGAGGATGTTGAGCAACGTCGACTTGCCGCTGCCGGAAGCACCCACGATCGCCACCAGCTCGCCGGGATCCACGAGCAAATCGAGGCCCTGGAGGGCGACCACTTGTAGGTCGCCGATCTCGTAGATCTTGACCAGGTTGTCACAGGCAATGACCGAGGTGCTGCCGTACGCGGCCCGATCGCGGCGGGCCGACTGCTGCTGCAGTTCCCAAAAGCTTTGCGCGTCGGTCATCCGCGGTCTCCAAGTCGCAGCACATCGCCGAGATTCAAGCGGCGGGCCCGGTAACTGTAGAGGGCGGTGGCGAGCAACAACGCCAGGAGCACGCCGCCCGCCACAGCCAGCACTGTCCCCCAGTCGACCAGGATGTGGTTTGTGGTTTCGCTTCCGGTGAAGGGGCTGAGGTCGAGTCCCGGCTGGATCAGCCGGGTGAGAACGATGGCAAAAGCCGCCCCGGCTCCGGTGGCAATCACGGCCCAGGGAAGCTGCTCGAGCACCGTCAGGGCGGTCACCTGCGGTGTTGAAAGCCCCATGGTGCGGAGATAGCCGAGGTCCCTGGCCCGGTCGTGGGCGGTCAGTGCGATCGCCGCCAGCGCAGCCAGGACCGCCAGGCCGGTTGCCAGCACGACGCTGGAGCGATAGCCGCGGTCGACGGCCTTCACCAGTGGGCTCCCGGACAACTCCTCCAGGAGGCCGGCGCGAGACACCACCAGCGTGCCCACCGATTGACTGAGGACGGCCGACTCGATCGCCGGGCCGGCGTCCACGGTGGCCCGCACATACCTCCTCGTCGGCCGCAGGTCCCAGGGCGTTGACAGCGCATCCACGCTCGCACGGGGCACGACGATGAATGGTTCGCCGGGAGCGAAGCCCGGGAACCGGCTCCGCACGTCCCGCACGAGCAGGCGCACCTGCACCTGCCGGGGCCCTTCGACAAGGAGAATCTCTCCGGGAGCAGGTCGGCGGCCGGGCAGACCCGAGGAGACGACAGCGGGCACCGGCTCGTCGCCGCCGACCACCGGTAGAAGGATCGATTCGGGGAATTGGGCATCGGCTCCCGTCCCCGCAGTCACTTCCTGGTAGGCGGCAGTCTCCAGGACGACCATCGGCGCCCGCTCGCTCGATCCGACCTCGTCTCCCAGTCTGACCCGAACGACCGTGGAGTCGGCGGTTGCCTGCACCTGGGGCAGATCGGACAGTCCAAGCGAGGCAGGAAGCGGCACTCCGCTGCGGAGGGATTCGATCGCATAGTCGGCCCCCACCGACTGCCAGGTGAAGGCTTCCCGGTTTGCGGCGATCGAATCGACGAGCAACGCTCCGAAGATGGCGATGCCCACCGCCAGCAGCGTCACCGGCAGTGGGAGCTGGGCTGCGGGGGATTGGCGATCGAGCCGCCGCACCCCCACAAATGCCACCACGTCGCGCCGGGTGCGGCCAAGGCGGCCGGCCCCCCGCACCATGATCGGATAGAGGCGCAGCAGGGCGATCCCGAGGGCGAGCGCCAGCAGCACGGGAACTGCGGCAAGAAGCGGGTCGAACCCGCTGCCGTCGCCTGAGATCCCGCCTGCTTGCAGCCCGCGCAGCCGGAAAACCACCAGCCCGCCAACCGCCGCCGCTCCCAGGGTCGCCTCGACGACCAGTCTGCGTATCGGACGACTGCGATCCGGCGCGACGGTGCCGATGAGCTCGCCCAGGTTGCCACGCAATAGCGGCCGGCCGGGAGCGGTTGCGAGGGCCGCCACCCCGCCCACGCCCGCCAGCAAACCCGGGATCAAGAAGCTCGGCTCGCGTCCGTCCACCGTGAACCGCGCGGCCAGGTAACCGATGAGCGCCACCGGTAGGAACAGGAGGATGGCTTCCAACAAGCGGGCAGCGCCGAGCTGGCGGCTGGACCCTCCCCGGCTGCGGGCGAGGGTGATTTCGGCCCGGCGCCGGTGGGCGTTGAGCGCTCCGAGCAGGGCGATCACGGCCAAGGACAGGCTGAGCAGCCCGGCCTGAGTCACCGAGAGAATCGAGACGGTGAGCTCACGCTGCTGCTGGTAGCGGCTGAATATTCGCTCCAGGCCGGTCGTCAGCCGGGGCTCGTCGATGGCGGCCAGCGCTGGTGAGCCGAGCCGCAACTGGAGATCCTGCAAGCCGGCGCCGATCGCTTCGACGTCACTCGCATCGAACCGATCCGGATCGACGAAGAAGCGCCAGCTGTAGCCCCACAGCGCCGATCGGGTGAGCGTGAGCAGGCGCTCGTAGTCGGCGCCGCCCATCAACCCGGTGGCCGACACCACGATCGCATCCGGGTTGGCAGCATCGGCTTCCAGCGACGGCTGATGGATCCGCCGATCCGACATCCAGTACTCGGCATCGGGCTCGGTCGGCTCAACGATGCCGGAAACCTCGACGATCAGCCGGTAGGCGAGCTGACTCAAAGGAACACCTACCGTGAGCGGATCGCGGGCTTGTGGGCTGAGCACGGCCCGGTCGCCGACGCCGAGGCGCATCAGATCAGAGGTTGGTTGCGTGATGGCGACTTGGAACACCGGAACTTCGAGCGGTGGAGCACCCGGGAAGGTGATCTCGACCGGTGCCGCCGGAGCAGGCAGCGCTCCGTCGATCAGCCGGATGTGCCGGTCGATGTCCTGTTGGTAGCGAAAGGTCAGCCGCCGAGCCGGGGGATCGCCTCCCTCGTCGGGAAGCTTCGAGACGTCGAACGTCTGGGAGTCCACGACGTACTGGTACGTGCCGATGATTTGCTCGACCGGGGGGGAGAGCTGCGCAGCGAGCTCGGCGGCCCGCTGCTCGACTCCGCCGAACGGATCCTCGGCCCCGGCGGAGATTCGCATTCCCTGCTCGATGATGATGTTGCGGGCCAGGGGCCGGGCGCTCGTGACGGCTGTCGCGAGCGCTTCGTCCGAGACCGAATTGAAGAAGCGGGGGGTGGCGGTCGCCCAGAACGCGGCCAGCAGCACAACGCCGGCCAAGACCCACGGGGCTGCGCCATCGCGGCGGAGCCGGCGCAGGTTGAGCCGGGTGATGGCGAGCAGAGCGGCCATCGCTACACCCCACCCACCCGGAGAATTGCCTCCAGTCCCGAGCGCTTGAGGACCGCGCTGAGGACTGCCACGGCGACCATGAGAACCATCACCACCCCGAGCTCGAACCACAGAACTGTTCGCCACGGGTACACGACGATGACGGCTGGAACCGCCGCGGTGGCATCCTGCGCCAGAGCCGTCAGGGGCAGGATCAGCCAAATGAGCAGGGAGCCGAGGGCGGTGCCCGCCAGCAGCCCGAACCCGACGAGCACGACGTTCTCGAGCGAGAGCCAGCCGACTAACTGCCTGCTGGAGAGCCCGGCCGCCCGCAGCAGCGCGAACTCGGCCAGCCGCTCTCGAGCCGAGACCGCCGCGTTGACCGCGAACCCCACCCCGGTGAGGACGGCGGTGGCAACGAAGCCCAGGAACAGAGACCCGATGGTGCCTCGCGCCACGGGGTCGGACTCGTAGGTCGCCTGCTGCTCGGCGCGGCTGACCACACCGGCACCGGTGAAGGGTGCCTCCGCCAGCTGGGCGGTGGCTGCGGCCAGCGAGACATCCGCCACGCTGAGCCAGACCTCGTCAGGGGAGGGGATGCTGATCCCGGGGCGGTAGCGGGCGGCCATGTACGTCTGGTAGTCGAGAACGATCGGCTCACCATCCTGGGGGTCGATCGTCGGGAAATCACTCACCGTCCCCGTGATCACCCCGCGGCCATCCAGCCCGGGCAGATCGAGTGGGATCTCGTCTCCGACTCCGAGACCGAGCTCGTCTGCCAGTTCGGACGACACGATGACGGGAATCGGTCCCTGTGCCTGGTTTCCCTTCGGAAGGATTCCGAAGAAGACCGGCACTGCCCCCTCGGCCGGGGTGGAGCCGGACATGATGTCGAGAACCAGACGGTCGGCTGGGTCGGCGATGAGCGAGGCCGTTGGACGCTCGATGGTGACTCGCGGCTCGGCGACGGAGGTGACCCAATCCGCACGGCCGGGTACCGACAGCTCCTGCTCGGTTCCGTCGGCGTCGAGCACAGCGATCCGATTGATGGTCAGCGTCGCCCGGCGGACGACAAAGCGGGGGAGAGCAGAACGCACCTCCAAAGCGGCGATGGAGAGGGGGTAGCTCGGCTGGAGAACGAGGCCGCGGTCGATCCGGTGATCCAGCTCGGCCACCATTCGCATGCCGGCGCCGGTCTGTTCGATGCCCCCGAAATCAATGCGAAACAGATGCCCGTTGCCGTCGAGGATCACGGCTCGCAGGCCGGCGGGCAGCTCCAAGCGCTCATCGGGGACGTTGGGCGGCGCGATGAAATCATCGGCCAGAGGCTCCACCTGAAGCCCCACGTCGATTGCGAGACCGGCCGGCTCACCCGGAAGGGCTACGGCGGCGGGCTGCGTGCGGGCTCGCGACAGCGGGGCCATGAGGTCGGCCAAACCGATGTCGGACAGGTCGGGGCGAAATGCAGCGACGTCAGGCGCCCGGGCGGCGTCGAGGATCAGATAGCGAACCGTCGAAGGTGAGCGGGCCAGCCTGCCTCTTTCTCGCAGCACAGGTGTTGCCGCTCGCAGGCCCTCCAGCTGCTCGTAGGCATCGTCCAGGACCCTGGCGGGGAAGTCGGCATCGAACCGGCGATTGCGATCGTGGCGGATATCGGCGCCGACGTCGTATGCCGCCCGATCCGATTGCGACGCTTGCCAGGTGCCTGCGTAGCCGACCGTGAAGGATCCAATCGCCACCGCCATCGTGAGAAACAAGGCGATGCGGGCGTACCTGTGGGGCCGGCGTGCCACTTGCCACGCTCCGAGCACCGGCACCAGCCGGCGACTGGCCGACATCACCGATTCGGCCGTTTGTGTCAGGAGCGGGAGGGTGCGGAGCGCCACCATCCCCCCCGCCAGCAGCCCGAGGGCGGGGGCGGCCACCAGGAGCGGGTCGATGCCGAGGCCGCCTTCGATGGTCTCGGTGATGGGAGCGCCGTAGCGTCGCAGCTGCCAGAGCGCGACTGCGGCCACTGCGAGCAGGACGCCGTCCAGCCGGGCCCGCTGGGCGAGCCCGCGGCTCTGCTGGCGCGAGCGGCGGGCGCGTACGGTTCCAAAGGCGCGGGCGGCCCGAAATGACGGGGCGGTCAGCGCAACGAGACAGCCAACCCCCACGAGACCGGCGACGACGTAACTGACGGCAGTCGGCTGCGGGGCGATATTCAGCTCGATGTCGGCCAGCGGGCCTGCATAGTTGAACCCTCGTAGCGCCAGAGCGGCCAGGCTGGGGGCGGCTGCGGCTGCGACGGAGATGAGCACGACCCCTTCCATGAGCGCAAGCGACAAGACCTGGCGGCTCCCGGCTCCGCGCGACCGCAGCAGCTCGATCTCGACCTGACGGGTCTCGGACAGCAGTCCGGCGGTCAGCAGAAGGGCATATCCGGCGAACAGTGAGAATTGCAGGGTGATGATCAGCATCGTTGAGCGAGTCACCAACAGGGAACGCTGGGTGTCACCGAGGATGTCGACGAGGTCGGTCGTCACCAGCATCTGGTTACCGGCCTCGCGGCCGACGTTGAGCTGGCCCTCCAGCCCCTGCAGACGGCCGCGCACCTCACCGATGTCACCGACCGTGAGGTTGGCGTGGACCGGATACACCCGCCAGTCGAGTTTTGCTCCCGTCGGAGCCGCCGAGGCAAAGAAGCTCTCGACGGGGATCACGAACGGCCCGTAGGTCGTGAACGAGGTCCCCTCCGAGATTCCGGCCAGGTCGAGCTCGTCGCCGAACCAGAACGGGTCGCCGGCATCGTCGACCTCGTAGATGCCTGCGATTGCGATCGAGATCTCGGTGGTGCCGTCCCGGCGGCTGAGCAGCCTCAGCTCGTCGCCCAGGCCAAGCCCGAGCGCCTCGGAGGCCGGTCGGGGGAGGGCGACTCCGTGAGGCGGGCCGGATGCCGTCGGCCAGGACCCGTCGACGATGGTGGCGTGCTCCTCGATGCCTTCGAGGTAGCGGAACACTGCCAAATCGGTCACCGCCGCCCCCGGAGCGACCGGTAACGAGTAGGAATCCGAGGTACCTCTCCGCGTGCCGTCGTAGCCGGTGATCGAAAACGTGCGCTCGAGCTGTTCGACGACAACGGCGTCGGTTTCGGCAAACGTGGCAGCGGTGACCCTGGTCGAGACCGAAACGTTGGCCGCCGCCACCTCCGCATCGTCCAGTGTTGCCTGCAGCGCGCTCAGCGTGACCGCATCGGCGTAGATGGGGCCAGAGGCAACCAGCATCGTGGCCAGGACGATGGTCAAAGCTGCTGCCAGGAGAATCATGCGGTCCGAGAGGGCTCGCCGGACTACGACATGCCAGGCGGTGGAGAGCATGGACCACATGTAGCCGCGAGGCTACCGCCCTCGCCCAGGTGAATAGGCCGGCACAACCGCTGGGGGAAAGCATCGAATCCGCCCTAGACTGATGGAACACATCACCCGATCAGGATGTTGACTCCACCAGTGAATGAACCAACGCTCGCGCCCGACGCCTCCGAGGCGATGCCAACCGATGGTCCCGGCGCGTCCTCCGACGCGCCGCCCGAGCCCGGTGCGGTGCCGGCTTCACCGGTCGACATGGAAGCGCTGCTCGAGACGATCGAGTACATCCGCCCGGCGCTGC
>JBFKDW010000033.1:0-29617 GCA_041619515.1 Acidimicrobiia bacterium
CACCTCCGGTGAGTTCTCTTCCACGGTGAAGGCCTCACTCGTGGCCTCAGGTGTGCGGTTCACGATCACCGTGACCGTCTCGGCAGTAACCAGCTCACCATCGGTAACAGTGATCGTCAGCTCATAGGACTGACCGAACGCAAGAGTGGTGTTATCGGCGATACGCAACTGACCGGTCGCGCCGACGATCGTGAATACACCATCGGGATTACCGCCGGTGATGCTCCAGTTGCTCAGCGCGTCGCCTTCAGGATCGGAGCCGGCCACGGAACCAACCGTGTCGACGTTGGCAGCATCAAAGGCCAGCTCGAACAGCTGATCAGGTTCCACCACCGGAGCATCGTTTGCCCCCGTCACCGTAATGATCTGCTCACCAACGTTGGAATCATCGATCCCGTCGTTGACCCAGTACTGCAATAGGCGGTCGGTGGTATCGGGATCCTGGCTGGCGTTGTCGTAGGCAATCGACGCCAGAACCGCCTCGAAGTCGGCGAGCGTGGCAGGACCGGAGATGGTGAAGACTCCCGTATCGGAGTCGTAACCCATGTCACTCTCGAAGATCGAACCCGAAGGGGTGGCCGACAAGGTCTCGTCGGTGCCGTCCACCCGGTTGACGATCGTCACCGTTGCCGACAACAGCGAATCACCATCGACATCGGACACGGTGAACGAGCCGTCCACCAGGACCGGGCCGCCATCCTCGACGAACAGAGCTGCGAAGTCAGAGGTCTCCACCACCGGGGCGTCATTCAGCCCGGTGATTTCGATGACGACGCTCGCTCGGTCGGTGCCGCCATTGCCATCCGAGACGGAGTAGTCGAACGAGTCGACCATCGATTCACCGTCGGCGAGTGCCTGCAGGGTTGCCGAACCGGACGGGTCGTAGCCAAAGGTGCCGTCACCCAGGTTGGTGATCGCCGCACCCTCCACGGAGGTTCCGTCGGCGGCGCTCACGACCAGCACGTCACCGGCGTCGGGATCCTCGTCGTTGGCCAGCACGCTGGCGATCGTGATGGAGGCGTCCTCGGTGGTCGTCGCGAACGGGGCCAGCGCGGACCCGTCGTCGAGCGCACTCGGGTCGTCGTTGACCGGCGTCACCGAGATGGACACGGTTTGGGGACTCGACTCGAGCGTTCCGTCGGTCACGCGATAGGTGAAGGAATCCTCATGATGCTCGAAGCCACCGTGGGTGTACGTGAACGAGCCGTCCTCGGCGAGTGTGACCGATCCGTACGCGGCGTCGGTCTCGAGGGTTGCGGTGAGGGTGTCGGCCGGGCGGTCGGCATCGGTGTCGTTGGTGAGGACCCCGGCCGCCGCCTCGACGGCCAGCGTGCCGCCCTCCTCGACGCCGTCGTAGGAGTCGGGCTCGGCGACCGGCGCATTGTCGTTCACCGGGCTGATGAAGATGTACACGGTGCCGACGTTCGAGGTGCCTTCGGAGTCGCTGACCTGATAGGTGAAGCTGTCCTCGTGGTTCTCCGACCCGTCGTGGGCGTAGGTGAACGAGCCATCCGAGTCCAGCGTCAGCGTCCCGTGCAGTGGCTGCGTCACGATCTCGGCGGTCATGGTGGGCGGCAATGCGGTCGGAGGGGCGGGGATGTTGCTCCGGTCGTTGGAGAGCAGGTTGCCCGAAACCGTGTCTCCCTCGGTCAGCTCGAACTCGTCGTCGACCGCCACCGGAGGACCGAAGTCGATGTCCTCGTAATTGCCGGCCACCGGCAGGAAGGTGGTCGAGCCCAGGGCGACGGTCCGGTCTGCCACCCCTTGGGCGTTCAGGTTCGAGAGATAGAAGGTGGAGTCGTCCGGCCGGAAGATGCCGACGGTCTGGTCGCCGTCGGCGTTCCAGTCGCCGGCGAGGATGCGGTCGGAGGGAATCCCGTAGAAGAAGTCGAGGTCGGCGATGCCGGAGGTGTGGCTGTTGCGCATGTAGGCGAAGCCGGTGCTCTCGCGATAGAGGCCGACGGTGGTGATGCCGTCTCCGTTGAAGTCGCCGGTGAAGGGACGGTCGCCCGCGATCCCGAAGTAGTAGGAGATGTCGGCGATCCCGGTGTCGAGGGTATTGCGGAGGAACACCTGGCCGTCCCGGTACACGCCGAGGCTGTCGCACCCGTCGTCGTCC
This sequence comes from Acidimicrobiia bacterium, assembly GCA_041619515.1. Classification (GTDB taxonomy): domain Bacteria; phylum Actinomycetota; class Acidimicrobiia; order Spongiisociales; family SHLN01; genus SHLN01. Next base: position 2,120 of record JBFKDW010000033.1, read on the forward strand.
CAGTCTCCGGCCAGCGGGATGTCACCGCCCATTCCGAAGTAGAAGCTCAAGTCGGCGAACCCCTGGGTGTTCGAATTGCGCAGGTAGGCGAAGCCGTTGGAGGGGCGGAACATGCCGACCGTGTCGATCCCATCGCAGTCCCAGTCTCCCAGCAGCGGCAGGTCGCCTGGCACGCCGTAGAAGAAGCGGTCGACGGTCCCGTCGCCGTGGCGCAGGTGCCACTCGCCGGTGGCCGGGTCGAAGAGACCCACCTCGTCGGGCACTCCGTAATCTGCTCGCGCCGGAGCGGCCAGGGCCACCATGGCCATTGCCAGGGTGAGGGAGAGGAGCGTGGCTACGAACGTGCGAGCTCGGGGGGTGGGGTTCACTTGGTTTCGCCTCCTGCGCGGCATCCTGACCGTCAGGAAGCTGAAGGGGCTTCTTCGGTGGCCCCGCGGGAACACTTGAAGCGTTTCCAGAAAACGTTCAGCTAAAGGTCGGAGGCGCAGAGGGCTGGCGGCTATATCGCAACCCGGCTTGGACGAGGCGCGTGGGTTGGGGCGCTAGACCTCTTGCAGCAGTCGTGCCGTCGTGCGAGCCCGGGCCGCCAGGTCGAGCCACAGCCGGGCCGAACCGGGGTGCTCGAGGGCGATCCGATCCCAGCGCGGTGCTGCCACCTCGTACATCGTGTGCAGCAGCGGCAACATCCCGGCGTCGGTCAGCCACTCCGCCGGCAGCCGTCGGTCGGCGAGGGGAGTGCCTGCGAGGGATTCGAGGGTCGCCTTCATGACCACCCGGCCGCTCCACACTGAGAGCAAGAAGTCGTCGGTCGAAGCGGGCGGGTCGATGGGCCCGTAGCTGTCCTCGCCGGGGGCATGAAGCCCTTCTGCCCCGGCGGTGAGGGCCGGCGTGGGGCGGAGACGATCGCCGAGCTGGAGCAGCGAGAGGCGGGCGGGTTCGGCCGTCTCCCGCTCATCGGGATGACAGCGAGCGGCCGCGTCCAGCCAGGGGACCGCCCAGTGCAGCAGGCGGTCTCCGAGCAGGAAGCGGCGGTCGGCATAGGCACGGGTGGCGACGTGCGGCTCGTCACGCTCCCAGGCTTCAGACTCGGCTCTGGCGAGCGCCGCTCCCAGCCGGCACAGATCGGCCAGGTCGCGGTTGTCGAACTCGTAGCCCCAGTAGCGGGCTCTCCTATCCAGGTCGTCGTCGGGTCGGTAGTAGCGGACGACGGCGGCTTCGGTCGGAGGGAGGTCCTCCCACAGTCGGCGATGACGGCCGGCCTCCCACTCCCGGGTCAGCGTTGCCCACAGGCCGGCTTCGGCGGCAGCGGCCGCGGCCGCGTCGTCAGGCCTGGTAGGCATCAGGTGTCGGCTTGACCGGGCGGTTCAGCCACAGCGGCCGCCGCAGGTTGCCGGGCCCGGGGCCGGGTTTGGTCAGCGCCAGCCACTCCCGGTACACCGCCAGGCTCTTGTTGGTGTCCACCACAACGTCGCCGTAGCGGTCGTCGGGCTCGGCGGCGGTGAGCCGCACCCGCTGGTGCCAGGCGTGCATTCCCGAAACCGGGTCGGGGTGGGTGGGGAAGGCCAGGTTCTGGTTGACCCCGGCGTCCTTCCACCAGATGCGCTCGCTGTCGGGGTCCTCCGAGCTGAACGGCTCAATGCCCTTCTTCTGCCGGAGCTTCCAGACACCGTCGCCGTCGGTGTCGATGTCGACGAGCGCCGAGGACCAGCGCTCGTTGCCGAGCGTGTCGGTGAGCCTCCACCGGCCCATGTGGTGGGAGGCCGCCACCACACCCGGCCTGATTCCTTCCGTGCGCCAGGCCCGCATCACGAAGTAGCCGGTGTCGGTAGTGAGGCGGACGAGGTCGCCGGTGGAGAATCCCAGCGCGTCGGCATCGACCGGATTGATCCACAGCGGGTGCCCGTGGCTGATCTCGTAGAGGTACTTGGCGTTCCCGCTGCGAGTATGAATGAGGGTGGGGAGCCGGAAGATCGGCAGCAGGATGCGCTCGTTGCCCGCCATGTCCATGTCGCGCCAGTACACGTGGGTCTTGAGGTAGGTGGGAATGGCCTCCTCTTTCCAGCCCCAGTCGTGCATCGTCTCGGACCACCATTCGAGCTTGCCAGACGGCGACGGGAAGCCGGTCCGGTTCTCGCCGTCGACGGCCACTCCCTCCGGTGCCGGGCGCTCGTGCACCTCGTAGACGTCCGAGTCGATCTCGACCGCCCCGTATTTGCGCATGTACTCGAGAGGGGTGATGCCCTCGGCCGCCGCCTTGTCGGGAAGGCCGGGCACCGAGTGGTCGAACATCCACCCGTAGTACTCGTCCACCGAAACCGGGCGCGACGGATCGGCGGGGGACTCGAACCATTTCCTGATGCCGAGCGAGCCGTCGGGGTCGACCTGCCACGACAGGTCTATCCAGAACTCGGTTTCCTCCCACACTTGGCCCGGGTTGGCGTCGTAGGTGCGGTGGTAGGTCTTGCCCTCGCGCTCGCCGGCCACCCGTAGGACGGGCTGGCGGAACCCCAGCCAGCGCCCGGCGTGCGTCTCGTAGGAAAGCGTGTCGTGGCGTTCGGCGCTCACGCCCATGGGAAGCACATAGTCGGCGTACCAGGCGGTCTCGGACCAGGTGGGCGTCAGGGCAACGTGAAGGCCGACCTTGGACTCGTCGGTCAGCACCTCGATCCACGAGAAGCCGTCCGGGTTGGTCCACACCGGGTTGTACACCCGGGTGAAGTACACGTCGAGTTTGCCGCGCCCCTCCTTGAGGAAATAGGGCAGGAGGATGGACAGCTCGTGATGGGCCAGCGGGTACTCGATCGGCCACAAGAGCTGGTTCCAGCGGCTGAACGGGGGCGGCATGTTCCAGTGGGACGGCTTGAATTTGTCCCAGGCATTCGGCGAGGTTCCGCCCCGGGTGCCGACCGAGCCGGTGAGGACCTGCAGGAACCACAGGCAGCGGGCCACCTGCCAGCCGCCCAGGTTTCCCGAGCCGGCCGAGCGCCAGGTGTGGGAGGCGAAGCGATTGCCGGCAGCGGCCAGCGCGGTGGCGATCTCCATGATCTGCTCCGGTCGCACGCCCGATTCGGCGGCGGCGTACTCGATGGTGTACGAGGCGTAGGTGTCCTTGAGCATCTCGATGAACGACTCGTAGGTAGGAGCGCGGTCGGGGTACTTCTGGACGAGGGTTTCCTGCCAGTTGACCCAGCGCCGCATGAACTCGTGATCGACGGCATCCCACTCGAGGAGCTGGCGGGCGATCGCCAGCAGGATGGCCGCCTCGGTTCCCGGCCAGGTCGACAGCCACATGTCGGCCATCGAGGCGGTGTTGGAGAGTCTCGGGTCGAGGACGGCCAGCTTGGCGCCCTTTTGCTTCGCCTCCATGATCCGCTGGGCGTGCGGATTGAAGTAGTGCCCGGTCTCGAGGTGGCTCGACAACAGGAGGATGAATCGGGCGTTGGCGAAGTCCGCAGAAGGCCGGTCGTGGCCCATCCACATGGCATAGCCGACCCGGGCGCTCGACGAGCAGATGTTGGTATGGCTGTTGTGGCCGTCGACACCCCAGGCCTTCAGCGTGCGATCCATGAAGCCGTCCTCGCCGGGGCGGCCGACGTGATACATGATTTCGTCGTGGCGATCCTCCTGGATGGCGGCCCGCATCCGTCCACCGATGTCCGAGAGCGCTTCCTCCCAGGTCACCTGCTCCCAGTCACCCGACCCGCGCCGGCCCGTGCGGCGAAGCGGGTGGAGGATGCGCTCGGGGTCGTTGATTTGGTTGATGGTGGCCGGGCCCTTGGCGCAGTTGCGGCCGCGTGAGCCCGGATGGGCCGGGTTGCCCTCCAGCTTCTTGACCTCACCCGTCTGCTTGTTCACGTAGGCGAGCAGGCCACAACCCGACTCGCAGTTGAAGCAGGTCGTGGGAATCAGCCGATAGCTGTTCTTGACCTTCTGCGGCCAGGCGCGGGCGTCGTACTCCTCCCAGTCATCCCAGCGGTCCGGGGGTGGGTAGTTGGTGAGCTCGCTTCCCGGCAGCAGTCGCGGAATCGACTCCAGGTCCTTGTCTATGGTCATCGAATCACGTCCTCACGACAGCGGCACGCTTTGGCCGGCCTTCACGAATGCGTCATCTGCGAACCAGATGCCGGCCATGGCCGACAACCCGCCGAGCGCACCCACCCAGGTGGCCCCGCCGAGTGCGATCGCGCCGAGCGCAATCGGCAGCACCACCCCGAGCAGCTGGCCCCCCAGCCACCATTCCCGGGCGTAAACGCCGCGGGTCATGTGATGCATGGCGTCGGTGATGTTGCGGGTGGGGTGGCGTGCGGTGAGCTCGGCGAAGGCGATGAGACCAAGAGCGGCCGCACCGCCGATCATCGCCCAGGTGAATGCGGTAGTGGCCGAATCGGGCACCTCCAAGAACAGGTCGAGCACCAGCCCGGAGCCTCCCCCGACCGTGAAGGCGCCCGCGACCATATGCCACAGAAGAATCGGGCTTTGCCACAGGTCGCGGGCTTCGGCCTGGCCGAAGAGGAAGGCGGTGTAGCCGGCGGCGGCGAGGGCGACGGGGACCGATACCCAGACGACGACTGCGACCAGGTTGTCGGCGCCGGCGATCCCGGCCAGGAACCAGACCCCCAGCAGGGCGGCGTAGACCGAGAGGATGACTGCGCCTCGGACCAGCCAGGAGCCCCAGCGGCCCTTGGTGAGCAGATACAGGAACCGGTCCGGCCGCTTGAGATCGGCCACCAATAGTGCCCCGGTGCCGGCCAGGAACAAGCCCGCCACGAGCGGCGCCACCCAGTTGATGAGGGCCGGGCCGGTGCCGCTGCCGGCCAGCAAGGCGATGGCGACCGCGAGGGCGAGCCCGGCTGCGATCCCCTTGGTGAGGAAATAGCTCGACACCCGCCACCCCCACGGCATGGGATGGTCGGTGGTGTACACGACCCGCGGGGGAGCGCCGTTCTTGCCGTATTCGAATCCCGGAGGCGGCTGGGGCTCGTGACCGTTCCTCGGGGTGAGATCGACGGTCATCCAGGGCGGGACCGGGTCGGGGGGATCCCGCCAGATGAAGTCGTCGATCAGCGTCTCGGCCCCGAGCGGGTCGAGGCTGGCCTGCTCGGCACCCTTGTACCAGAGGTTGGGCTTGGTGCCTTGTTCGGGTGCTCGCACGAACACGTCTTCGGAGGAAACGATGTGGGAGATGGCGGTGGTCGGATCGTCGAGGTCTCCGGCGATGATCGCCTGCTCTGGGCACACCACCACGCAGGCCGGCTCGAGGCCGACCTCCACCCGGTGCACGCAATAGTTGCACTTCTGGGCGGTATGTTCCCCCGGGTCGATGTAGAGGGCGTCGTACGGACATGCTTGCATGCACGACTTGCAACCGATGCACCGGTCGGTGTCGAAGTCGACGATGCCGTCCTCGCGTTTGAACAGGGCGGTGGTCGGACAGATCTCGACACACGGCGCGTCGGTGCAGTGGTTGCAGCGCATGACCGAGAAGAAACGCTTCGTGTCGGGCCAGGTGCCCTTCTCGATGTATTTGACCCAGGTGCGGTTGACGCCGAGGGGAACGTCATGCTCGGTCTTGCACGCAACGGTGCAGGCGTGGCACCCGATGCATGAGTCCTGATCGATGACAAAGCCGTAGCGCAGAGCCTGCTCCTTCTAGCTCGGGGAATCGTCTCCGTTGGTGGGCGTCGTCAGGCTAGAAGAGCCGCGCGACGGCCTGAAAAGCAGGCTGCTAGGCCTTCTCGATGATGAAGTGGAATTCTTCGTTCTCCTCGAACTGCTCTTTGAGCGAGTTGCCGGTGTCCTTGGCCCAGGCCGGAATGTCCGAGAGGGCGCCGCGGTCGGTGGCGATCAGCTCGAGGGTCTGGCCCGATGTCATGTCCTTGATTGCCATTGCGGTCTTGACCACCGGCATCGGGCACTGCAGGTCTCGGGCGTCGACGGTTGTATCTGCCATTAGGTTGCTCCTTCGTTGGGCTAGATGAACAGTTGGATCGAGGATTGTTTCATGAGGCTGATGGCCGATCCGGCACCGGTGGGCTTGTCGAGCCCGTCGATCAGATCGTCGTTTGTGAGGCCCATGAGATCCATCGTCATCTGGCACGGCCAGAGCTTCACCCCCAGCTCCTTCGACAGGTCCAGCAACTCCTGTACGGATGCGACGTGCTTGTCTTCGGCCAGGCTCTTCATCATGGTGGGCCCGAGGCCGCCGAAGTGGAGCTTGGAGAGGTGCAGGCCATCGGGAGTCCCCTTGTGGAAGGCCGACATCATCTTCTGGCGCCAGTCTTCTCCGGTGATCCCTCTTCCCGGCTTCTTGAGAATGCTGAGCCCCCAGAAGGTGAAGAAGACGGTTACGTCCATCCCGTAGGCGGCGCCGGTGGTGGCCAGGATGAGAACCGGCCATGCCTTGTCAAGATCGCCGGAGGCGGCGATGATGACCATCTTTTCGTTCTCAGGAGCCTGTTCGGAGGCGACCTGCGCTTCTTGGAGTTCCGGAACCGTCATGGGATTCTCCTGGCTCGGTATATGCGAATGAGCGAATATTGCCATCGTAGATCGTGCAATGCAAGTGGCCGGTTGGCGGGCGCGGCTTTCGCAAGGTGACGGCGTGTGGCATAGTTGTCAGATGACATCAGTTCAGCGCGAGCTCTATCAGTTGCACGCCAGCGTCTGCAAAGGCCTGGCCGACCCCAAGCGACTGCTGATTCTGAACTCGCTGCGGGACGGAGAGCTGTCGGTCTCCGAGATCTGTGGCGAGGTCGGTCTCCCGCAGGCGAACGTCTCGCAGCATCTGGCGGTGCTGCGCGATCGAGGCCTGGTAGCCACCCGCCGCGACGGCCAATTCGTGTTCTACCGGGTCGCTTCGGACAAGATCATCCAGGCCCTCGACCTCCTGCGCGAGGTCATGACCGAACAGGTGGCAAGGCCGGTCCGCTAGTCCGAGTTGTCGCCGGCGCGGCGGGCTCGTATGCTCGATATGCGAGCGGTCGCATGTATCGAGGAGGAGCGATGAGTCGGACAATTACCACCGAAGACCTGGCCCAGCGAGTGGACGATGTCGCCCGGGCACCGTTCATTCTCGATGTGCGAGCCGAGGATCAGTTCGAGCGGTGGCGTATCGAAGGCAAGGCTGCGCTGGTGATGGAGAACATTCCTTACTGGACTGCCCTCACCGACCTCGGCCAGATTGTGAAGAAGCTGCCCGAGCACCAGGAGGTCGTGGTCGTGTGCGCCCATGGCGGCTCGTCGGGCATGGTGGCCGAGATGGTCGATCGTCCCAACGTCCACAATCTGGAAGGTGGAATGGAGGCATGGGCCAACACCCTGGTGCCGCGCACCCTGTTCGACGACGGTACCCGCTTCGTCATCCAGCTCGATCGCATCGCCAAGGCCTGCTTGTCGTACGCGGTCGGCTCGCGGGGAGAAACGATGGCGCTCATCGATCCCGGCGGTGACATCGAGCCCTACCTCGCCATTGCCGAAGAGATGAGCTCACAGATCACCGACGTGTTCGACACCCACCTCCACGCCGACCACATCTCGCTCGGCCGCCAGGTCGCCTCGCATGCCGACGCTACCTACCACCTCTCGCCCGGTGACGGTGAGGGCGCCGCCTTCGAGTATGCCGCGCTTCGCGACGGGGAGGTCTTTACCTTCGGAGAGCTGGAACTCATCGTTCGTTCCGTGGCAACACCCGGGCACACCCCCGGAAGTACCTCGCTCGAAGTGCATGATCGCTTTCTCATGACGGGCGACGCCGTGTTCGTCTCGGGAGTGGGACGTCCCGACCTGGGCGGCGAGACCGAGCCGTGGGCCCGTGACTTGTTCAACACCATCCATGAGAAGCTGGGTGCTCTCAGTCGGGAGCTCGAAGTGTGTCCCGCTCACTACACGGCCCGCTCCGAGTCCGGCGACGACGGGACCATCCGCCGCTCGCTCGGTGATCTGCTCGAGAACGACCCGGTCGTTTCCCTGGCGGACGAGGCCGAATTCGTCGACTACGTCGTATCCCACCTGGGGGAGCCGCCCGAGGTCTACGCCAAGATTCGGCGGGTCAATCTCGGTCTTACCGCCCCCGATCCGGAAATGGTCAAAGAGCTGGAGGTCGGCCGCAACGAGTGCGCCCTGAGCTCGTGAGCGTTCCGAGCCGGTGACAAAAGCGCACAAGCCGCCTTCACGATCCCGTCCCGCTGCGAATCGCCTAACCCGGGGCGATGTCATCGCCGGCATAAGCGTCGCCCTCGTACTCATCCCCCAGTCGCTTGCCTACGCCGAGCTCGCCGGCCTGCCCGCCTACTACGGGCTCTATGCCGCCGCCCTTCCCCCGCTGGCGGCGGCCTTCTTCGCCTCGTCGAGGTACCTACAAACCGGGCCGGTGGCCATGACGGCGCTCCTCACCTTCGGGGCACTAGCGGCCTTCGCCGAACCCTTCAGCCGAGAATGGATCGAGCTGGCCGCGTTGCTGGCGCTGGTGGTGGGCGGCATCCGGGTGGCGCTGGGACTGGTGCGGGGCGGCGTGATCGCCTACTTCATGTCCCAGCCCGTCCTCGTGGGTTTCACCAGCGCCGCCGCCATACTCATCGTGTCCTCCCAGCTGCCGACGGCCCTGGGCGTCGTGGCAGACGGCGACACGATCCTCGCCCGGTTGTGGTGGACGATCACACACGCCGGTGAGTGGGAGCGCACCGCCATCGTGTTGTCGGTCGTCACCGTCGTCCTGGTCGCCGGCGGCCGCCGTCTTCATCAGGCGTTTCCGGGAGTGCTCATCGCGGTCGCCGGGGCGATCACGTACAGCGCCCTGGCTGACTACACGGGCCTGCGGGTGGGCGACGTCGACCTCAGCCTCCCGAGCTCGCCCCTAGCCCTGCCGTGGGGTGACGTCTGGTCGCTGCTGGTTCCCGGCGGCGTGATTGCCCTGGTCGGTTTCGCCGAACCCGCCTCCATTGCCCGCATCTTCGCCGCCAAAGACCGAGAACGCTGGTCCCCCAACAAGGAGCTCATCAGCCAGGGTGTCGCCAACCTGGCTTCAGGCCTGTCGGGTGGGTTCCCGGTCGGGGGATCGTTTTCCCGAAGCTCCATCAACCATCTCGTCGGCGGTGAGACCCGCTGGAGCGGGGCAGTCACCGGGGCGGTCGTCCTCGCGTTCCTGCCTCTCGCCGCGGTCATGTCCGATCTGCCGCGAGCAGTGTTGGGTGCCATTGTCGTGGCCGCCGTTATCCGGCTCATCGATATGCGCCGCCTGCTGGGATTCTGGCGCCTATCGCGCGCCCAGGCTCTCGTTGCCTGGATCACCTTTGGCGCCACCCTCATTCTGTCGCCTCGAATCGATGTGGCGGTCGTGCTCGGTATCGGCCTCGGTATCACCGTCCATCTCTGGCGGGAGCTGCGCGCCCCGGTCGGGTCGGCCTATGACCACGGTGTACTCACGTTGCGGCCGCAGGGGGTCATCTTCTTTGGCTCTTCGCCAGACGTTGCCGACGCCATGACCGATCTCCTCGCTCAATACCCCGACGCCGAGCGAGTGGTCTTCGACCTGGCCGGGGTGGGGAGGATCGATCTCACCGGGGCGCTCGCCCTCAAGACCCTGGTCGATGACGCTCGGCTCGCAGGGCTCGAGTCCGAGATCGCCCGGGTTCCCCGGCACGCCGAGCGGGTTCTCAAAGCGGTGTGGGACGGGCATCTCGCCGTGGAGCGCGACCAGACATGATGCTGGGTGCGGTGCTGGCCGGCGGCGGGTCTACTCGCATGGGCCGGGACAAGGCGGTGGTGGAGGTGGCCGGGCGCACGATGCTCGACCGGGTGGCCGGTGCCGTCGGAGCCGTAGTGGACCGGGTGGTGGTGGCCGGCCATGAGTCGTTGCCGGGCATCGACCGGCTGCCCGACCCGATTGCCGGCCGGGCCGGGCCGCTGGCAGGCGTGGCAGCCGCGCTGGCAGAGGCCGACGGCTCGGGAGCCCAATCGGTGCTCGCGGTTGCGGTTGATCATCCCTTTGTGCGGCCGAGCACCCTCGCCCGCCTGCTGGAACTCGGGGGTACGGAGGCGGTGATACCCGTGGCGGACGGTGTCCGGCAGGTGACCTGCGCCGTGTATCCGGCAGCCTGGCACGCGGAAGCCCTCGCCGAACTGCGCGCCGGAGGGTCGATCCAGAGCCTGCTGGACCGCATGCCGCATCGGCTGGTGACTCCGGAGGAGTGGACGCAATGGGGGGAGGACGGCGCCTCCTGGTTCAGCGTCGACGACCCGGGTACCCTGGCGGCAGGCGTGGATCGGTTCGGGTCAGTCCTCGAGTAGACCGTCCCCGAGGCGGGCGGCTTCCTCCCAGGCGGCCGCAGGATCGGCCCCCGCCGCCGCCCGAGCCGCCACGAACCAGCCGGCGAGGAAGGTGGCGAGGGGAGCGTTCTTGCGCTCGCTTCCGTGCGCCACCCGCCGGGTGAAGTCGAGAATCGCCGCTTCGTCGGGAAGCGAGATCTCCTCACCTGCGGATTCGCTGAGCGTTCGGGCATAGTCGTCTGTCCACATGCCCTCATCTTCCCACGAGTGGCACGGCTTGGCGGCGTATCCCGGTAGCGTGCGTGGCATGGCATTGCGACAAGACCAGGGAATCGTGCTGCGCGGCTACCCGTTTGGGGAAGCAGACAAAGTCGTGGTGTTCATCAGTCCCAACCGCGGCAAAGTGCGGGCGGTTGCGAAAGGGATTCGCAAGACGAAGAGCCGCTTCGGGGGCCGGCTGGAGCCCTTCACCCACGTCGACGTGCTGCTCTACGAGGGCCGCAACCTCGACACGATCACCCAGGTCTCGGTAGTGGAGGCCTTCTCGCACCTCCGCCTCGATCTCGACAGAGTGTTGGCCGCCGGCACCATGGTCGAAGCGATCGACGCGGTTGCCCAGGAGGAATCCGGGTCGCACCGGCAATTCCTGCTGCTGCAACGAGGCCTGCGGGCGCTCGAGGGCGGTCCGGTGCACCCGGATCTGGTGGCAGCCTTCCTGCTGAAGCTGGCGGCGGCGGTTGGTGTAGCGCCGTCACTGTCGGCATGCGCCGAATGCGGGTCGACCACCGATCTGGACCGCTTCAGCCTTTCCTCGGGAGGTGTCGTGTGCGCCGGCTGCAGTCCCGACCGGGGCGTCAAGCTGCGGGCCGGCCTGACGATGCATTTGGCTGCGCTCGCCGAATCCGACCTCGGCGACCTCCCTCCCGCCTCCGACCTCTCCCGGGACGCCATCGGGGTGACGAGGCGATTCGTCGAGTACCACCTGGAGCGGCGCCTGGAGAGCATGAGCCTGCTCGATGTCTGACCGGCTCGACCCCACCCGCATACCCCGCCATATCGGAATCATCATGGATGGGAACGGCCGGTGGGCCAACGCCCGTGGCTTCGAGCGGACGGTGGGGCACGCCGCCGGCGAACAGTCGATCTTCGACACCATCGACGACTGCCTCCAACTGGGCGTGGAATGGCTGACGGTGTACGCCTTCTCCACGGAGAACTGGAACCGTCCAGCCGAGGAAGTCGACTTCCTCATGGCATTCAACGAGAGCCTGCTCGTGCGCCACCGCGACGCTGTTGCCGAGAAGGGAGTGCGGCTTCACTTCATCGGCCTGGCGGACGATCCCCGGGTCCCGCAGAACGTGGTGGAGCGAATGGCCGAAAGCGAGGCCGTGACGGCCGGCAACACGGCGATGCACGTGGTGTTCGCCTTCAACTACGGCGGCAGGGCCGAGATCGCCGACGCAGCCCGGTCCATCGCCGAGGAGGTCGCCTCCGGCTCACTCACTCCCTCCGAGGTGGACGCGGCAGCCATCAGCGCCCGGCTGTATCTGCCGGAGATGCCAGAGCCGGAGCTCATCATCCGCACCAGCGGGGAGCAGCGGCTCAGCAACTTCCTCCTGTGGCAATCTGCCTACTCGGAGCTGGTCTTCACCCCGGTGCTGTGGCCCGATTTCGACCGGGCGGCGCTCCTGGACTGCATCCTCGAATACCAGAGCCGAGACCGCCGCTTCGGGGGGGCAACGGATGCGGCGATCTCACCCGAGCACGCCGCGGAGCAGTAGCCCCACCGCGGCCAGGCCCGAGATCGCCAGCACGGCTGTGCGAAGTCCTCGGCCTTCGATGCGGGCGGTGAAGAACCGGCTCAGCCACAGGCCCAGGAAGGCCGCCGGGAGGAGAAGTCCGGCTACCCGGATGTCGCTGCCGCTGATTTCGCTGGTGGCGGCGCGCACCGTGATGGAGAACACGATCCCGATGGCGAAGATGGCGTTGAGGCTGGATCGGAGGGTGCCCCCCTCGACGTCTCTGTATAGGAGGGCCAGGGGCGGGCCTCCGATCGAAGCGACGAGACCCATCGTTCCGGAGGCGATCCCCGCCGCCATCTTGGTGATCGGCGTGAGCCGGACCACTACACCGCTCGCCACGATCACGACGCCGGCCAGCACCAGGACGGCGATGAGCACATCGAGCGCCGACTCCGAGAAGGTCTTGAGGAGCACCACTCCCAGGGCGGCACCGGGGAACCTGCCTGCCACCACCCATCCCACTCCCGACAGGTCGAGGTGACGCCATTCACGCCACACGATGGCCACTGCCAGGGGAAGGGCGATGAGCAACTGCGGCACCGGGGCGAGATCCCGATCCAGCAGGCTCAGCACCGGGACGGAAACGACGGCGAGCCCAAACCCGATGCTCCCCTGAATGAGCCCCGCCGCGATGGTGATCACGAAGGCAAGCGCAAGGATCCACGGGTCGGCGGGCATCGGCAGAGCCTACGGTTGTGCCACCGGTCCCACCGGAGGCCACGGTTTGCAGTGGCCGATGATCAGAATGGGGCCCGGCTCGGGAAGAGGAGACGATGCAGCGAGTGCGGATGGGCGGCATAGGGCTGTCGGTCCTCCTGGTGGCGGCCGCCTGCACCTCGGATGCGGCGTCGACCACCACCCTTCCCGCCCCCGTGGCGCCCACGACGACGACAAGCCTGCCCTCGGCAACGGTGGCCATGCCGACGTTTCCCGACGACGCAGAGCAGATAGCAATCGACCCGGACGTGACCATCGGTGTGCTCGACAACGGGCTCACGTATTACGTGCGGCGCAATACCCGGCCCGGGACCAGGGCGCAGTTGCGCCTGGTGGTGACTGCCGGTTCGGCGGCAGAGGATCCCGACCAGCGAGGGGTCGCCCACTACCTCGAGCACATGCTGTTCAACGGGACCGAGGCGTTCCCGGCCAACGAGCTGATCCGGGTACTCGAACGCTTCGGCGCCGAATTCGGGCCCGACATCAACGCCTACACCAACTTCGATGAGACCGTCTACGAGCTCGAAGTGCCCACGACCGGCGAGGGCAACTTGGAGACGGCCTTCGATGTGCTCTTCGAATGGTCATCGAAGGCCACGATCGACGCCGGGGAGGTGGCGGCCGAACGCGGAGTCCTGCTGGAAGAGTGGCGCTTGCGCAGCCAGAACTTCTTCGGGAGGTACTTCGATGAGGTGAGCGGGGTCCTCCTGGCCGGTTCACCGTACGAGGGTCACGATCCTCTCGCCGACGAGGCCGAGCTGAATGCCACCACCGCCGCGACCCTGCGCCGCTTCTACGAGGACTGGTACCGGCCCGAATTGATGGCTGTCGTCGCCGTCGGGGACATCGATGTTGGAGAGGTCGAGCAGCTCATCCGTGAGCGCTTCGGCGGTTCGGTCAATCCGGCCGATGGCCGGCCCCGGCCGGACCTCGGCACCGGGCCGGCCACAGAACCGGGGTTTGTGATCCTGCCGGATCCGGAATCTCCAAACGCATTTGTCGAGCTCAACTATCCGCTGCCGGCCACCGAGCAGGGCACCGTGGGGACCATTCGCCAGGAGCTGGCGCTCGGCCTGGCGTTCGACATGCTCGTGACACGGCTGGATGAGGATTCGCGTCGCGGCGACGTCCCGTTCTTCAACCCTTCGTTCGCAGCCAACCCATTCGTGAACGGCCAGCGGACACCGGGGTTGGCAGCGATGAGCGAGCCGGTCGACCTGGAAGCGACCGCTCGGGCGCTTCTCGAGGAAGTGCGGCGAGCGGTGATCCACGGTTTCGGCGCCGATGAGCTGGCGCGGGCGGTGGCGGACGGCAGAGCCCGCGCAGACCTGGCTCTCAGCAGCGTCAGGTCCAAGCAGGACCGGGAGTACGCCGAGGAATACGTCGCTCACTTCACGACGGGGTTCCCCATTCCGCCGGCCGAGACACGGCATGAGCTGACCGTCCGGCTCCTCGAGGAGATGACCCCCGGCCAGGTCGCCGATACCTTCCGTGCAACCATCCAGTCGACCCAGCCGCTCGTCATCGTTTCCGGCCCGGCTTCGGCCGCCGAGTCCCTGCCGGACGAGGAATCGCTGCGCGACCTGGTGGCAACTGCGGCGGCAGCCGAGGTAGCCGCTCGGGAGGACACCGGGGTTACCGCCGAGCAGCTGATGGAATCGCCCGATCCCGTTGAAATTGTGGCGCGACGCCCGCTCTCGCCGCTGCGGCCGACCGTTCTGGAGCTGGCCAACGGTGCCACCGTCGTATACGTGGAATCGGACATCGCGGCCGGAAGCGTCTCCTTCCAGGCCGTCAGTCCCGGCGGGTGGCTGCTGGTGCCGCCGGAGGACGCGGTGGAGGCGCAGCTGGTGGGCGGGATCGTCCTCGAGAGTGGTGTCGCCGAGCTCGACCAGGTCGCGCTCTCTCGCTTCCTCAGCGGGGAAGTGGTGGAGGTGGTCACGTTCATCGACGAGACCCGCGAGGTTATGACCGGGAGCGCCGAGACGCGCGATCTGCAGTTGCTGTTCCAGCTGATTCATCTGTACTTCACCCAACCTCGGGCCGACGAACAGGCCCTGAGCTCGCTGGTCGGCGAGCTTCGCCCGCTGGCGACCGACCGGGGCGCGCTTCCCTCACTGGCGATAGCCGATCGGCTCTCAGCGAGTCGCTACCGGGGCGACGCCCGTTACCTGGCCGTGCCAACCGTCGACGACCTCGATACGTTCGACCTGTCCCGGGCGGAGAGCATCTATCGAGAGCGCTTCGCCGACGCCTCGGACTTCGTGTTCGCATTCGCCGGTGACTTCGAAGCCGCCGAACTGGAGGACCTGGCGGCCCGCTTCCTCGGGACGCTTCCGGCGGCCGGCGTGCGTGAGACCGCAGGAACCGGTCAACCGGCGGCACCGTCCGGGATCGTGCGCGAAACGGTTGAATCCGGTGACGGCTCGTTCGGGGCCACCACCTACCAGCTCACCGAGGAGATCGGTCTCACCAGCTCTCTCCGTCTCACAGTCCCGCTGCTCGAGTCCATCGTCGACCAGCGGCTCACCGCACTCCTCCGGGAGGAGCTGGGAGCAACCTATTCGCCGTTCGTCCAGTTCTCGATGCAAGACGAGCCGGTCGAGTTGATCGAGGTAGTGGTGCAGGTGAGTGGCGATCCAGACGGGCTGGAGCGGATCGCAGATTCGCTCGAAGCCGACCTGACCGATCTGTCCGCCGCCGGGCCGACGGCCGACGAGTTCGAGATCGCGGTGCAGCAGACTCTGGCGGACTATGCCCTGATCGACAATCTCTTCTGGCTCGACACGATGACCCGCTACGTTCTCAATCCCGATCTCGACCCGGGTGAAGTCGCCCGCCGGGAAGACCTGACCCGCGCCATCACCCGGGCCGACGTCCAGTCGCTGGCGCAGCAGCTGCTCTCGCTGGACGAGTACATTCGCGTCGACCTGGTCCCCGCCCGCTGATTGCGCAGCGGAACGAGGCCCGGAAGCGGCCGCCGCGGCGGGCGGCCGCTTCGCGTTCCTGGTGAACCGCTACCCCCCGAAGTCGGCCGTCGACAGGAGGTTGTCGAAGGCATCGATCCAACTGCGGTCACCCTCGTTGGTGATGGTCGTGACCGCTGCCAGCGGATCGTCGGCCCCGTCGTCGATCACCCAGAAGCGATAGATCAGAGACGCCGGCTCCGTCGGGGGCGGCCCTAACATCCCCGGATGCCCTCGCCCAGCCTCGACACCATTGCCAACCTCGCCAAAAAGCGCGGGTTCGTCTTCCAGTCATCTGAGATCTACGGCGGGCTGCGCTCCGCCTACGACTACGGGCCGCTCGGCGTGGAGCTGCTCCGCAACGTCGAGGCGCAGTGGTGGCATTCGATGGTCAGGACGCGCGACAACATCGTCGGCCTCGATTCGGCGATCCTGCAGGCCCGCCGGGTGTGGGTGGCGTCCGGCCACGAAGCCGAGTTCACCGACCCGCTCGTGGAATGCACCAGCTGCAACAACCGGTTTCGCACGGACAAGCTCGACGACCCCGACCAGTGCCCCAACTGTGGCAAGCGGGGGACCTTCACCGAGCCCCGTCAATTCAACCTGCTCTTCACCACCCACATGGGGCCGGTCGAGGACGAGGGCGCCAAGGTCTACCTGCGCCCCGAGACGGCCCAGGGCATCTTCATCAACTACGAGAACGTGCGGCGAACCTCGCGTCTCAAGCTCCCGTTCGGGATCGCGCAGATCGGTAAGGCCTTCCGCAACGAGATCACCCCCGGGCAGTTCGTTTTCCGGACCCGCGAGTTCGAACAGATGGAGATGGAGTTCTTCTGTCATCCGTCCGAGGCTGCCGACTGGTACGAGTACTGGCAGAACGAGCGCCTTCAGTGGTATACCGACCTGGGAATGCCGAAGGAGGATCTGCGGCTGCGAGAGCACGAACCCGACGAGCTGTCGCACTATTCGGCCGGCACCTCCGATGTCGAGTTCCGGTTTCCGTGGGGGTGGGACGAGCTGGAGGGGATCGCCAACCGCACCGACTTCGATCTGCGACAGCACACCGAGCACAGCGGAGTGGATTTGCGCTACTACGACCAGGAGACCGATGAGCGCTTCTTCCCCCATGTCATCGAGCCGGCGGCCGGGGCCACTCGCACCACGTTTGCCTTTCTGATCGCGGCCTACGACGAGGAGGAGGTGCGGGGTGACACCCGGACGGTGCTTCGCCTCGACGCTCGGCTGGCTCCCATCAAGGTGGCGGTGCTTCCGTTGTCCAAGAAGGACGAGCTGCTGCCCGACACCGAAGCTGTGGCTGCATCGCTCCGGTCCCGCTGGGCGGTGGAGGTGGACGTCACCCAGGCGATCGGCCGACGCTACCGTCGCCAGGACGAGATCGGCACGCCGTATTGCGTCACGATCGACTTCGACACGCTCGAAGACCGGGCCGTCACGATCCGCGATCGCGACACCATGGCGCAGGACCGGGTCGCCATCGACCAGGTGGCGGGCTATCTGGCGGAGAGACTTCCGGGATAGCCGGGCCAATCGCGCGGGCTTCGCCTACGAGGCCGGCCGGAGCTGCTTCTCCCAAACCTCCCAGCTCAAGGCGGGTTGCATGCCCGCTTGTTCGTACAGGCGGGTGGCCCCGGTCGGGTTCTCTGCGTCGACGGTGAGCTCGGCTCTCGGGATGTCCCGGCGCACGAACTCGGTGAAGGCCGTCAGGAGCAGAGCGCGCGCCACACCGCGCCGGCGCCATGAGGGGCGGACCGCAAGGTTGCTGACGCGGGCAGTGTCGATCGCCCGGGGGGAGCTGCCCCGGCAGCACACCGCACCGATGATCTCCTCGCCGTCGGTCGCCACGAACCACAGGCCCGGATCGAAGCTCGAGCCCGCCTCGCCTATTTCGAGACGGTGCCACTCCTCGAATTCGGGGAAGGAGTCGCCCCAATGGTCCCGGAAGGACTCGGCAAGGGCGGCATGAAGGCGAGCATCGTCCCGACCGGGATCGTAGGGCCGGATGGAGACGCCCCGGGGTGGGCGGGGTGATGAAGGGGTGGCGGTGAGCTCGGTCTCCATCAACCAGAAGGTGCGGACGTAGGCGAACCCCCGCGACGCAAACAGCCGGCGGGCCGGTTCGTTGTCGGCGAACCGCGCTGCGTGCAGCACTCTGGGATTGCCCGGTGGGAGGTGGCCGATGGCGGCGCGAGCCCGCTGCTCGCCGAGGTGAAGGAGCCAGGCGCTCAGGCCGCGGCCCCACAGGTGGGGGCGGACGAACACCAGCGCCATGAACGTGGTGAACGGCGCCGCGGTCCACATCTGCAGGCAAGCCGCGAGGGTCCCGTCCTCGCCGATGAGGAGCGCTCCCGCCGGCAGATGCTCAAAGCCCGAGGCGGCCAGCTCTGCACGGGTTCTCTCGACCGAGGCCCACGGCCGGCCGATCTCGGCGAGAGTGACCTCGTTGATCAGCTCGGCGACGGCGGCCGCATCCTCCACCGATGCCTCTCGGAGCTCGAAACCCTCGGGCGCGTCCTTCTCGTGCGGCACCCGGCAACGCTACCCGGCCGGACACGTCCGGCTCGGCGCCGGCGGGGGCTTTCCGCTAGGCGCCGTGGATCTCAACCGGTGTGATGTCGCCGGCCGGGACGAAGCCAAAGACCCACCCGTAGAAGGACAGCTCCGACTCGATTGCCTGCTGGATGTTGCCGGCCCGGCGAAACCCGTGGCCTTCGCCGGCAAACGCCACGTAGGCGTAGGGAATGCCCTGTGCTTCGAGGGCCTCGACCATTTGCTCGGCTTGGCTGGGCAGGACCACCTCGTCGTCCAGGCCCTGCAGGATCAGCATGGGTGAGGACAGGCGCTCGGTGAAGTGGATGGGCGAGCGGGCCCGGTACAGCTCGCCGGCCTCGGGATAGGGCCCGACCATCGAATCCAGATACCGGGACTCGAACTTGTGGGTTTCCCGGGCAAGGGCTTCGAGGTCGCCGACGCCGAAGTAGGAGGCACCGGTGGCGAATTCGTCGTGGAAGGTGAGAGCACAGAGCGTTGTGTACCCGCCGGCACTTGCTCCCCGGATTGCCATGCGGTCCGGGTCGGCGAGGCCCCGGTCTGCCAGGTAGCGGGCTGCGGCAATGCAATCATCGGTGTCGATCACGCCCCACTCGCCCCGCAGGGCATTGCGGTAGGACCGCCCGTAGCCGACTGAGCCCCGATAGTTCACGTCGACGACGGCGAAGCCGCGGCTGGTCCAGAACTGAAGGCCGAGCCGGAACCCGCGGGAGGTGGCTGCGGTGGGCCCGCCGTGCGACCACACCACCAGCGGAGGCAACTCGCTTTTACCCGCAGTGAAGTCCCGGTTGACGGGCGGATAGTAGAAGGCGTGCGCAACTGCTCTACCGGTGGTGGGGAAACTGATCGTCTCCGGCGTGCTGACGTAGGCGATGTCCAGTGCGATGTTCTGGGAGCTGCGAATGACGTCCTCCTGCCCGGTGCCGGTGTCGACCGCCACGACAGCGGCTGGGAGCACTGCGCCGGCGGCAACGGTCCACACCCGGTCGGCGGTCACGGCGAGCGTGCCGGAGATGACGTCGCGTTCGGTCGGCAGAGTCTGCAGATCACCTCCTTCGATGATGCCGAGACGGAAGATCCCCTCCCGTTCGAAGATGGCCACGATCGTGCCGTCGTCGAGAAACCCGTGCCGCCGGTAGCCGAACTGCCATTGGGGCGCACCGAATTCGGCATCCATCGGGAGCAGGGCCTCCCCGTCGCCCGTCGCTCCGGCCCGGTAGATGTTCCACCATCCGGTCCGATCGGAGACGAAATGGAGGGTGCCGTCGGGGCTCCATTCGGGCTGGAAGATCGACTCCTCGCTCCCGCCGGCGACCTTCTCGCCGTCGACCAGCACGCCGTCGTCGGTGAGGCCGGCCAGCCAGAGCTCGGTCCCGTCCCATGGCATGTTGGGGTGATCCCAGCTCAGCCAGGCGAGCTGCCGTCCATCGGGGGAGACCCGCGGGGAGGAGTAGAAATCGTGGCCGTCTTCGATTATCCGGGGTGGAGCTGATCCATCAACCGGGAACATCACGAGCTCGTTCGCAACGCTGCCATCGGGGAGGTGGCGCTCCCGCACGCAGATGATGTGCGCGCCGTGGAAGGCGTAGTCCGCAAACCGGTCGGCAGCAGCCTTGGCGGGCTCGGGGGTGATGGGCTGTGGCTCTCCGCCGTCGAGCCGGTAGACGCGCTGGTCCTCGAATCTCGATGAGACGACGACCCGGTCATGGACCGCGTAGGCCCCTCCGCCGTACTCGTGGACTCGCGTCCGAGCATCGAAGCCCTCCGGGGCCACGTCCTCGATGGCACCCGTGGCGTTTCGGCGCACGATCACGCTCCGCCCTGCCTCGAACGGCCGGGACTCCAGCCAGTAGATGTCGGCGCCATCGGAGGTGACTTCTGAAAGGCCGATCCCCGCCTCGGTCACCATGGCGGGGGTGATGGGCGATTCCCAGGATCCGTAGGGGGCAACGGTGGTCATGAGGTCCTCAAGCAGGGAAGACCAGGTTAGGGAAGGTGGGTGAGAGTCGGGATTACGAGGCGGGGGCGAGGGCTGGTGCCGGTCCGGACTCGAGGAAGTACGGATCGATCGGGAGGAGCCGTCGATCCGGCGGCACAAGCGCTCGATCGACGGCTCCGAGGTAGCCCTCCGCCGTCCGGTCCCATGTGTAGTGCTCGTGCACCCGGCGGCGGCCGGCGGCGGCCAGAGTGTCCCATTCGTCGCCGAGGGCTCGCTCGAGCCCGGCGGCGATGTCGTGCGGGTCGGTGGGGTCGACCAGAACCCCGTACTCGCCGGCCTCATCGGCGAGGCTCTCCGACGGCCCGCCGTTGCGGGTGACCACCACCGGCAGCCCGGCCGCGGCCGCTTCGAGAGGGGCGAGGCCGAAGGGCTCATAGAGCGCAGCCAGGGCGAAGACGCCCCGGTGCTGGGCGAGGAATCGGTAGGCGGCCGCCAGCTGTTCCTGTCCCTGGAGGCCGAAAGCGGCAACCATCCCCTCCAGGTTTGCTTCCTCGATGCCGGCTCGCACCGCCCGAATCTCGGCGCGCTCGACGGCGGTGGCGGCGCCGGCGTCCACGAGAGGATCGTCGATGGATCCGGTGATCAGCAGCAGATTGGCGCTCCGCTGGAGTCGGGCGCTCGACGCGTACGCCCGGACCAGCCCGACGACGTTCTTCTTGGGCTCGAGACGGCTCGAGGCGACGATGGTGGGAAGCCCGGCTCGCCGTCCGGTGATGGTGGCCAGGCGGGAGGCAACGTATTCGGCCACCCGGTGTTCGTCGGGCGACTCGCTCTCGCGGTCGAAGATGTCGAGGTTGACGCCTGGAGGCACAACGGCAAATCGGCTGTCGTCGTCGACTGCCACCGCCGCGGCGTAGCGGGGGTGGGCGTACTGTTCGTAGCGTTCCGTTCGGGTCGAGACGATGTTCACGCCGGAATGGTTGATCGCCAGGCGCTCGGCGCTCAAGCGTATCCCGAACCGATAGCGGCCATCGAGGTCGGCGAGGTCGCCGCCCTCGTCGAGCAGCTTGTCGAGCTTCTGGGCTCCGAGCGAGTGGGCGGTGAACGTGAAAGGAACGCCGGTCTCCCGCTGGAGCAGCACCGCCGCCAAGCCGCCGTCGCCGTAGTGGCCGGTGAAGGCGTCGGGGAGGGAATCGCCGTAGTGAGCGAGGATGTTCGGCACCCAGTCCCGGGGGAGGAACGGCCACAGGTCCTCTTTGGGTAGGAAGGCGTCGGTGTCGCCTGCCTTCAGCCGGACGATCCGAACGTTCGGTTCATCCGGATACTCGTCAACGGTCCCGGAAAACTCCGGCCACTGCGGGTCGTCGATCAGGCGGGTGACGATGTCGACCCGATGTCCGAGGCTCCCCAGAGCGTGCGCCACCTGTTTGACGTACACGAGCTGGCCCCCGAAGTCGGGGTGGGCGGTCAGGTGGCTGTCGGCCGGATCGAAGTTGCCTTGCGGGTTGAGAAAGGCGAGGTGCACTCGACCGAGTCTACGGGCGGCCGGCGAGCCCGGGAACTCCCGGCGCGGTCGATCCTGCGGCCGGAGGGGGTACTCTCTGCCCGTGGCCTTTCAGCGGGAAGACATTGAACGGGTGCGGGCGGCCACCAACCTCGTCGAGCTGGTCGGTGAGGTCACCAAGGTGAAGAAGTCCGGCCGCAACGTGATGGCGGTGTGCCCGTTCCATCAGGAGAAGACGCCTTCCATGTCGGTGGATGCGGCGCGAGGCCTGTACCACTGCTTCGGATGTGGAGAGAGCGGCGACCTGTTCCGGTTCGTCGAGCAGACCCAGGGGTTGAACTTCAGTGAGGCCCTGGAGCTGCTCGCTCGCCGGGCCGGGATTCAGTTGCGGATCGACCCCGCCGCCCAGAAACGCCGGGGTGAGCGCGAGGAGCTCGTCGAGGCTGTCGGCGCCGCCATCGAGTTCTACCACGAGCGCCTCCGGAAGGCCGATGATGCGGGCGCAGCTCGCAGCTACCTGCGGGGGAGGGGCTACGACACCGATGTCGTGGAGCGATTCCAGATCGGGTACTCGCCGGACGCGTTCACGGCGCTCTACGACCATCTGCGTGGTGAGCGCAAGATTCCCGACCGAATCATGGAAAAGGCCGGTTTGGTGGCCCGCAATCAGCGCGGCCGCAGATACGACCGCTTCCGGGGCCGGGTGATGTTCCCGATCTTCGACCTGCGAGGTGACCCGGTCGGCTTCGGTGCCCGTCTGCTGGCGGGGGAGGGACCGAAATACCTGAACAGCCCCGAGACTCAGATCTACCGCAAATCCAACCTCTTGTACGGCCTCAACTGGGCGAAGTCCGAGATGGTCCGCCAGGGGGTGGCGGTGGTGGTGGAGGGCTATACCGATGTGATCGCCGTGCATCAGGCCGATGTGCCGGCGGTCGCCACCTGCGGGACGGCCTTTGGCGAGGGTCACCTGGATCTGCTGCGACGGTTCACCGAGCGGGTGGTTCTGGCATTCGATGCCGACGAGGCAGGCGTCGGCGCCGCTCTGCGGGGGTTCGAGCACTCAGTTCCGGGCGATCTCGACTTGCGGGTAGCCCCGCTTCCCCCCGGCCGGGATCCCGGTGACCTGGCTGAATCGGGCGATATCGACCTGCTCCGAAAGGCGGTGTCGCTCGAGTCGTCGGTTCCCCTGCTCCAGTTCCGCCTGGAGCAGGAGCTCGGACGGCATCGGCTGGACGAGGCCGAGGCACGGGGACGGGCCATCAAGGCGGCCGCCACCATCGTGGCCCGGCATCCCGACCCCGTCACTCGGCATGAATACGCAGTCTTCCTGTCCCGGCGCACCGGTGTCGACCTGCCGGTGATCGAGCAAGCTGTCCTTCGGGCGGGTCGGACGCATGCTCCGGCGGCCGCAGCCGAGGTTGCCTCCGGATACCGGCAGCCCCAGACGGGCCGTGGCCGCGCCGAGCAGGAGTATTTGCGGCTCATGCTGGCGAACGCTCCCGGCCTGGCGGAATCCACCCTGGACGCCGAGGCCTTTGTGGATCCGATGCACCAGGAGGCGTTCCGGCTGCTGGCCCCGGTGATCGCCGAGCTCGAGCCGGGAGCCGCCCCGGAGCTCGGCTCGCTGATCGGTGACGACCCCGGGGAGCCGGCTTCGCTGCTGCGCCATCTGGCGATGGTCGACCGCCCACTGGCCGGAGCCGCCGACCTTGCGCGGCGAATCACCGTGTGGCAGCTGGAGGACCGCATCCGGCACCTCCAGTCGGCGCTGGCATCCGTGCTGCCGGGAGAGGACCGTTCACACGAAACCGCGGAGCTATTAGGTTTATTGGAGAGGAAGCAGCAGCTTCTCGAAAACGACTAGGCCCCTCGTGACTGATATAGCCAAAGGTGTGATCGATCTCCTCGTCATCCGGGGAGAGCAGCGCGGGTTCCTGACCATGGGCGAGGTCCAGCAGGAGCTGGAGGACGCAAAAGCCCCGGCGGACTCGTTCGAGCGGGTCCTCGACGCACTCAAGGCCGCCGAGGTGAGAATCGAAGAGGACGGCCCCGAAGCGTGGGACGATCTCCACACGGGGGACGACCTCATCGTGGTCTCGGATCCAGTGCGCATGTATTTGCAGGAGATCGGTCGGGTACCACTGCTCACCCCGCAGCAAGAGGTCGAGCTGGCGATGCAGATCGAGAACGGGAGGCGGGCCGAACAGCGACTGGACGCGGAGCCCGGGCTGGACAAAGTGGAACGGGCGATCCTCGAAGCCGGCGTCAAGAAGGGGGATCGGGCCGCCGAGCACCTGGTGGAGGCCAACCTGCGCCTGGTGGTTTCGATTGCGAAGAAATACGTCGGCCGGGGCATGCCCCTGCTCGATCTCTTCCAGGAGGGGAACCTGGGCTTGATGCGGGCGGCCGAGAAGTTCGATTACCGCAAAGGCTTCCGCTTCTCGACCTATGCCACCTGGTGGATCAGGCAATCGGTGACCCGGGCGCTCGCCGACCAGGGGCGCACCATCCGGGTTCCGGTCCACATGGTGGAAACGATCAACAAACTCATTCATGCCCAGCGGGCGCTCATGCAGGAGCTGGGTCGGGAGCCGACCATCCCGGAGATCGCCGCCGATCTGGAGGTCGACCCCGAGCGGGTTACCGAGCTGCGCCGTATCGCTCAGGATCCCGTCTCGCTCGAGAGCCCGCTCGGGACGGAAGAGGAGTCGACACTCGGCGACTTCGTCGAGGATCGGGAAGCCGACGTCCCGGTTGAGGTGGCGTCCTTCAAACTGCTGCAGGAGTACATCGCGTTGGCGCTCGAGGAGCTGAACGAGCGGGAGCGCCAGGTGCTGGTGATGCGATTCGGCTTGGAGGACGGGAAGGTCAAGACCCTGGAGGAGGTTGGTGCCTACTTCGGCGTGACCAGGGAACGGGTGCGCCAGCTGGAGACCAAAGCGCTCGCCAAGCTCAGGATGCCCGCCCGCAATCGGGAGCTGCAGGGCTTCCTCGACTCCTAGCCGGCGCCGGCCTGGCTATGCCAGGCTGAGGATTTGCTCACCTGTTGCGGGCTGCCTGGTTGGCTTTGTCCATGAGCCCCTTGCCGGCGGCTACGAGATCCTGAACCTCGGGCCGGGAAACGACACCGTTGAACGCCTCCACGATTTGCTCGTACCGCTCCCGCCCGGCCTTGGCGCCGAGCACGTAGCCCGCGCCGAATCCGATCACCAGTCCCGCCTTCAACGCCATGTGTCCCGAATCCTCCTGCGTGATTCCGACGAGTGTATCGCCGGACGGCGCGGTCACCGGCCCACTCGACCTGGTGGGCTGGGCGGCTCCTGAGAGATGAGACCGGCTGCTACGCTTTCGCCGTTCCATCCGGGGTAGCTCAATCGGCAGAGCAACGGGCTGTTAACCCGCAGGTTGCGAGTTCGAGTCTCGCCCCCGGAGCCATGACAAGACCCCGGTTGAGACCCCTGTTGACCGGGGGTTTCGTCGTCTCTATCCCGCCGTGCACGGCTGCCATTTGGGTCACAGGGTGCGGAGAGGGCGCGCCCTGGGTCAGCCGTCGGCGTTCTCAGCGTGAGCGCTGCGGCTCCAACCGGTCGGCGATCTCGTCCCTTACGTCGCGCAGAGGTGTCGGTAGACATCCATGGTGACACGAATTGATGAGTGCCCGAGGTGTGTGCTCCGGAACGTGTCCAGGGTGGGCGCCGGCGGTAGCGCAGATTGCCGGATCGGCTCGGACCGGGGTGCGCCATATCGCGCGGCGTGGTGAATGATCTGGGCGCTGGATCCTCGCTGTGGTGTAGATGGCGCAGCTCAGGTTCCAGTCCGGCTGGGTCTACTG
This sequence comes from Acidimicrobiia bacterium, assembly GCA_041619515.1. Lineage (GTDB taxonomy): Bacteria > Actinomycetota > Acidimicrobiia > Spongiisociales > SHLN01 > SHLN01. Next base: position 27,714 of record JBFKDW010000033.1, read on the forward strand.
TTTGCGATTTCGACCGGGTCTTCCCTGGTTGAGGGCCAAGATCAGGTCGGCTCCGGCAATCCAACCGATTCGTTGCTTCAAACCGCTGGTGGCTGCTGGCCTGCTACTCGGGTTTGTTGAACATGTAACGGGAGATCTTCCAGCCGTCAGTGTGGGTTCGCTGGAACAGGAAGATCTCTCGGTTGGATTCGGCCGACTGATCCCCGGTGGAGAGAACGGTCTGCGTTCCATTGCTGCGTGTCAAGGCGTGGGCCGTTTCGTCGGAAGTGACGACGAGCTCGTCGATGGTGAACGTGACGTCCAGGCGGATCGCATCGAAGATCGCGCGGTATCCGTCTGCCATATCGGCCCCGGTGACGGTCGGCAGGGTCGTGGGCATGAAGACACCGTCGTCTGCGTAGCAGGATGCGGCGAGGTCGGCGTCGCTTGTGTTGAGGGATCGCTCGTACGTCGTGAGGAGTTCTCGGATCTGGTTCTGGTGGGTGCTCATGGCAAGGCCTTTCAAAGTAGATTCTGTGGAATGCAACAGAGATGAGTAGGATCTATTCCATGGAATCGAAACTGCCATCCCGAACAGGTGTGAGGGTGGAGCTGGCCAAGTTGTTCAGTGACCTGGTGAGGTTGGAGACCGAACTGTGGGATCTGATCGACCGCCGACTCCGTCGCGATCACGATCTCCCACTGTCGTGGTTCGAGCCGATGCAAGTGATGGATCGGGTTCCCGACTGCCGAGTGGCTGACATCGCCGAGATGTTGTCGATCACGGTGGGCGGCACGAGCAAACTGGTCGACCGCATCGAGCGGTCCGGCCTGTGTCGCCGTGCCCCCAACCCCGACGACGCTCGATCGTCGCTCCTCGCCCTCACCCGCGCCGGACGCCGCCGTCTCGATGCCGCCCAGCGCTCGTTCGAAGACCAACTCGAGGCCTCGCTCGGAGCCGCGCTTGCCCCCGAGCGGCTCGATTCACTCGCGTCGACCGTGCGGGCCGTGCGACGGCACATCGCCGACCAACGAGGGAGCACCCGATGACCGAGACCCTGGCCTCGATGCGTGCCGTCGTGCTCGACGCGCCCGGGCCGCCCGAGGCGCTGCAGATTCGTGATGTCCCGGTACCCGTGCCGATGCCCGGGCAGGTGCTGATCAAAGTCGAGGCGTTCGGACTCAACCGGTCCGAGTTGCACACGCGCCTTGGTCTTTCCGAAGGTGTCGTCTTCCCCCGGGTGCTCGGTATCGAGGCGACGGGGGTGGTGGTCGACTGTCCCGGCGGCGAACTCGAGCGTGGCTCGCAGGTCGCCGCCATGATGGGCGGCATGGGTCGCACCTTCGACGGTGGGTACGCCGAGTACACCTGTGTGCCCGTGACCCAAACGATCCCGTTCACGAGTGCCCTCGACTGGGCCACCCTCGGCGCCGTGCCCGAGATGCTGCAGACCTCCTACGGTTCCCTGACGGTTGGCCTCGACGCCCAACCCGGGCAGTCGATTCTGATCCGCGGTGGCACCTCGTCGGTCGGGATGGCGACTGCCGTGCTCGCCCGCCGCCTCGGCATGACCGTGTTCTCGACCACCCGCAACCCCGACCGCGCCGACGTCCTTCGCGAGGTCGGGGTGCAGCACCCGCTGGTGGACGATGGTGATGTTGCCGCTCAGGTCCGCAGCCTCATCCCCGACGGGGTAGACGCTGCGCTCGAGCTCGTCGGGACGCCCACCTTGCCCGACACACTCCGGGCGACACGGGTGCATGGCGTGGTGTGCTTCACCGGGATGTTGTCGAACCAGTGGACGGTGCGCGACTTCTACCCGATCGAGTACCTCCCGCGCGGGGTGCGGCTGACGGCCTACGGCGGCGACGCAAGCGATCTCCCGCCCGCCGTGTTGCAGGAGTTCCTCGACGAGGCTGCGGCG
>JBFKDW010000034.1:0-29559 GCA_041619515.1 Acidimicrobiia bacterium
ATCGAGCGCCAGGTGGGATCCGCGCCCTTTGCCGGCCTGTACCTCGCCTCGGCGCTGCTCGGCAGCGTCGCCTTCGCCGCTTTCAACACCAGTCCGGCGGTGGGTGCCTCGGGTGCCGTCTTCGGGTTGTTCGGGGCATGGCTGGCCTCGTCGTGGCGCGGTCGACGCACGGCCGCCGGACGAGCCCAGCTCCAGAGCATCGGCGTCATCCTGGGGATCAACCTGCTGCTCCCCCTGGCCGTGCCCCGCATCGCCTGGGAGGCTCACGTCGGAGGATTGATTGCAGGCTTCTTGATCGCGTTGGCCTGGACCCAGATCGCTCGCGACGAGCGGACCCGCAGCATGATCGCCTTCGCGGTGGCCGCAGTTGCCATGGTGCTCGGCATCCTCGTCTGAGGGGCTAGCTTCTGTGCTCAACCAAAGGAGCACAGCATGAGCGATTACATTGCCAAAGGGGCGATCAAGGTCATCGAAGTGATCGGTGTCTCGGAGAAGAGCTGGGAAGACGCGGTCGGCCAGGCGGTTTCCAAGGCATCCGAGAGCGTCAAGGGCATAACGGGAGTCGAAGTGGTCGCCCAGACTGCCCGGGTATCGGACGGCAAGGTCATCCAGTACAACGCCACCGTCAAGTTGGCGTTCGTGGTGGCGTAGGCGGAACCACCCTGCCTTCGTCACGCACGGTGGTGAGTTGCTAGGTTCGGGGACTCACCACAAAGGGGACTTGCATGTTGGCTGTTCGGACCAGGACCACTTCCGTCTTCGTCGTGCTGGCGATGATCGCAGCCTTGATGCTGCTCGCCGTTCCGCGAGCGAGAGCGGCGACCACAGGCCAGTACGCAAACGGGTGGTCGGTGAACAACAACGCCGACTGGACGCCGTTTCCGCCGAGTCCCAACCCGCTCGGCCCGCCCGACAACAACTGCACCGGTGGCGTGATCCCCGGGGCGTGGGCCGAGTTCACTTTCGGGGGATTCGGCCTGTCGGGCAGCGACACGGTGACGGGTATCGAGGTGAGCGTCAAATATCGCTCCTCGGGCACCCACAGCCTGCAATTGAAAAACGGGGGCGTCAACGTGGGCACCTCCAAGACGCTGGCCGCGTCTCCCGTCGCCTCGTTCTGCAGCAGTACTGCCATAGTGACGGCTGGAGGCGCCGGGGATACCTGGGGCAGCGGCCTGACGACGGCCGACTTCAATGCGGGCACCGTCTCGGTGCGCCTCACCGAGGGACCCTCAAACCTCGATCTCGACTCGATCGAGCTGATCGTGCACTTCACGCCCGGAGGCGACACCCCGCCCACCGCCGATGCCGGCGGGACCTACACCGGCATCGAAGGCGCCCCCATTGCCGTCAGCGGCATCGGATCCACCGACGACAACGGCATCACCACCTACGAATGGGATTGCCTGAACGACGGCACCTTCGAGTTCAGCTCGGCTAGCCCGACTGGAAACAGCTGCACCTACGCCGACGACGGCTCGTACACCGTGGCACTGCGGGTGACCGACACCATCGGGCAGCAGGACACGGATACCGCGGCGGTGACGGTGAGCAACGTGGCGCCGGCCATCACCTCGATAACGGTGAGCCCGGCTTCGCTCGACGAGGGCAACTCGGTGAGCGTCACCGGCACCTTCGTCGACCCGGCGCTCGCCAGCGAGACCCACTCGGGCTCCGCCCTGTGGAGCGACGGTGAAACCACGCCCCTGTCGGTGGGCTCGGGCACGTTCGCCACCTCACGGACCTTCCCAGACGACCATCCCGCCACCGCCACCGTGCTGGACACCTTCACGGTGGTGATCACGATCAACGACGGTGACGGCGGAAGCGACAGCGCGACGTCGCCGGACGTCACGGTCAGGAACGTGGCGCCGACCATCGACTCGCTGAGCATCACCTCGCCCATCGACGAGGACGACACCGCCACCCTGAGCGGCACGTTCAGCGACCCGGCACTGGGCGTGGCGACCGAGATCTTCGTGCTCGACATCGACTGGGACGGTGACACCGTCTTCGACGAGACGGTGGCGGTGACCGGCGGCTCGTTCAGCGTGGCGCACCAGTACCTGGACGACGATCCGACCGGCACCCCGGCCGACACGTTCAATGTCAACGTCCGGCTCGGTGACGATGATCTCGGGGCCGCCACCGGTTTTGTGGTACTGACCGTCGACAACGTGGCTCCGGTCATCACGTCGGCGGTCAGCGATGCCACCTTCGCCGACAAAGCGGAGGAGGGTGAGACGGTGACGGTTTCGGGCACGTTCACCGATACCGGGACCCTCGACACCCATGTCGCCGCCGTCGACTGGGGTGACGGCACCATCACGCCGGCCACCGTGGTGCAGGGCGCCGGCAGCGGCACGTTCTCGGCCAGCCACGCCTACGCCGTCGGCGGTGTGTTCACCGTCACGGTGACGCTGATCGACGACGACACCGGCGCCGACGCCGAAACCACCACCGCGGTGGTGACCGGGGTCGGTGTCAACGGCGGCGTTCTTCAGGTCGTCGGCACTGCCGGCGATGACCACGTTCACGTCAAGACGGTGCAGGACGAGATCGACGTCAAGGCGAGCTTCACCAGCCCGCGCCATCGTCGTTTCGACGCTTCGTCGATCACCTCGGTCGAGATCTGGCTGTGCGAAGGGAACGACCACGGAAACGTCCACCAGAACATCACGATCCCGGCCACGATCCACGGCGGCGACGGCAACGACACGTTGTGGGGCGGGAGCGCCGACGACTCGATGTTCGGTGACGACGGCAACGACCGGCTGTGGGGCCGCAACGGCGACGACCTGCTCGACGGAGGTGATGGCGACGATCGGCTCGACGGCGGGAAGGGCGACGACGATCTCCTCGGCCAAGCCGGCGACGACAAGCTGTTCGGCCGAGACGGCGACGACTTCCTCGACGGGGGCGCCGACACCGACTTCTGCAAGCCGGGGCCGGGAACCGACACGGTGGTCAATTGTGAGACGTAGAGCCCTCTAGAGAGGGCAGCTCCGCCGATCCGGCGTCACCCAAACGGCGTGTCCGCTCGTCTGTAGTAGCAACCGCCGTCTGGAGGCCTCATGAGTCGATTGTGGAACGCGCCGTGGTTGGTGGCAGGAGCCGCCCTTCTGGCCGGGCTTGAACTGTTTGTCGCGGTCGGGATCTGGGTCGACCGGTTCACCGAGGACAGCGTCGCGCTGTACGAAGGGACCACGGTTCGAGTGCCGTCGGAGACCGGACCGCTGTACGGAGATCTTCTCCTCACCGGCTTGATCGCCGGCGCAGCGCTGGCCGTCATCGCCGGCCTGTATCTCCGATCACGGCGGCCCGTTGTCGCCCACCGGCTGATCGTGGGCGGCCTGATTCCGGCAGCCCTGAGCGGGCTCGTTTTCTGGTGGTTTCCACCGTTCTGGATCGCCAGCGTCGTAGCCGTCGCCGTCATGATCGGAGTCAGCCTGAAGCCGAGGACCACCGAGCCCGTCCGGGCATGAGCGCACAGCTCGAGTCCGGCCCATCAGGTCGGCCCGAGGCACGATCGGTGCCGACTCGTTTCATGGAACTCGTCCGGCACGCGGTCATCGTCGGCCTCGCAGGCGTGATCACCGGGGTTATCGTCGGAGGAATCGGCGGCCGGGTCCTGATGCGCATCGCGGCGGTCGCCGCTCCCGATCGGGTCATCGGTGCCACGACCGAAAACGGGAATCGGATCGGGGACATCACGGTCGGAGGGACGCTGGCACTGGTCGTCTTCGTGGGCATCCTCTCCGGCCTCGTCGGAGCCATTGCCTATCTCATCTCGGAGCCGTGGCTGGCCTGGGCCGGCCGGTGGCGAGGCCTGGTGTTCGGTGGCGTCCTCCTCGCTATCGGGGGCTTCGGAGCGTTCGACTCGAAGAACTTCGACTTCTTCCTCGTCGGCAACCAGGAGCTCACCGTCGGCATGTTCGTGGCGCTGTTCCTCGGTTTCGGGGCCCTCCTCGTCCTCGTGACATCCCGCCTGGAGCACCGGCTCCCGGGAATCGACCCCGATCGGCCGGTCGCGGGCAGCATCCCCTATCTCGTGCTGGGCGCCTTCGGGCTGCAGTTCGTCCTGTTGTTCTTCGTCCAGTTCTTCGTCGACGACGCCGCCGCCGGGGAAGCCCCCGTACTCACTGGGGTTCTGGTCGGCGGCGCCGCGCTCGCCACCGCGCTCACCTTGGCGGGCCGGGTGTGGAGACGCGGTCCGAGCTGGGCCGCCCGGGCGCTGCAATTGAGCGGCTACGGCTTTCTGGCCGGCGCGGTGGCTGCCGGCGGAACACGGGTCGCAGGCGAAATCAACTCGATACTGGCGCTGTAACGGCCTACTCGAAGGTTCCGCTCACCGGCATCGAGGTCGAGGCGCCCATGGCGACGATCTGGTTGGCAACCATCTGTCCGATCTCGTTGGCCAGGTAGAACTTCGCTTCCGAGGGCCGGAAGATGCCGAAGGTGTCATCGCCGTCGCCGTCCCAGTCGCCCACGACGAACCGGTCTCCGGCGACCCCGAAGAACGATTCGAAATCGGCAACTTTGGTCGTGTTCTCGTTGGTGATGTAGACGAACCCGTTCGAGGGCCGGTACATGCCGACCGTGTCGATCCCGTCTCCGTCCCAATCCCCGGCAAAGGGGATGTCACCGAAGGTTCCAAAGTAGAAGCTGGTATCGGCGGGGCCGACGGTATTGGAGTTGTTGAGATAGAACCTGGCGCTCCCCGGCCGGAAGATCCCCACGGTGTCCTTGCCGTCTCCGTCCCAATCACCGCAGATCGGATAGTCGGAGGGAATGCCGTAGAAGAACTCGATGTCGGCGGTACCGAAGTCGTTGCTGTAGCGCAGGTACATGTATCCGTTGTCCCGGCGGTAGAGGCCAGGGGTGTCGATGCCGTTGCCGTCCCAGTCACACATCATGGGGACATCGGACGGGACTCCGTAATAGAACGAATCGCTGGTGCCGTCGGGCATCCGCAGCGTCCAAACACCCGAGCCCGGCTCTTGGTAGGCCACCCGATCCCCGCCCGGGTCGTCCAAGCGGGCATAGCCCCAGCCGAAGGTGCTGTTCTTGCCGGCGCCGTCGGCGAGCTGGCCCAGCTCCCGACGCACGTCGATGGGCGTCGACTCCGGATACTTGTTCAGATAGAGCGCCACGAGCCCGGTTACGAAGGGGGCGGAGGCAGAGGTGCCTGCGAACCCACCGACGTAGGTGCTGGTGGTCACGCCGTCGGGACCGACCAGATCCGGCTTGACCCTCCCGTCGGCGGTGGGGCCCCGGCTGGAGAAGGGCTCGATCGTCGAAGGATCGTCGTAGGGCACCGCACCGACCGATATCACCCGTTCGGCGGTTGCCGGGACGAGCAGGCTGGATTCCGGGGTCTGGAGGCCGAGATCCTCGACCACATTCGCGAACACGTCGAAGTGGGTGCCGGTCACCGGATTGAGCGGATCGCCACCGATCGAAAAGCCAAACCGGTGCCTGGCGCGATGCGTGTTGACCCAGTCGATCACCTCGAGCGGCTGGTCCCACGAGTTTGACTGCAATCCTTCGGAGCAGTCGAGCTGCTCGATTCCGCCGCCGCTGGGGTCCAGATCCCACAGGCACAGGTCGAGGTCGCGGGTGGGTTCGGTCCAGTTGAGAACGACCTGAAACGGGTCGCCCGCTCCCACGTAGAAATCGTTGATCTCGACCGTCCCCGACAACTCGGACCACCCGTCGCCGTCCTGATCCCGATAGCCGGAGGCGAAATGCTGCTCGGCCTCATTTCCGGCCGCATTCACCCAGACAATTCCTGCGTCGATGGCACGGTTGGCGGCGGCATCCTGGACGGCGGTTCCGTCGAAGGGACCGACCGACCATCCTCCCGAGAGATTGATGACATCGACACCTTCGGCGATGAAGAAGTCGACGGCATCATCGAGGTGGTCGGCATCGGCATTCACCAAGACGAGGTCGGCGCCGGGAGCCACGTCGTGGACGATTTCGGCTACCGCAGTCCCGTGCCGATTGAGGCCGCGCTCCAGGCCGTCGAAATGGAAGCTCGCCGTGGTCACCGTCGGCGGGAGCTCGCGACCGAGCAGGTCGCGGTAGCCGGTGAAGGAGCTGTCGAGAATCCCGATCGTGATGCCGTTTCCGGTCCAGCCGGCCCCGTGCCACGCCTCGACTTCGCTGCCAACCACTCCCTCTGAGATTTCCCCCGCCTCCCACATCTCGACCACGGGCTCGAGCCGCGCCACCACTCCCGACTCGAGAAGCGACCGCAGCTCGTCGGCCGAACCCGTGAGCAAACCGGAGGGGAGGCCGTCCGACGCCGCCGCCGCCCGAAAGGCTCCGACGGCACCCCAGACGGCCCGGGCGGTGATCTCGACGTCGGGATGGGCGGCACCCAGGAAGTCGCCGGCGCCGGCAACCTGCTTCTCGCCTCGAGGCTCGTCGAGACTCAGCGGATCGGCGGCAGTGGCGACCGGGACCGCCGTGCCGACGGCGAACATCAGGGCGCAGACAAAGACCAGAAGGGCGCGGGACACGCGCAAAGTATGCCACCTCCCGCGATTCATGCATCCGCCGGGCGGGTCCGCTTCAGGCGGCCCTGAGGGCGGTGAGCTCGGGCTCGAGCCGGGCAAAGGCGTCGAGGAAGTGTTCCCATGCACCGGCCGTTCCGGGCCGGTCACCGGCCCGGGCCATCGCCTCCACCTCGGCGGCCGCCGCCGAAGCCGTCTGGGCGCCGAAGGTGGCCAGGTTGCCTCTGACCCGGTGGGCGGCGCTCGCCACCGCCTCCAGGTCACCTTCTTCGAGCCCGGCCGCAATGGCGTCGGCCGCCGCCGGATACTCCTCTACGAACAGACCGACCATCTCCGCCAGCAGCTCGCGGTTTCCCTCTACGCGTTCCAGCGCGGCCCGGCGATCCAGCGCCGCCCGGTCGGGCGAGGCCACGTCTTCGGCCGTACTCTCCGCCGGCTCCGGAGGGCGAGCCAGGCTCGCCATGGTGGCGAATAGCTCGTCGGCATTGAAGGGCTTGGACACGTAGGCGTCCATCCCGGCCTGCAGGCAGCGCTCGCGATCACCATCCATCGCATGGGCAGTGAGCGCAATGATCGGTATGCGATGTTCTCCAATGCCTGCCTCGCGTTCCCTGATCACCCCGGTGGCCTCGAGCCCGTCACACTCGGGCATGGATACGTCCATGAGAATCAGATCCAGCTCGCCCTTCTCCCACTCCGCCACCGCCTCGTACCCGTCGTTGGCGGTAACGACGGTGTGGCCCCGCTTGACGAGCAGGCTCTTGGCGAGATGCCGGTTGGTGGGGCTGTCGTCGGCTACCAGCACGTGGAAGCGGCGGCGCCGCTCACGCAGCCAGTGCCTGGTCACGAGCTCGCTTCTGCGGCTGTCGCGCGATAATGCCGCGGCGGCCCGAATCGCTTCCAAGATCTCGCCCTGCTCGAGTGGTTTGGTGAGGTAGGCCGCCGCTCCCAGATCGCGAAACTCGGCTGCTTCACCACGCCGACCGGTGGAGGTCAGGACCAGGAGCGGTATCCCGGACAGGGACGGGTTGGCCGAAATCGCAGCCACCTCCCCGGCGCCGTCCCCGGTGACATCGAGAACGATGGCCTGCGGGGGGAAGCCGCGTTCGAGGGCGCCGGAGAGGGCGTGCAGCGCGGCCGGGATGTCCGGGACCGGAAGGGGGGTGGTACCGGCCTGCCGGAGCATCTCGGCCACGCTGCGTCGCTCGGCCGGCACCGCCGACACCAGCAGAACAAGCTGATCGGCGCCGTGGGCACCGAGCGACAACTGAAGGTCCGACTGATCCCGCATCGCGGTCAGACGGACGACAAAATGGAATGTGCTCCCGTGTCCCGGTGTGCTCTCCACCCAGATCCGGCCACCCATCTTCTCGACCAGCTGTCTGGCGATCGAGAGGCCGAGCCCGGTTCCCCCGTAGCGGCGGGTGGTGGAGCCGTCTGCCTGCGAGAACACGTCGAAGATCTGTGTTTGCTTGTCGGTGGGAATCCCGATGCCGGTGTCCGAAACGGTGAAATGAATCGTTGCCTGGTGGTCCGTCCCGACATCCTCCAGAGCCGCTTCGATCGCGACTTCTCCGACGTGGGTGAACTTGATGGCGTTCGAGACCAGGTTGTAGAGCACCTGGCGCAAGCGGCCGGGGTCGCCGACGACCCCGTCCAGGACCTCGCTATCGAGGGAATGGCGGAGCTGAAGACCCTTCTCCGCCGCCCGCACCGCCAGGGTCCTGACGGTGTCGCCCACGGTGTCGGACAAACTGAAAGGTATGTGCTCGAGTTCGAGGCGCCCGGCCTCGATCTTCGAGAGGTCGAGCACGTCGTTGATGAGTGTCAGCAGCCCGTCGACCGCAGACTTGACCGTCCCCAGATACTCTCGCTGCTCCGGCGTCAGCTCGGTCGAGAGCGTGAGGTCGGTCATGCCGACAATGGCGTTCATCGGCGTGCGAATCTCGTGGCTCATGGCGGCGAGGAATTGCGATTTGGCTTCGGTTGCCTTCTCGGCCGCCTCCTTGGCGGCCTGCAATTCGGCGGCGGCTCGTTTGCGGAAGGTGACGTCGCGTGACGAGGTCTGAATCTCGACCACCTCGGCGGTCTCCGGGTCGAGTAGGTCATGGCTGGTGGCCTCGACCCAGCGGTAGTCGCCGGGCTTGCGGCGGATTCGGTACTGGATGGTGCGCACGTCCGGGAGGTTGTGGTGGATCCCGGGTGATGCTGCAACGGCATCCCGGTCCTCCGGGTGGATGTAGTCCATGAGCCGTCTGCCGACGAGCTCGGCGGGCTCGTAGCCCAGCAGGCTGCGAGCGGCGGGCGAAACGTAGACGAAGGTTCCGTCGGGGGCGAGTCGGGTGATGAGGTCGGTCGAGTTCTCGGCCATCACTCGGAACTCCCGCTCGCTGTCGCCGAGAGCCTCGAGAGCGGCTGCCAGCTCACGTTGTGCCTCCCGGGCCGCGGTGACATCGAGGACGGCGACGATGGTCTTGCCGAGGTCGAGGCCTTCGAAGTTGGTGCCCGTCTGCCAGTGGAGGACTCCGTCCCAGCGGCGCCCCCTGGAGGAGAAGCCGACGAACTCGGTGGAGTCCCGGCTCCGCCCCTCCCAGATCGCCAGGAGCTGTGACCGGTACGCCACCGTGGACTCGGCGGCCGACAGCTCGACGTGGCCGAGGAGCTGGTGGCGACTGTCTGCCTCGACGAGATCCACCGCGGCCTGGTTGGCATCGGTCACTTTGATGCGCCCGATCGCCGCTGCCAGCTGCTCGGGATTCGCGTCCAGGAAAGCAGCGAGGTCGTCGGTGCCCGCGTCTCGCATCTGCGCCAGCCACTCTCCGACCTCGGTGAAGTCCTCTTCCCACAGAGCGATCGGGGCCATGTCGAACAGGAGCTGATAGCGGCTCCCGGCCGATCCCACCGCATGCTTGATGGAGTTCAGTGCAAAGACGGCGACGAGGAAAACGGCCAACTGGATGGCCAGGCCGAAGATGTTCTGTTCTTGTCCGCTTGCCTGGATCTCGTCCCCCTGCAGGAACGCATCGTTGAGAAGCACGAGCTCGACCGCCCACACCCCGGCGAGGAAGAACACGTAGGGCAGGAAGTAGCGTCGCTGCATGAACAGCGTCCCGATGGCGGCGAAGGCTGCGACCGCCACCATCATGGTGCCGACGACGGCAGTGGATTGCAGTGGGACGAGCGCCGACATGAGAGCGACGACGATCAGGACCAGAATGACCGGACGTGGAGTGCTGCGCAGGCGCTGCTGCCAGGCGAAGATGCCGGTGGAGAACGAGACGGTCGCCGCCGCCGCCAAAGGAATGTCTGAGTTCATCCATGCCACCATGCCGAGCACGGGCGCGAAGGCGAGTGCCGTCCACTGCACGAGGGTGACGAAGGCCCGCTCGGTGGCCGGTGGCAGCGGCCGGGCCCGATCGTCGCTTTCGTGAACCGCCGAGTGGGAGCTCATCTCACAGCCTTCGCCACCGTGCCACCCCGGCTTGAGGAAGAAATTGGATGTACCGTTCCAACGGGCCGATTAAACCCCTCCAACCGAATCCAACGCCTCCCGACCGCCATGCTGTGCGAGGATGTCGCATGTCCGGAACCGAGATCCCAGCCGAGATCGCCGCCCATTACGAGTCGTACGACGAGGACGCGCGGCTCAGCGAGGGGAGCGGGCGGCTCGAAGCAGCCCGCACCCGCCTCCTCATCCAGAGATACCTGCCGCCGCCCCCGGCGCTCGTGCTCGATGTCGGGGGCGGGCCCGGGGCGTATGCGCACTGGCTGGCCCGGGCCGGATACGAGGTGCACCTGCGCGACCCGATGGCCGGGCACGTGGCACAGGCCCTCGAGGCGGGGGGTGGCAACCTGCTCGCCTCAACTGAGGTTGGAGACGCCCGCAGCCTCGATTTCGAAGACGAAACTGCCGATGGGGTGCTCCTGCTGGGACCGCTATATCACCTCACCGAGCCAGACGACCGGGCACGGGCTGTGGAAGAGTCAATGCGAGTGCTTCGCCCCGGCGGGCCCCTCTTCACCGCCGGCATCAGCCGCTTCGCGTCGGCCCTCGACGGGCTGTGGAGAGACTTCATCGCCGACCCGGCCTTTCGGCACATCATGCATGGTGACCTGACCGACGGCCAGCATCGCAACGACACCGGGAACCCCAGCTACTTCACGACCGCCTACTTCCACGAGCCAGAGGAGCTGCGGTCCGAGCTGGAAGCAGCCGGCCTGACCGGATGCCGGGTGCTGGCCGTGGAAGGGATCGGCTGGATCATGCCCGATTTCGACGATCGATGGCAGGATGATGCGAGCCGGCGCCTCATACTCGAGCTGCTCGACCGAACCGAGGCCGAACCGAGCATCATGGGTGTCAGCCCACACTTGCTGGCGGTGGGGTGGAAACCAGGGTGACCGAGCCCATCCGGGTTTGGATCACACCGGGCCGCAGCCGGCCTCGTTCAGGCTCCGATCACCCGGCGGCGCTCGGACAAGCGCGCCCCGACCCGCCATCCGAGGAGGAATAGCGTCAGGAAGGCACCGGCCACCAGGACGAACGAGAGCTGGGTGCCATCGTCGAAGACAACTCGGCGCAGGACCATGCCGGCCCCGAAGGTCACCGCCAGGACGCCGGCGCCCACCCGCAGAGAGACGGGATCCTCCCACGCCCTGGTCACCGCCCACCCGAAGGCGAGGGCAATGAGGAACGGTCCGGCGGTGTGGAGGATGCCGGTCGCCGACTCGGCAGCGCCGTGATTGGCGCGGCCGGCGACCACGAACACGAGCACGGATGCCACATCCCAGGCAAGCAGCGATTTCTTCATCGTCTCAGCGTATCGCCCCGATCCGGCCGATCCGCCATCCCCGACCCATCGCCGGGTGTCACAATGGGAGGCATGACGGCACGCCGCCAGCATTGGGAGTCGCTCTACCAGCGTCGCAGTCCGACCGAGGTGAGCTGGTATCAGGAGAATCCGGCGCGGTCCCTCATCCTGATCGAAGAGACGGGCGTCGCAACCGACGACCCGATCATCGATATCGGCGGGGGCTCGAGCCGTCTCGTCGATCGGCTGCTCGACCTCGGATACACCAGGCTGACGGTCCTCGATCTGGCGCCGACGGCTCTCGCCCAGGCGAGAGATCGGCTGGGGACGCGCGCCGCCGACGTCGTCTGGATCGAGGCCGACGTACTCGAACACCACTTTGCCCACCCGTTCGCGCTGTGGCATGACCGGGCGGTGTTTCACTTTCTCACCGATCCGGATGAGCAGGCCGCCTACGTCACGCGGCTCGAAGCGGCACTGAGGCCGTCGGGCCATGCCATCATCGCCACGTTCAGTCCCGACGGTCCGGACCAATGCAGCGGGCTACCCGTGCAGCGCCACAGCCCCGAGTCGCTGTCTGAGGTGCTCGGATCGGCGTTCGAGCCGGTCGGTTTCCAGGAGGAGGCCCACCACACGCCCGCAGGAAACCTCCAGCATTTCCTCTACGGCCGCTTCTTGCGCACGGATGGCTGAGCCATTTCCCGGAGGCGCCTTGCCGCCGCCACCCCCCACTGGCCGGATGCCACCCCCGCCCCGGCACCGACGACCGAGAGGACCACGTCGGAGCGTTCGTATCCGCGATCGGTGAAGAGATCCTGCACCACCTCCAGGCCGACGAGGAAGGCGACGGCGACGGCGACGGCGAGCAGGAAGGGGCGCCGGCGGCGAGCGACGAACCGGGAGACGAGGAATCCGGTGACGAATCCGCCCACGACGTGACCGGGGCCGTCCACGCTCCCAATGTCCTCAAACCAGAAATCGGGTGGATCGGCCGCCAGGAGCAAATAGCCGAAGAAGACAACCCACGACACGGCTATGAGCAGGCCGACGCGTTTCCACCAGTTCGGCCGGCGTTGAGTGGGCATTTCGGTCATGACCCGATCAGCGTATCGCCAATCGGCGCGTCTGTGCACCGGTCGCGGCCCGTGCCTCTGGGACCCCGGGCTCAGACGGCGGGCCAGGTCCTCCCCGTCGGGAAGAACGTCAAATAGTCCGACGGGAAGGCCGTGAACGCCGGCAGCCTGCCGAGGGCCTGGTCGGCCAGGGGACCCGAGCGACCGAGGCCCAGAAACGGGTCGAATACGGTGCCCGTCTCCGGGTCCACCAGCCCATCGGCGGTCAGTTCGAGATCGACGACCGCGGAGTCCAGCCGCCGGCTGAACACCGCCCAGCGGGCGGGGTCCTCGGGGTCGATCACAACGGCGATCTCGACGCCCGCGACCACGTCGTTGACGACACCGACCTCCTGGAGGGCCCGGATGGCGTAAGCACTGGCTTCGGTTCCGAAATCGACCACGACCGCCATCTGGTCGAGATGGAAGCCGGTTTCCCAGGCAACCACGTCCAGGGCTGCCGTCTCAGGATGAGCGGTCCGCCACGCATTCCAGGTGGTGAGGGTGGACGGGATCAGTTCGAGACGGTCGCCGGTGCGAGGCCCGAGGATCGCCTCACCGAGCGGTTGACTCCAGATCGAGCCGGTGTCGTGGTCCCACCAGGTCATGGCGTTGCCCCACAGCGCCCCTTGATTGCCGAACACCAGCTCCTGTCCGTCCAATTGGCGGCGATGGACCATCGCCGTGGCACACAGTGGTCACCAAGAGACGAGGATCGGGTCGCCCTCCAGCGAGTCCATCACCATCTCATGGCGATTCAGGTGCGTGATGGGGTACGCCTTGGCGGTTGCTGCTCCGGCAACGCCCACTACGAGCGAGTCGTCCGGCCATTCCACCCCGTCGGCCGATGTGAAGACCGGGTTGTATACCGGTTCGATCTGATCTCTGTCCAGCAGCGGCCGGTAGCCGGCCGGGAGGGTCTCTCCAGCGCGCACCGGGTCGTAGACGAGCGCCGGGTCGGCGGGCACCACGCCGCCGGTGACGGCTTCGGGGGACGAGCAGGCCCCGACGGCGAGAACGGCGACGCCAACCAGGCCCGCCAGCCAGGCGATTGAAGCGAATCGACGCCGTGGTTCCACGCCACCTCAACGGCCCTGCCGCCGCGTTGATTCCGGGGGTCGGGTTCGCCCGCTACCCACCCTCCACTTCGAGCACCATGCCGACCGAGTTCTGCGCCGTCCTGCACGTAACTTGCTGACCTGCATCCGTCCCGGGCACGACCGGTCGGAGGGTCGCAAATGAGACGTACGACTCTGGTGGCGGCGCCCGCACCGCGGCACGGTAGCGAAAGGGGCCCTTCGGGGTGATCGTCGCCCCGTGGCCCATCCTTCCTTGGCGCCCGGGGGGAGGCCGAGGACCGAGAGGAGGGGGACATGCTCGCATCGTCTCGGATCAAGGATCCGGCGCGGGTGGCCGGAAATGAGGAGAACGAGCTCTCCAGGTTGCGTGTTGTGACCTCGATCACCGAGCACTACTGCCGCCAAATCAGCCGGCGGGAGTATCAGGGGATGGAGCGGGAGGTCCCCCCGACGGACCGGGGACTGCAGGTTGCGCACACCGCCCGGCCCCTTCGATGAGAACCCTCACGGCCGAGGAGGCGCTGGCCATCGCCACCCGCCATCACGCACTCGGCCGGGCTGGGTCTTCTATCGAGGACACCGCTTCCGACCTCGTCGGCCTGCACAACACGAGCCCGGTCGGGCCCTACCTGTCGCTTCGGGCGCGTGTGTCCGGGTTTTCGCGCCAGGCCCTCGATACCTTGCTGTGGGACTCGTGGCGGCTCGCTCGCATCCGGGCGATGCGCCTGACCATGTTCGTGTTTCCGGGCGATCTGCTCGAGATCGCGTATGCGGCCACGAGGCACCTCTCGGAGTCGTGGGCGCATCGATGGCTACGCGACTCTCAGCTATCTACCCGTGAGTTCCAACGCCTGGCCGCCGCCGTATATGAGGCGCTGGCCGATGGGCCGCGCACCGTGCGAGCCCTCCGTCGAGACCTGCAGGTTCCGGCATCGGTGGATCTCGCCGGCGTCGTCGCCAGAATGTGTGACACCGGCCGGATTGTGGGGGGAGCACCGCCCCGGAGCTGGCGATCACCCGTCCGTGCCTACCACCGGTGGCACGATGTACTGGCGCATGTGGACCTCGACCGCTGGGAGGAGGAGTCCGCCATTCGGGAACTGGTTCGCCGCTACGTCGGATCGTACGGCCCGGTCACCGTCGACGACATCTCGTGGTGGACGGGCATGATCAAAGGGCGATGTCGGAAGGCGCTGGCGGACCTCGACATCGAGGAAGTTGCCGTCGACGGCTGGCCCGGGCCGCTCTACCGGATCACGGATGACTTCACCGTCCGGGCGCCGGATACCGGGGTCACGGCGTTGCCACTGCTCGACCCGTACGTCCAGGGATACCGGGACCGCGTGCGGTTCCTCGATCCAGAGCGCGTCGACTTCGTCTACGACGGCGGGGGCAATTCCGCCGCCACCCTGGTTGCGGGCGGCCGCATCATCGGCGTGTGGCAGCTCTCCGAAAAGCCGGAGGCCTCGGTCCGCTATCACATCTTCGGCCGCGCTACGGTCGGCCTGCGGCGGGCGGCCGCAGGCGACCTGGCCGCCGCCGGGGAGCTCTACTTCGATCGGCCGGTCGATGTCGTCGAGATTTCGAAAATGCAGCCGCTCAGCGCCGGGGGTGGCCGGAGTGCGGCACATCCGCTCGACTCGCAGCTGCATCGTGCCTCCCGAAGGCAGCCGAGGACGGGTACTCGGCGACAATGAAGACAGTCCACCCGTCCTATCGTGTTGTCCATGAGCGCCGTCCTCGAACACATCGAACTGGGCTTTCCGTGGACCTGCCTCGACCCGTTTCTGTTCACCGTCCACCATCTGGATCGGTACCCGGAGGGCCACGAGCATCAGGGGCCGGCGCCGGAACTGCTGGCCGGGCGGCCGATCGGCACCGACTTCACCTACCAGGACGGGTGGAGCATGTACCACGGAAACAAGATCCCCGGCTTCCCACAGCATCCCCATCGCGGTTTTGAGACCGTTACGGTGGTCCGTCACGGCTTCGTCGATCACTCCGACTCGCTGGGGGCCACTGCCCGGTACGGGGAAGGCGACGTGCAATGGCTCACAACCGGCGCCGGGATCATGCACGCCGAGATGTTCCCGCTCATTCACACCGATGCCCCCAACACCATGGAGCTCTTTCAGATCTGGCTCAACCTGCCGCCGGAATCGAAGATGGTCCCCCCGTACTTTGCGATGCTGTGGAGTGAGGAGATCCCGACCCGGGAGTTCGCCGGCGGGGTCACCGTCGACGTGATCGCCGGGCGGCTCGACGGCGCCACGGCTCCGGCCGCGCCCCCCGATTCCTGGTCATCCCGGCCCGAGTCGGACTTGGCCATCTGGCTCATCAAGATGCCGGCCGCCGCCACCTGGACGCTTCCGGCCGCCGGCCCCGGGGTCAACCGGATGCTCTACTGCTTCGTCGGGTCGACGGCGGTCGTCGAAAACACGGCCGTCGCGAGCGAAGAAGCCGTCCGACTCGACCCGGAGGCCGCCGTCGAGCTCCATGCCGGGAGCGAAGCCGTCGAGTTTCTGCTGCTGCAGGGCCGCCCCATCGACGCACCGGTGTTCCAAATGGGCCCGTTCGTCATGAACTCACCCGAGGAGTTGCAGCAGGCCTTCGTCGACTACCGGACCACTCAGTTCGGCGGCTGGCCCTGGCCCCGGCCCGACCCGGTCCACGACCGGACCGAGGGACGGTTCGCCCTCCACGCCGACGGCAAGGTCGAGCACCGGGAACGGACGCCACTGGGCTAGCCCCACGGCGCAGCCGGCCGTTGGCGCCCGGTCAGGCCTCGACCGAGTCTCCCCTCCACGGGTGCGCTTTCAGCTCCGGGTCGTATTGACGCAGCGGGTGGCGGGCCGGGTCGAGCTCGAGGCTCGTGTCCCACGGTTCGAAGGCATTCTTCACGTTGCCGAGGCCGGTGGCCGCCAGCTCCGGAAAGTGGCGCAAGATGACGTTCTTGAAGCTGGACTCGTCGACCCAGCGCAAGCCTTCCTTGGAGTACACCTCCTCCCGGTAGTCGTCTGTGTAGAAGCGGTCGGCCTGCAAGCGCCGGCTGGCGTTGAGAATGAAGATCTGAAACATCGTCTCACCGAACCCGAACCCGGTTGGGCGGTGGCCCTCGCCAAGGGTCCCCACCAGCAGGTCGAGCTGCTCGACGTCATCGCCGTACACCTCTTTGAGCTTCGCAACCGTATCCGCGTCGTCGGTCAGGTCTTCGAAGGTGCGGATCGGCTTGAGACCCAGCTGGCGGCGGAACTCGTTGTAGCGGGGGACGCCGCGCTCGCGAGCTCGCAAGATATCGATGGCCCCCATGTCGAACACCGGGTTGCCCGGGATGCTCAGCTCCTGCATGAAGCGCGGATAGTTGTTGAGCACCAGCTGGCCGGGGTGCTGGTTGCCGAACGAGAAGAACAGGTCGGCCATGTCGACCCGCCCCGTCACCTTGGGTGATCCGGCCTGGCGAGTGGCCGGGAAGGGCACGTCCTCGATGTCCTCCCCGGTGGCGTGGCTTCGCAGCCGGAGGGATTCGGGCAGCAGCGAATGCAGCCGGTACACCTCGACGAACTCCTCGGTCAGACCATAGGGCGAACCGTGCTTGTTGATCTTGTTACCGACCAGGCCGCCGAGCTCGGGATTGGCCACGTTGAAGTCGGCAACCGTCTTGCGATCCTTCGCCTTCCGGAACCGATAGGTGAGCATCCCATACCAGTTGGCGTTGAGCCCCATGTCGAGGCTCTTGTTGGGAAGGATGGCCGGAGTCCACTCGACCGAGTGGATCTTGGCCATGACCGCGGCGTTCACCAGCCGGGCGACGTTGAACAGTCGGTGGTCGTCCCAGTCGGGATGATGCTCCTTGAGGTGGTCACAGATTGCGTTGTGTTCGCGGGCGAACAGGTCATGCAGCATCGAGAGGCCCACCCACCAGTTACGAACCATTCCGCTGTCCTCGACTCCGTTCTCGTCCAACGGCAGGGTGCCGTTCTCGTTGAGGCGCAGCTTGCCGTCCACGCCGCTGCGGAGCCGGTCCTGGGTCTGCTGGTCGCTTCCGTAGATCTGGGAACCGTCCCACCAGTGGGTCACCTCGTTGATGAAGGTGAGCGGCGTCTCCTCACCCAGATCCCGCCGGGTCGGGTCGGGCTGGGTACGACCGACGAACATATTGGCCTGGCGATACCGGGCGCGGGCCGGGTCGTCCTCGGCCAGCGGGATCTCCACGACCTCGGTGCTGAGGTTCTCACCGTGGGTGATCCAGTCGTGGTTCTGGAATTGGATCCACACCGCAGCCAGCATGTTGAGGAAGGGCACCTCCTTCATCTGCTCACCCCGGGTGAGCAGCGTCCTGCTGATCAGGCGTGGGTTGGGAGAAAGAAGCTCCTCATCCGACGGCAGCCTGATGGCCGAGTTGGCGACGTTGCGCGGGAATCGCGTGCCGGCCGCCCCTTCCTTGGGATCGTCGAGGTTGTTCCAGCTCCCGTCGGCCGTGCGGAAATGGGTCACGCCGGCGGGAGGGACGAGGCCATCGGGCTGGAACCCGATCTTGGCGCCGGTCGGGTAGGTGGACTTCAGATTGTCCCGGTTGAGCTTCTCGCGCATGTACGCCAGCGTGAGAATCCCGGTGTAGAGGCGCTTGCGGTACCAGTTGGTCCACACATCGCCCAGATACCGCTTGCCGACCAGCGAGGTGAGGGCTCCGAACGTAGCCCCGCCGATGGTGCCGACGCCATGGCCGACGAGATAGCGCACTCGCCGCCAGATGTTGAGCCTGAGCCGTCCGGCGGGGGGCTCCGGGAGCGATGGGGTGGGTGGCGGACCGAGCAGCGCATCCCGCTCGAAGTAGTGCACGGGCGGGACGGGAACCTCGATCTCGGCGCTGGCGTTTGCCTCGCTCACCTCCAGCATGTGCTGCCATTCGGCCCGGCCCCCGTTGGACTGGAGCGCCCGGGCGTAGTGCCGGGCGGCTTCCGAGTACCGCTCAGAATGGAAATGGGCGAGACCGAGCAGGGCCTCGCTCTCGCCACCCGGGTCACCCGCAGCGGCGTCCTCCAATCTCTTGGCGGCTCCCGCGAAGTTCCGCTCCTCCAACAAGCGGATTCCCTCGGCGCGAGCCGCCTCCCACCCTGTGTCGATCGGTGCGGTCATACCTACCCCTTTCTCACACCGGCGAGTTGAACGCCGCCGTGGATTCCCCCGAACCCTGCTGGCCATCGAGCCTACACGCCCACAAATCGCCCTGTCAGGGTCCCGTACAGCCGCCGGCCGGGCGCTACTCCGGGCGGGTGACGTCCGAAAGGTCGACGACGACGGTGGTTCCCACTCCGGGCTGAGACTCCAGCGCAATGGCACCGCCGTGGGCCTGCACCAGGTCCCGGCTGATCGTCAGTCCCAGGCCCGAGCCGCGCGACGTCGAGCCTTTGTGAAATCGATCAAACACGTGCTCCAGTTCGGAGGCATCGATCCCGCTGCCTGAATCAATGACTTCGACCACTGCTCCCCCGCCGTCGGGTCGGATGCGAAACAGCAGCCGCCCGCCCCCGGGCATGGCCCGGATGGCGTTGGTGGCCAGATTCGTCAGGACCTCGCGGATTCGCACCGCATCCAGCATCAGCTCACCGACCTCGCCCTCCGCTTCGACCGAGATCGACACACCGCTCTCGGCTGCCCTCCGCCGGTAACCGTCGGCTACATCCTCGACGAGGCCGATCAGATTCGTCGCCTCCGGGTGGAGGGCGAGCCGCCCGGCGTCGATCAAGCTGAGCGTGCGCAGGTCCTCGAGGAGCCGTTCCATGGTCAGGACCTCGTTCATCAACAAGTTGAGATGATCGGCGTCGATCTCGTGCACACCGTCGAGCATGGCCTCGATCTCGCCGCGCACCACCGTGAGCGGAGTGCGCAGCTCGTGTCCCAGGTCGGCCAGCAATCGCCGGCGCTGTTCGTCGGCGGTCTCCAGCTGCCTGGCCATGTCGTTGAAGGAGTCGACAACTGCTCGAATGGAGCGGGATCCGCTCGGCTGCGCCCGGGCCGTGTAATCACCGTCGGCGAGGGCCCCGGCCGCCCGGATCAGCTGGCGGACCGGGCGCCAGGAGCGGGCGAACGACCGGCCGGCGAGGGCAACGCTCACCATCAGCAGCACAGGAACGAGGATGACGAAGGGCAGCCCCGCCACCTCGGTGACGGCCGAGACCACCAACACGCCCACCGCCACCAGGACCACGAGGAAGATGCCGAACATGAGCACGCCGCGCACGAACATGCGCCGTCCGAAGCCCTGCCAGGCCTGGGCGCCCTTGCCGGGAGGCGGCCACCCGTGACCGGGAGGGCCCCACCAGCCCCCGGTCCCACCCGGCCCGAATCGCTCAGGCATCGGCGAACTTGTACCCCACGCCGTACACGGTCAGCAGCAGCTCGGGCCGGCGGGGATTGGGCTCGATCTTTCGCCGGATGTTCTTCACGTGCGCATCCACCGAGCGCTCATAGCTCTCGAAGGACACGCCGTGCAGGGCGTCGAGCAGCTGGGCGCGTGTGTAGATCCGCCCCGGGTGGCGCGCCAGCGTCAACAGGAGCTGGAACTCGGTGGCCGTCAGTTCGACCTCTTCGGAGCCGACGGTCACCCTCATCTTGGGAATGTCGATGGTGATGGGGCCGGCCCGGACCACCTCGCCCCCACCGAGGGTGGCATCGGCACGGCGCAGGACCGCCCGGATGCGAGCCACCAGCTCCTTGGGGCTGAACGGTTTGACGATGTAGTCGTCTGCTCCCAGCTCGAGGCCCACGATGCGATCCGACTCCTCACTGCGGGCGGTGAGCATGATGATGGGAACCGACGACGTTGCGCGCAGCCGCCGCGTGACGTCGAGCCCGTCGACTTCGGGAAGCCCGAGGTCCAGGACAATCATGTCGGGCTGCTCAGATCTTGCCAGGGACAACGCCGCGGCGCCATCGGCGGCCTCGAGCACGGCGAAGCCCGCCTGATGCAGGTAGTCACGCACCAGGCGGGCAATCTTCAGTTCGTCTTCAACGACGAGAACCGTCTTCATCGGGTCATTCTGGCTCGATGTCACCGAGGTCGGCGACCCAACCGTCGACCTCTTCCCGAGCGTGGGCCATGCGATGCCACTCTTCGAATCGCTCCTCGCGCTCGGCGGGCGGCTGCTCGGGACGGGGCCGGGATCGGCCCACCCACCCGGGATAGTCCCGATTCCAGGAGGGTCGCCTTCCGACAAACCGGCGCCCGACGAACCCGAACAGCATGAGGAAGAACGCCAGTTTCACCAGCAGAATCGGCAGCAGGAAGAGGGCGCCAAGGCCGACCATCCCGCCTCCGAACAGCGACCCGACTCCGATCATCGCCAGGACGATGACTGCCACCACGAACACCAAGAACATTGTCTCTCCTCTCTCGAATGCCCACACGATGTCAGCCGATTGTGGAGAACTCGTGAAGGGCGTGAGGAGATCCCGGGACGCGCCAAGCGCGACCCCATCTCTCCCCCCGCAGGGAGAGCCCGGCGCCGGCTAGGCCGCCCTCGTCAGTCGGCCCAGAACTCGTCGAGGCCGTAGGGGTCGCTGGGGATGGTCCAGGCTTCGGTGACCTTCTCGTCGCTGACGTGGAAGACGAACACCGTGTCACCGCTGAACGTCTTGCCGTCGCGGCTCAGCGAGCTCTTGATCAGGACGACGACGTGGTCGTCGTCGGCGAGGATCGCGTGCGGTTCGTTGACGATGGTGGCGGCGGAGCTGATGTCGCCCATCATTCCCAAGATGGTGCCCGTACCGGTGTACTCACCGCTCCACTTGTTGCGTCCGCCGCCGTGCCAGGTGGCATTGTCGGCGAACAGGCCCTCCATGGCGGCCATGTCCCCCTCGGCGAAAGCCTGGAAGCCGCGCATGACTACTTGTGCATTCGGATGCATACCGGGTCCTCCTTCCGGTCACAGGCCGCCGGAGCCGACCTTTCTAGGCAATCTACGCTCCGGTCCCTGCGCGTGCTCGGGTTGGCGCCCGCCCGTCGCCGATCGCGTGGCAGGTGCAGCGTTACCGGCGCTCAAACAGCCGCCGGCGCCATGAGCGCTTCTCCCACGGCAGGAGCCGCCGGTACGGGTCCATGACATTGCGGCTGAGCACGGCAAAGAACCTGATGAGGGTGGCGAAGGACACGAAGAGCACCACCGGCAGAGCCAGCACCCACAGCTCCCGTGCGATCAGGCCGGCACCTATCCATCCGGCGATGGTCAGCACGAAGGTGAGTGCCAGCCGAATGAGATCGCGCCGGCGGATCGCCTGGCGACGATGGTCCTCGGCGATGCGAAACGCCGCCTTGCGGCTGCCGTTGAACGCGATCACCGCAGCCCGGAACGTTATCTCCCAGTTGCCGGGCTCGACGAGCCGAATGCGGTAGCCGTCGGCCTGGTACTCACCGTCGCTGATGTCCCAGTTGAGAACCGAGCCGGCCCGCCTCATCGCCAGCTCGGCGGCGACATCGGAGTCGGCCAGATCGGCTGGGTCCGGCACCGGATTGGCGCGGCCCAGCCTGTCCAAGAGCTGATTGGTGCGACTCATTGCCTGGCTCCTTCTGTGGATTTGTCGAGCTCGTTGCCCAGCCGGGCCACAGCACGTTGCACCCGCTGGTCGACGGCATGGCGTGAGCAGCCGAGGATCTCGGCGATGTCGGTGCGCGACAGCTTCTCCCATGCGGCCAGCCGGAGGATCTCCTGGTCGGCATCGCGCAGCCGGCTGAGGGCGCCGGTCACCAGTTCCTCTTCGGACATGCGGAGAACCTCGGTGTCGGGTTGTTCGGGCCGGTCGGCCGGCTGGCGCGCCAGGAGGGCACGGAGCCGGCGGGCCCGACGGCGGCTCCTCGCCTGGTTGCGGGCGACGTTTCGGCACACGCCGTAGATCCAACGAACGGCGTCGTCGCCTTCCGGTACGTCGTCGAAGCGCCGCCACGTGACCGTGAATGCTTCGGCGGCGCAGTCGATGGCCGTCTCGCGGTCGAAGCGGCGGAGAAAGTAAGCGAGGACGCGGGGATGGTGCTCCCGGTAGAGGGAGCTGAACGTCACATCGGCAATCGTTACTTCGCTCACGGCTGTGGTGCGAGTCATACCCCTATATGTCCGGCACCCTCATTTGCTCTCAGCGCGGTCCTGGTACCCAGCTATTCAACACGCCTGGTTGGGTCCGGGGGTCACGCCGGGCATCTACCCGTTCGTCGGAATCGTCCCGATCAACATGCCCGCACCGTCGACCACGGGAACCGACCCCCCGTCGAGGAATTCGGACAGCTCGTGTACGACTTCGAGCGGCTCGCCGGCATTCACGGCGATGGGGGACTCCATCACCTCGCCCAGTTCCACGGCGTCCGGCACCCCGGCCAGTGACGCCAGCCGCACGATCCCGACCAGCCTGCCTGCGTCTGCCACCGGTATCACCGGCTGGGCGTACAGGCGCCGGGCCTCCCCTGCTGCAAGGTGAAGGCCGGCTCCGGCGCCGACGGCGTCGTCGGCCGCCTGAAAGCACCGGCGCGGGGCACTGCGAACGACCAGCGCTCCCCCCGGGGCCGACACCTTCAAACGATGTCCGGGGCCGAAGAGCTGTCGCTGCAGCCATGAGCCACCGGGCGAGCCCAGTACGAGCAAGGTGGTGCTGGAGAGGAGTTCGAGAAGGGAGGCAGCCGAGGACGCCTGTACGGCTCGCTGTTCGAGTGCAGGATGAGACTGAGCGAAGCGAGCCAGTCGCCGCAGTGCCATCGGATGCTCCGCCTCGTTCCGATAGACCGTGGCGAGCTCGGCCGGAAGCCCGAGATTCAGAGCCGTCCGGGCGGCTACCGTCGCCGCGAACTCAGAATGGGGACCGTCGGCTACGGCGGCAACTACCCCGGTCAGGTGCTCCAAATCAACGCCACTGGGCACCACTACCGGCACCAGGTCGAAGCTGGTGAACCGCCGCGCCACCAGCACATCGATCTTGGCGCTGATGCAAAAACCGGCGAGATCGGGCTCGACCGGCAGGGGCGGGCCGTCGCTCAGCACTTCGGATAGCGGCCGGCAGGTGCGGCCACGCGTCCAGGCGACCCGCCACGGAGTGTCGGTTCGGCGCCCGGCCGGTGTGCCCACCGCCATCAGGTGGTCTTCCTATCGCTGCGGATGATCTTCCGCCCGGCTGGTGCCGTCGGCGTGCCGTCCGGCCGGTGCATCCGGCGGGCCGTCCGCCTCTGGCACAAGGCGGAAGAGACGCTCCGGATTGAGCAGCTCGACGGTATCGCACGTGGTCAGATCAAGCGGTATGTCGCGAGCAGGGGCGATGGACAGCAGCGTCATGGTTCCCTCCTCGAGCCGAGGGCGGTTCGAGTTGATATACGATAACTGTATCGTGTTTTATCTATCGTGTCAAGGCAGACTGTTGCCCTTGACGAGCACCCGCAGCATCGCCCCGATCTCGAGATGGTCCTCGAGCGGATGCCGGAGTGGCATTTCGGCGTGGACGCGATAGCGATTGCGGCGCCCCACCTTCTCGTGAGACAGGTAGCCCTCGGCTTCGAGCTCGGCCACAATGCGCTGGGCAGCGCGCTCGGTGATACCCACCCGGGCCGCCACCTCCCGCAGCCGCACGTTGGGGTCTTCAGCAATACAGAGCAGCACATGCGAGTGGTTGGTGAGGAATGTCCAATGGCTCATGTCGACCATCATACGTCGCTCATTACGTGATTTCTATGACATCAACTCGTCGAAGATTCCGTGCGGCTCCCGGATCCGAACATGTCAGCGATGTGATCCTCCATCCGCTTGACCTCGCCAACCACTCGAGCAGGGTCGTCGGTGTTGAGCACATGGATATAGAGGTGGTGGTCGTGCAGCTCGAGGGCAACGGTTCCGGGCGTGAACGAGATCGAGTTCATGAGCAACGTCACCTCGTTCCGGGTTCGCACCCGAAGTGGGATCTCCACTACCGCCGGCGCCAGCTCTGACGGTGCCAGTCGCAAGGCCCAGATCACATCCCACGTCGAGACCGCCAGCTGGACGACGAAGTACCGGATGAAACGCACCACTGCGATGGGATGCAGCAACAGGCGCGGCCACTTCGGCGCCAGGCGTCGGAACACGAACGCAACGATGCCGGCCACCAGGAGGCCGCCGGCAATCACGTTGGGGGCCAGGGAGCCAAACGCTGCCATCCATACGAGGAACAGCCACAGCGCCAGCAGCCGGCTGGTCCCCTTCCCGGAGGGCGTCGAGGTGGGCGCGGACATCGGCAGCTCCGACCTCAGCTCCCGGGTATCGGGGGAGAGCGGCGTCTCCGCGTCGTGGTAGGCGGCCCGGGCCAAGAGGCTTATCCCGAGAGGACCGGAGAGGAATAGCAGCGCCACCACCAGGAGGAGCACCAGCACCCCGCCGGCGGCACCGACCTCCAGTGCCGCCGCCGTCGTCGTTCCGATCACGCCGACGGTGGTTGCCTTGGTGGCGGCGTGCATGCGTGTGAGCACGTCGGGGAACCGGATGAGGCCAAACGCTCCCAGCACGATGAGAAGCGAGCCTCCCAGGATGGCCACCGCCGCCGCCGCCTCGAACACCGTCATTCTTCGCTCCTTGCCTCGATGTAGCGGGCGACGATGACGGTGGAGACGAAAGCGGTGAGGACCGCAGCCACGAGCAGCGAGATGTAGGTCGTGTCGCCGGTGCGCACAATGAACACGCCGAGACCGGCAACCCCGACGAACAACAAGGTGTCGAGAGCCACCATGCGGTCGGCGACCGACGGACCGCGCACCACTCGAACAATCGAAGCCAGCGAGGCGATCGCCAGCAGTGCGGCGGCGACGTTCGTGACCGCGATCATCCCGCCGCTCCCAGCACCATTGCCCGGTAGGTGCCCTCCTCCAGCAGATCGACGGCGGCGAGCTCGGCGTAGTCGAGCAGCGGCTGGGCGGCCACGGCAATCACCAGGCTGGCCAACACCAGCCCGGCCGTCCCTGCCACCATGCCAAAGCGGCTGCGAGGCGGAGCACCCTCGCCGGGCTTTCCCCAGAAGACCCCCGCCCAGATCTTGGTCATGGAGAACAGTGTGAGGAGGCTGGCGGCCAGCGACACCGCCACCACCGCCCACCGACCGGCGTCGAAGCCGGCGGTCACCAGCGCCAGCTTGCCGACAAAACCCGAGAACGGCGGGAATCCGGCCAGGCTGAGAGCCGCCGGCAAGAACAGCAGTGCGATGATCGGCGACCGCTTGGCCACCCCGCCGACCTCGTCGATGGCGCCCGTGCCCTCGGTGTGCTCGACGAGTCCCCCGGCGAGGAAGAGCGAGGCCTTCACGATGATTTGATGGACGATGAAGACGATGGCGGCGGCCACCCCCGCCACCGTGAAGAACCCCAGGCCCATGATCATGTAGCCAATCTGGCTGACGATGTGAAACGACAGGATGCGCTTGACGTCTTTTTGGGCGATGGCCCCCAGCACCCCCACCACCATCGTGAACCCGGCAACGATCAGCATCAAGGTGACCGGCTCGTCTCGCGGGAAGAGCAGCGTTTGGGTACGCACTATTGCGTAGACCCCGATCTTGGTGAGGAGGCCGGCGAACAGGGCCGTGACCGGGGTCGGGGCCACCGGGTAGGAATCGGGCAGCCAGAAGAACAGCGGGAAGATGGCGGCCTTGATCCCGAACACCATGAAGAGCAGCCACCCGAGGCCCGTCCGGAACCCCTCGGGTACTTCGCCGAGCTTCACACTGAGATCTGCGATGTTGACGGTGCCGGTCACCGAGTAGGTCAGGGCGATGGCGGTCAGCAGCAGAGCCGAAGCCACCAGCCCGATCACCACGTACGTGATGGTGGAACGAGTCTCGGCGCCTCCCGCCCGGTAGGTGAGCAACACGTAGCTGGCGGTCAGCATGATCTCGAAGGCCACGAACAGCGTGAACAGGTCGCCGGTGAGCAACGACAGCGCCACGCCGGCCGACAGCATCTGGTACACCGCGTGGAAGCCGGGAAACTCGGTATCGGCCCCGGGCTGGGAAACGGCGTAGACCAGGACGGCAAACAGCGCCGTGGCCGCCGAGGCCAGCAGGAGGACGGCCAGACGGTCGGCAACCAGCGGAATGCCGAGCGGCGGGGACCAGCCTCCCTGAGCGGCGACAATCGGCCCCGACGCATCGACGGCGAAGAGCAGCCACAGCGCCACCACCAGGTACGCGAACGAGGCACCCAGCCCCACGACACGCCGCAACGCCGGGTGGCGGATCCCCACCAGGGCGAGGGCGGCGGCGGCGATCGGAATGGCAACCGGGAGGGTGGCGAGGATCTTCATGCCGCGCCCTTCCCGGCGATACGACGGTCTTCCACGTCGTCCTCGACCTCGTCGATGCCGTTGTGGGTCCAGGAGCGATACGCCAGAGTGAGCAGATAGGCGGTGATGCCGAAGGTGATCACGATTGCAGTGAGCACCAGAGCTTGTTCGAGCGAGTCCGACAACGGCCCGGTGCCCTTTCCGTCCAGCACGGGTGGCCGACCCGGCTCGCCCCCGGACCCCAGCAGTATCAGATTGGCGCCGTGGGCGATGAGACCGAGACCGACGATGATGCGGCTCAGCAGCTTCTGCAGCAACAGGTAGGTTCCCGTCGCGAACAGCACACCGGCGGCCACTGCGATCACCCAGCTCACGGCGCCTCTCCTCCCAGCCGCTGCAGGGCGGTCTCCACGATCCCGATCACGAGGATGTAGACGCCCAGATCGAACAGCAGCAGGCTGGAAACCTTGATCTCTCCGATGACGGGGCTCGCGAAGGATGCGAACGTGTAGGCGAGAAATGCGCTCTCGAAGATCATGCCGAGCAGGCCGGCAAGCACCGCCAGTCCCAGTCCCGTGCCGATCACCACCTCCGGCTCCACAGGGAGGGCCCTTCGCAGGCCTCGCTCCCCGAAGGCCAGGAACATGAGCAACAGGGCGGTTGCGCCCAGCAGGCCACCGGCGAAGCCCCCTCCGGGGACATCGTGACCCACCACCAGCAGGAAGAGGGACAAGAGCAGCAGGGTCGGCACCATGGTCCGGGCCCCTGTTGCGAGGAGCAGGGAAAACTGGATCCTCATCGGGCTCGCTCCCCTGCCGGGCGCCGCGCCCGGCGCACGAGCGCGCTGATCCCGACGGCGGCAGCCGCCAGCACCGTGATCTCACCGAGGGTGTCGATCGCCCGGAAGTTGGTGAGGATCACGTTCACGACGTTCTTGCCGCCCGCCTCCGGCGCTCGGGCGGCGTAGCGGTCGGCAATCGTGCGGTCGTGTTCCACCGTCGAGGCCAGGACTGCTGCCGTCGTCACGAACAACCCGACGAAGACAGCGATCGCCACCCGCGCCCGATGCGACAGCGAGCGCGGACCCGGGCCGAAGCGACGCGGCAACTTGACCAGCACCAGAGCAAAGAGGGCGATGGTGAGGGTCTCGATGAGCACCTGGGTCAGCGCCAGGTCGGGAGCGCTGAACACGACGTAGATCCCGGCCACGGAGTAGCCGACCAGTCCCAGCAGGAGGGCGGCCGCCATCCGACGCTGGGCGGCGGCAGCGGCCACCCCTCCGGCGGCCACCGCAACGGCCAGCACCACCTCGGCCGGGCCGTTGGTGATCTGCAGGGAGGGGGCCTCGCGTACTGATGTCAGCCACACCACTGCCGGGACGACGAGCACCGCCGTCAAGATCACAGCCAGGTACGTGGGAAGGGAGCCGCTTTGCACGGTCCCCGTCACCCGATCGGCTACCCGGTTGAGCCCCCGCAGTGCCGCCGCGTAGGCTCGCTCCCCCCCGGACCGCCGCTCCGCTCGGAAGCCGGTGTGCCGCTCCCATCGGGAATAGGCCACATACAGGCCGCTCCCGGCGGTCAGGATGGCGGTTGATACGCCCAGCGCCGTCGTGAAGCCCGGCCACAGCACCAGCTTCACCTTCTCTCCTACCGCGTCGAAGGTGACGGCCTCCAGCCAGGCAGGCCACAACCCGAAGAGCATCGTCAGCCCCGCCAGCACCGCCGGTCCCAGCCATAGCCCGGGCCGAACCTGCCCGGCGTCGGAGCTCTCCATCCCCGGTTTGGCGGCAAACGCTCCGAGCCAGAATCGGGCCGTGTACACGACGGTCAGGGCGGAGGCCGCGGCAATGATGACGAGCGCCATCCACTCCGCGCCGTCGACCAGCCGGTCCAGGGCGCCCTCCTTGGTCACAAATCCCAGCGTCGGAGGAGCCCCCGCCATCGAGATGGCGGCCGCCGCTGCCGTCGCCGCCAGCCCAGGCAGCCGCCGGCCTAGTCCAGAGAGTCGGCGGATATCGCGAGTGCCGGTGGCGTGGTCGATGGCTCCAACTACGAGGAAAAGCGTCGCCTTGAAGAGGGCGTGTGCCAGCAGCATCGCCACCGTTGCCGCGGTGTGTCCCAGCCCAACCAGGGCGACCATGAGCCCGAGCTGGCTCACGGTCCCGTGGGCGAGCAGCAGCTTGAGGTCGGTGCGCGAGATCGCCGCCACCGCCCCCACCACCATCGTGGCCAGCCCCACCGAGGTGACGACAACGGTCCACAGCGGGTCGGCGGCGAAACCGGGGGCCAGGAAGACGAGCAGCACGATTCCCGCCTTGACCATCGTGGCGGAATGGAGATAGGCCGAGGCAGGAGTGGGCGCGGCCATCGCCCCGGGAAGCCAGAAGTGGAAGGGAATCTGGGCCGACTTGGTGAACGCGCCCAGAAATACCAGCCCCAGCCCCACGTCGACCGACGTTCCGGTCGGGGGGTCGGCCACCAACTCCGAGATCGAGCTCGTACCGGCGGCGAGAGCCAGCAGCACGAAACCGCCCAGCATCGCCAGCCCTCCGGCAGTAGTCACCAGCACCGCCTGCAGCCCGGCGGCCCGTGCAGACGCGTCCTCGTGGTTGAACCCGATGAGCAGGTAGGAGGCCACGGTTGTGATCTCCCAGAACACAAACAATCCGAACAGGTCATCGGAGGCGACGATGCCGGCCATGCCGCCGGAGAACACGAGCATGAGAGCGAGGAAACGGGCGCGACGGGCAGGATCGCCGA
>JBFKDW010000035.1:0-29087 GCA_041619515.1 Acidimicrobiia bacterium
CCCGTCCCGGCCCCTCGGCGGGGGCAACCACGGCTCCGTCCACCGTGGTCCCGGCCCGGCCCCCGTTTTGTGCCGATCGGTCCGAGGGCGAGACGGTTGGGTCGATCGCATCGGCCGAACTGGACGAGATCTCGGGGGCAGTGCTCAGTCGCGCCCACCCCGGCGTGCTGTGGCTGCACAACGATTCGGGGAGCCGGGCTGCGGTGTACGCCGCCTCCACGTCGGGAGACGATCTCGGGGAGGTGTCGCTGCCGGATCTGCCTGCGCGCGACTGGGAGGATATCGCCATCGGGCCGGGGCCCGTTCCCGGCGTCGACTACCTGTACATCGCCGATATCGGCGACAACCAGGAGCGGCGGGACACCGCCCAGATCCACCGGGTTCCCGAGCCCACCCTGGGGAGTGTGAGCATGAGTGGAGGCGAAACGCTCACCTTCACGTACCCGACCGGTCCGACCGATGCGGAGACGCTCATCGTGGACCCGGCCAGCGGCGACATGGTGATCGCCGGCAAAGCGCTCTCGGGCGTAACCCCGCTGTTCGGTTTGCCGGGAGATGCCGACTGGGCGGCGCCACAGCTCGCCGACTATCTCGGGGAAATCGAGCTGGGCAGCTTTGCGGTGCTCACCGGCGGTGATGCCGACCGCGCCATCATCGTGATGCGCACCTACGACGAAGTATTCGCCTGGCAGCGTGAGGAGGCCCGGAGCCTGGCAGAAACCCTGCTCACCCCTCCCTGTCGCATCGCCTCGATCCGGGAGAGCCAGGGAGAGGCGATCGCGCTCGGCGAGGGAAACGTGTTCTACACGGTGAGCGAGGGCCTCAACCAGCCGATTCAACGGTTCAGCCCCGCCGCCTGAACGGCTTCAGCGTCCTTTCAGGTCGCGTTTCGTAGGTTTGGGGGCAACGAAAGGACCGCTCTATGAAGACACGCACCAAGCTCATCATCTCCGGCGCCGCAGTCGCCGCCCTCTCCGTCGCCGGTGCCGGTGCCGCCCTCAGCACCAACGACGACGACGGCACCGAGGTCCCGATCACGGGCATCGAACTGGAGCGGGCGAGTGCCGCCGCCCTCGCGCACACCGGTGGCGGCACCGTGACCGAGACCGAGGTAGGCGACGAGGAAAGCTACTACGAGGTAGAGGTCCGCAAGCCGGATGGAACGTCGGTGGACGTCCAGCTCGACGAGCAGTTCAACGTGGTAGACGCAACCCCAGACGACGACAGCGTCGACGACAACGACTAGTCGCCTGCCCGGCGGCGATCAAAAGCGAGGGGATGCTGCCCTGCCCGGCGGGATTCCGTCTCCAGCCGGAGCGCCCTAGCCATCGAACCATTCGAAATGGCCGGGGTCGGGATTGACCCAGATGTGGCCCGAGGTGAGCCCGACGCCGTACAGGGCAACCAGCAGGTCCGGGTTGGTTGGTGAAAAGGGACCATCGAGAGGCTCGAAGAAGTTGATGTCGGCGGCGGCACCGAACGAATGATGGGAGATGGCCTGGCGCCCGGCTATGTAGCGGGCATTCCAGCAACCGCTGAAGGACGCCGGGTTGACGACCGCTCCCTTGCCGGCTTCCTCGAGCGCGGTCATCGCCTCTCGCAACATGTCGAGAAACAGCCGGTGACAGGTCACGCTCCCCAGCAGCGGGATGGTCTCGGTCACGATGTTCTGCTGGCGCCAGGCCGGCTCCTGCTCGAAGCCACCTCCCCCCGGACGGATGGTGAACTCGCCGAAGCGTTCCTTGAAGGCAGCCTGAGATCGAACCGAGTCGCCGTGGCGAAACACCAGCACCTCCCCCCATGATCTGATTGTGACCGGATCCCCGTCGAAGGACTGCACCGCCCGCTCCAGATCGGCGCGATCGCCTTCGAACCAGAACACGGCGTACTTGTCGAGGAAGTCGGCGAACACCTCCGGATCGTCGCGGGCGGTGACGATCTCGGCATCTCCTACATAGGCATCGTCGACGACACCGGCCACGGTCACCACGGTCCCTCCGGTGAACGTGATCGTGTCGCCGGCGGTGAGGCGGCGCAACGCCGCCGAAGTCGACCCGAGCATCACCTCGTCGTCGGCCATGCTCGCGAGAATGGAGGCGGCAGGGGCAGGCAGGAACTCGGCGTGGGAAGCGGGGTCTACCGCGTGCACCTCGACCGGGATGACGAAGCCGTCGGCCGGCTCGTCCACCACTGTGCCGTCTGCCCGGTGGGTGTTGACGATCCTGGCATCACCCACCCGCACCAGTGAGACGGTCCCTACCCCCGGGACGGCCGACAGGTCGGCTGCGAACGACTCGACCAGCTCGGCCGGCTGCCAGGCGAGGTGCCAGTGGTTGGGTGGCGGCGTGGTAGTGGCCGGTCCGCCGGTGGAGGTGGTGGTCGGCGACGCGGTCGGCGGCACCGATCCGGTAATGGGAACCGGATTCCCGTCGGCGGCGCTGCAGGCAGTCGCCACGAGCGCAACGCCGAGAACAAATCTTCGCATCGAGCGACGATAGCCCCGGCCCGATGCAAGGCGCGCGATCCTCCGGCTGCCAAAGGTGCATCCCCGGCTGCAGGCCGCGGTATCGTCTCGCACGCACTTCCAATCGACACTACGATGAGCGGTTGAGGGTCACAGAGGGTGGCCGACCTGATCAGGCGGAGAAACACGTGCTCACGACAGCGAAATACCTCGGCGCCGTCCTGCTGATGGTGGCGGCCGGCCTTGCCATCCCGCCCGGCCCGGCGGCGGCGGCCGGGCCCACCCGCATCATGCTGGTGGGCGATTCGATCACAGAAGGCGTCGACGGCGACACCGCCTACCGCTGCGACCTGTGGAACGCGCTCGTTCCGGAGTTCGCGGTCGATTTCGTGGGAAATCAGGCACCGCGCGGCACGTGCGGGACCACGGGCTTCGACCCCGACCACGAAGGCCGGGGCGGGGCCACCACCGCCGAGCGGCTGGACGAGATGGACCCGAACTCATTTGCGCTCGCCTACGACGCCGTTCTCGTCCACATGGGGACCAACGACACCAACGGCGTGGACTTCGGCTGGGATCAGGACTACGTCAGCAACACCCTCGAGCCCACCTACCGGTCGATGGTAGCCAAGCTGCGCCAGAACAACCCGGCGGTCACCATCTACCTCGCCCAGCTGATCCCCTGCGACCTCTCGCCGAACGCCGGCGCCGGCTACCTCGGCTGCGACGTCACCCACAACGGCGGTCCCGACAACAACGGGCAGCCGGTCGAGGGCATGAACGACGTGTGGGCCCGCATCGCCGCCGACTCGTCCACCCCCCAATCCCCCATCATCCTCGTCGACCACCGCGCCGGGTTCTTCGTGAGCACCGACCTCAAGGCCGACAAGGTGCACCCGAATGCGTCGGGGCGGGCCAAGATGGCCGCCAAATGGGCCGCCGCCCTCCGGCCGCAGCTCGAGAGCAACGACCTCGCCGACGAGGTCTTGCTGGTCGAGCCGAACGGCCGCTGGCATATCCGCATCCCCGGGCAGCCGGATCGCACCTTCTGGTACGGCAACCCCGGCGACGTGCCCCTGTTCGGAGACTGGAACGGTGACGGTGTCGCCACCCCGGGCGCATGGCGACAGGGTCCCGGTGGCGGCTTCGCCTACATGACGAACACACTGCCGGCCAACGGGCAGGCCGGCATCGCCGAGTTCACCTTCTTCTTCGGGATTCCGGGCGATCAGGTCTTCGTCGGGGACTGGAACGGCGACAACCGCGACACGCTCGGCATCAACCGCAACGGCCACATCTTCCTGACCGACAGCAACGGAACCGGCGGACAACCGGTGCCGACCGACTACGACTTCTGGTTCGGAAACGCCGGTGATCGCGCCTTCGGCGGCGACGCCGACGGGGACGGCAAGGACGCCGTGTTCCTGTACCGGGCATCGGACGGGTTCGTCTACTACACGAACCAGACCCCGGTGGGCCCCGGGGCAGTGGCAGCCACCGCCGACTTCTACTTCTTCGGCGTCGCCTCGGACGTCTTCGTGTCGGGCGACTGGAACCAGGACGGCATCGACACCGCCGGCATCTACCGCCCGTCCAACACCACGGTCTATCTCAGCAACACCAACGCCGGCGGCGGATCCCCCGCCCCCACCGACGTCTCCTATTTCTGGGGCTCCGGAAGCTGGACCCCGGTCGCCGGGCGCTGGGAGTAGCCAGGCCGGGCACGGCAGCCGCACCGCGCCAGACGGGCTCAGTACTCGCCGTCCTCCTCGCCGCCCCGCTCGGCGGCGGCGTCGGTCAGCAGCGGAACATATTGCGCGGCGATGCCGGTGGCCACCGCCGCCGCCGCCGGCGCCACCAGATGGCCGAGAGGGATGATGATGGGATCATCCCCGATGTTAAACTCGAACTCGGGGAGCAGCAGGGTCACTACGGTCACCAGCAGCCAGATGCCGGCCGTGCTGAGCGCAATCCCGACCCAGGCGTTCCGCTGGTCATCGGGAGTGGGGTGGCGGATGACGAGCGCCCGCAACACGTAGCTGGAGGCGGCAGCTCCCGACATCCAGGTCACCGCCGGGATGAGCGGGAATGTGTCGCGGTCGGCGCCGTAGACCAGGTCCGGTGAACCGAGGCTGATGATGGCGACGCCAACCCAGATGCTGCCAAGGGCGAGCACCACCCACGCCAGGTTCCGTTGCATGCACTGCCCTCTTGACTCGTACGGGCGCCGCGGTCGGCCGACCGGGTTGCTTCGCCCGCAACTTCCTTGCCGAGGACAAGGTAGCGCGCATCAGGCCCGGCTGCTCAATCTGGCGACGGTGGCGCCACCGGCTGCGGCATCCCCTCGCCATCGATCAGGACCGTGAGAGTGGCGCCGGCCCGGCGCAGCGTCGCCTCCACTGCGCTCGGGTCATGACCACCGGCGAACACGAACCCGAGGTATCTGTCACCTTCCGGGAGAGCGAGCACTCTGCGCCCCAGCGGGGTTGTGAGGGTGACACCGTCGACTCCGCCCATGGCCCTGACCTCGTCCAGCCCTTCGATCCCGGAGAAGACGCCCGAGGCGGGGATCGGGAGCATGAGCACCCCGGTCGCCGGGCGGGCAGGCGACGTGTCCAGCATCGGCATGTCGAGGGCGCTCCGCAGGACGATGACCTCGAGCGACTCGCCCACCAGGCCGAAGCTCAGCGCTCGTCCACACAAGCCGCCGATGGAGCGAGCGGCGATCTCGAGCAACCGGACCGATCCGTCGCTTCCGACCCGGATCTCGGCATGAACCGGTCCCGACTCCAGACCGAGTGCCCGGGTCCCGGCGGCGGCGAGCGCCACCGACCCATCCTGCACCCAGCGCGGCTGACGAGACGGTGTGACGAGCAGAGTCTCCTCGAAGAACGGGCCGGTCATCGGGTCCGGCTTGTCGATGAGAGCCAGCACCTCCAACCGGCCGTCGACCAGCAGACCCTCGACCACCAGCTCCGAGCCGGGCAGGTATTCCTCGGCCAGGAGAGCCTGGCGACCATCGAGGCCGGACCCATCGAGCATGTTCCGGATGCGGGCCTCCGCCCGGCGGGCGCCGGCGGCGTCGTCGGCGCGGATCACTCCCCGGCTGGCCGATAGCCCGGTCGGTTTGATCACAACCGGAAAGCCGAGCTCGGCGGCCACCGCCGGTCCGGTGCCCGGGGCGACCACAGCAAACCGGGGCTGGGCAACCCCTGCCGCCTGCAGCAACGTCCTCATCGCATGCTTGTCGCGGGTGGCGGTGGCCGCCTCCATAGGATTGTGTGCCAGCCCGAGGTCCCCGGCCGC
Organism: Acidimicrobiia bacterium; assembly: GCA_041619515.1. Taxonomy (GTDB): domain Bacteria; phylum Actinomycetota; class Acidimicrobiia; order Spongiisociales; family SHLN01; genus SHLN01. The sequence goes on from JBFKDW010000035.1 coordinate 5,771, forward strand.
CCTGGCAGCCACCGCCACCCCCTGGTCGTCGATGGCGACGACCGCGTCCGGTTGCGGGTCGAGCGCGGTGATCGCCGCCGAGGCAGCTTCGGGATCCGACAAATCGATCCGCAGCTGAGCGGCGGACAGGACCGGAGCGACGTCGCCGGCCACGATCACCTCGACCTGAAGGAGCCGTGCCGCCGCCACGAAATCGCCGGTCCGATAGGAGTGGGCGGAGGCGACGATCACGACACGTTTCATGGGCACCATGATGGCGCGACCCGCAGCGTGGCGGGTTCACCTACGATATGCACATGCACGCCGAGCCCATTCTCTCAGTTGCGCCCCAGGCGCTGGAACGACTGCTCGACATCCGCAACCAGGAACCGGATGCCGACGAGCTCGGACTGGTGCTGGCCATCACCGGCGTCGCTGATGGCCGATACACCTACGAAATGGCCCTGATGCTGCTCGACCCCCCACCGGCCGGAGCTCACCTCGAGGAGCACGGCGGGTTGACGCTCGTCATCCCCTCCGGAGACGTGGAAAACCTGCGCGGCGCGGAGGTCAAGATGTCCCGCGACCTGTTGAATCCAGGCCTCACGCTCGAAAACCCGAATTCGCCGAGCCCTCGCGTGCTCGGAGATGGCCCGCTCCCAGAATTGGAAGGTGAGGTGGCGGAACGGGTAGTCCAGGTCGTCAGAGAGATGATCAACCCGGCGATTGCTTCCCACGGAGGCGTGGCCGAGGTCGTCGCAGTTGAGGACGGCACCGTGTACGTTCGCCTGGGGGGCGGCTGCCAGGGATGCGGCATGGCGACGGTGACTCTGTCACAGGGCATCGAGTCGACGCTGCGCCAGACCGTTCCCGAGATCACCAAAGTGGTTGACGTCACCGACCACGCCGGCGGCACGAACCCCTACTACGAGCAGGCGAAGAAGTAACCGCCCGCGCCCGCTCGGCGTCATCTGGCACGACTACACGATGAAGGCGGCCACAGTGGCGAGAGAATTGACCGCCACATGTGCCAGATAGGGTGCCAGCAGGCTGCCGCTCTTCAATCGAAGCCAGCAGAACACCACCCCGGCAGTCGTCGTGGCGGCGATGGCCGCCACCACCGCCAGAGCCCGTTCGGGGCCGCCGGCGGCGAGATCGTTCTCGGCCAGCAGGTCGAGGGCCGGGCGGACATGCCAGAGACCGAACACCATGCTCGATCCGAGCACTGCCGTCCGGACGGGGCTGAGACGCAGCCACGCCCCCAGCAGGACACCGCGAAACGCCACCTCCTCCAGCAAGACGGTGCCGAGCGGTATCCGGACGAGGGCCCGATAGGCAAGCAAGCCGGGGCCGATCCCGGCGGTGCGAGCGTCGTCGAACAGGGGCCGGAATCCGGGCACCAGCGCGGCCAGCGCCAGCACGAGCGCAGCCAGCGCCGCCGCCGCCGCCCCCCAGCGCAGCCCGGCGGGCACTGCACTGCCGTCGAGCCCGAGATCCCTGCTCCCGAGGCCTATGCGCCGGCTCAAGAGCAGGAGTCCGGCGGCGGCGACCAGGTTGACCGGCACATACCAGGCGGGCGGCAGGCCGAACGCGCTGTAGCCGATCAACCCCGCCGAGATGAGCAAAACACGTCTGTGCCGGGGGCTAGAGGTGTCTGGAGTGGGAGACGGCACGGGGTGACCGTAGCCCCTTCGATTCGTGATTCACCAGCCCGATGAGCAGACTTGGGCCCATGGATCTCACACACTTCACATTTGACATCGACGCCGACGGCCTCGCCACCGTGCTGATGGATCGAGCCGGCGAGGAACTCAACACACTCTCGCCCGAGACCGGGGCCGAGCTCGAGGTGATACTCGATCGCCTCGAGCAGGATCCTTCGATCCGGGCCGTGGTGATCGGGTCGGCCAAGCCGGACAACTTTCTGGCCGGAGCGGACATCCACTGGTTCGCCACCCTGCGGGATGCGGCCGAGGCGGAGGCGGCGATCAAAGCCGGCCAGGATGGGTTCGGCCGGCTGGAGGCACTGCACCGCCAGCACGGCAAGCCGGTGGTGGCGGCGATCCACGGGGCCTGTCTCGGTGGCGGCCTCGAGCTGGCATTGGCGTGCGGGGCTCGCGTCTCATCCGACGACGAGAAGCGAACCCAGCTCGGCCAGCCCGAGGTGCAACTCGGACTGCTTCCCGGGGCCGGTGGAACCCAGCGCTTGCCGCGGCTCATCGGGATCGCGGACGCACTCGGGCTCATTTTGACCGGCAGGCCGGTCCGGCCCGGCCGGGCACTCAAGCTCGGCCTGGTCGACGAGGTCGTGCCCAAAGAGCGCCTGCTGGAGGCGGCCCGGGCGCGGGCGTGGCGAGCCCTCGACCCTCCGCCGTCGCCGCCGTCGACTCTGGCCGACCGCCTCAAGGCGCATCTCACGCCGTCTGCTTTGCAGGGGGCGGCGCTGGAGGGCAACCCGATCGGGCGCCGGATCCTGTTTGCCCAGGCGGAGAAGAAGATGCTGGCCGAGACCCGGGGCAACTACCCCGCACCGAAGGCGGCCCTCGAGTGCGTTCGCATCGGATTCGAGCGCGGCGTGGAAGCCGGGCTCCGAGCGGAGCGTGAGGCGTTTGGGCGTCTGGTCGTCTCACCCGAATCCAGGGCACTGCGAGCCATCTTCTTCGCAACCCAGGAGTTGAAACGCGATCCCGGAATCGCCGGTGAAGCCGAGCCACGCGAAATCGAATCGGTGGGGGTGCTCGGAGGCGGCCTGATGGGCGGCGGGATCGCAGCCGTCAACGCCACCCGGGCCGAGGTTCGCTCCATAATCAAGGAGGTCGACGCCGACGGGGTGGCACGGGGAGTGGGCTACGTCCAGCGAGTGCTGGACGGGCAGGTCAAGCGCCGCCGGATCCAAAAGGCGGACGCCTGGCTGGCCATGCAGCGCCGGGTGAAGGGGACAACCGAATACGAAGACCTCGCCGGCGTCGGGCTTGTCATCGAAGCAGTGTTCGAGGACCTCGAGCTCAAGCGGGCCGTGCTGGCCGAAACCGAGGCGGTGACCGGCCCTGACACGGTCTTCGCCACCAACACGTCGTCCATTCCGATCGGCGACATCGCCGCTCACGCCCGACGACCGGCCAACGTCATCGGCATGCATTACTTCTCACCGGTAGAGAAGATGCCGCTCCTGGAGGTCATCGTGACCCCCGAAACGGCCGATTGGGTCACCGCCACGGCGGTGGCGTTCGGCAAGCGGCAGGGCAAGACGGTCATCGTGGTCAACGACGCAACCGGCTTCTACACCACCCGCATCATCGGGCCCTACTCGGCGGAGGTGCTGTTCCTGCTGGAGGATGGCGCCACCATCGACGAGATAGACGAGGCGATGGTGGCGTGGGGCTTTCCGGTCGGCCCCGTCACGCTGAGCGACGAGGTGGGGATCGACGTGGGCGTCAAGATCGGCAAGATCCTGGAGCAGGCCTTCGGCGAGCGAATGCGCGCCCCGGCCTCCTTCGCCGCCCTCGCCGCCGACGGCCGCCAGGGCCGCAAGAACGGCCGCGGGTTCTATCGCTACGAGGATGGCAAGAAGCAAGGTGTCGACGACTCGGTGTACCGAGTGCTCGGCGTGACCCCAGCGCCGGATACCGTCACCAGGGCGGAGATCCAGAATCGCCTGTCACTCCAGATGATCAACGAGGCGGTCCGCTGCCTCGAGGAGGGAGTGCTGCGCTCGGCGAGGGACGGAGACATCGGAGCAGTCATGGGCCTCGGATTCCCCCCCTTCCGGGGCGGCCCGTTCCGGTGGGTCGACCAGCTGGGGGCCCCGGTCGTCGTGGAGCAGCTCCAGCGGCTCGCCAAGGAGCACGGCAACCGCTTCCTTCCCGCACAGAAGCTCGTCGACCTGGCAGACCGGGGCGCGAGCTTCTTCGGCCCCGACGCCGCCCGGTGACCGGCTAGCCGATCACCGACCTGATCTGGTGGGTGGCAACGATGAGCGACTGGAGATCGCCCCCACCCTCGCGGGTGAGCAGCGAGAGGAACCTCTGCAACCGGTCGTGCTCGTCGGCCCGGGTCGTGCTGTAGTACTCCAAAAGAGCCTTGCCGTTCTGGATGTCGGCCGACGCGAGAACCCGTTCGGCGATATCGCGGCGCAACACCGCCAGATCGCCCTGCAGCGTGCGGATCGCCCACCGCTGCCAGCGATCGACGGCGGGCAGCTGTTCGGCGCGGCTCTCGAGCCAGTCGAGACGGTACGCCTCACCAACCAGGAAGAAGACGTCGGCGACGTCCGCCAGTGGCCGGGCGGCCAGGCCGGCGAGCTCGATGATGTCGGGGGCGTGAAACAGCTCGTCCTGATAGGCGTGGCGGCGGGCCAGATCCTCGGGAACGCCGGCCTCCATCAGGGCCGCCACCGCATCGTCGCGATCTGATCGCCACTCCCCCGTACCGACGTGGGCCATCACGCTGCTCAGCTCCTCGAACGCCGCCCGGGTGAGACCGGCCGCCGGAAGGCCGTGAGATTGGCGTAGGAACCACCGGGTCATCGCTTCGACCAGGCGATCCACCCCGTCCATGAGCTCGCCCCGCACCTGCGGGCCGATGGACGGGTCGAGCGCCTCGACCGCATCCCATCGCTCCTCAGCCCCGGTGAGCGTGAGGGCCGCCTCATACGCCCGCACGACCTCGGCGGGGGTGGCCCCGGTCTCGATGCCGAGCCGGTTCACGAAGGTGATGCCTTCGGAGTTGACCACCCGATTGGCAACCCGGGTGGCGATGATCTCGCGCCGCAGGGGGTGGTCGGCGGCGAGATGCCCGAAGCGCTTGACGATCGCTTCGGGGAAATACTCCATGAGGTCGTCTGCGAACTCGAACCCGTCCGGAACATCTGAATCCAGGAGGGCCAGTCGCAACCACCGCTTGGCATAGGCGAGCAGCACCGCCAGCTCAGGCCGTTCCAGTCCCGATCGCTCCCGAATCCGCTCAGATATCTCCTCGGAGGAGGGGAGGAACTCAATGGAGCGATCGAGCATGCCGTCTTCCTCGAGGACCTTCATGAGATCGGCGTAGGCCTCGAGGTTGCGTGCGGACCGTCCCACTTCCTGAGACAGGATCTGTGCCTGCAGATAATTGTCATAGACGACCCGATCGGTGATGTCCTCGGTGACCATGGCGATGAGCTCGGCTCGTTCGTCGGATGCCAGCTCGCCGCGCTCCTCGGCGAGACGCAGCAGTATCTTCAGATTGACCTCGCGATCGGAGCAGTCGACTCCCCCGGAGTTGTCGATGAAGTCTGTGTTGATGCGGCCACCCCGGGCGGCGTATTCGATGCGACCGCGCTGGGTGAACCCCAGGTTCCCCCCTTCGCCGACGACCCAGCAGCGGAGATCCTCGCCGTTGACCCGCACTGCATCGTTCTGGCGGTCGTCGGCGTCGGCGTGGGTCTCCGAAGTTGCCTTCACATAGGTGCCGATGCCGCCATTCCACAGCAGGTCGACCGGGGCAAGGAGAACGGACCGCACCAGCTCGGCGGGGGTCATCGCTTCTGCCTCGATCCCGAGTGCCGCTCTCATCTCGCCTGTCACCTGGATGCGCTTCGCATCCCGGGCGAACACTCCACCGCCCGGTGACAGGAGGCTCTGGTCATAGTCCGCCCAGCTGGAGCCGGGCAGATCGAACAGGCGTTTGCGCTCCTGGAAGCTGGAAGCAGCATCGGGAGTCGGGTCGACGAAGATGTGACGATGGTCGAACGCGGCCACCAGCTGGAGGTGCTCCGATTGGAGCATGCCGTTGCCGAAGACGTCGCCGGACATATCGCCGATGCCGACGACCGTCACCGGGGTGCGGGTGGCGTCGACCCCGAGATCATGGAAGTGGCGTTTGACCGATTCCCAGGCACCCCGGGCGGTGATGGCAAGGGCTTTGTGGTCGTATCCCGAGGAGCCACCGGAGGCGAACGCGTCTCCCAGCCAGAAGCCGTAGTCGGCCGCGATGGCGTTGGCGGTATCCGAGAAGCGGGCGGTCCCACGGTCGGCTGCCACCACCAGGTAGGGGTCGTCGCCATCGTGGGCTCGCACCTGCGGCGGGCGCGTGACCTGGCCTCCGACGAGATTGTCGGTGACGTCGAGCAGGCCACGGATGAAGGTGGAATACGCCTCCTCGACGGCATCTGCCATCGACCGGCCCGGCGGCGGGGGCCGGCGCACGACGAAGCCACCCTTGGCCCCACCGGGAACGATGATCGCATTCTTGGTGCGCTGCGCCTTCATGAGGCCGAGGATCTCGGTGCGGTAATCCTCCATTCGGGACGACCACCGGATTCCCCCTCGGGCCACCATCGTGCCGCGCAGATGGATGCCCTCGGTTTGGCCGGAGTAGACATAGATCTCGACCAGCGGATACGGCTCCGGCATGTCGGGCACGTCCGCCGACCGGATCTTGAGGCTGAGGCACCGGCGCTCGGGCCGGAATGCGTTCGTTCGCACCGTTGCCAGAATGAGCCCGAACATCGCGCGCAGGATCAGGTCGTGATCCAGCGACCGGACGGAGTCGAGATCGGCGCTGATCTCCCGCTCGAGAAGGTCTGTTTCCTCCCCGTCGCGCGCCGGATCAAACCGGGCTTCGAACAGCGCAATCAGCTTCTCTGCGATATGCGGATGCTCGAACAGCGCGTCGTTCATGTACTCGTTGGTGAAGCGGGGACGCACCCGCCGCCAGTACATCCGGTAGGCGCGCAGGATGCCGATCTGGCCGTGGGTGAGTCGCGAGGCGATGATGAGCCGTCCGAGCGAGTCGAACTCGGCGCCGTTTTCGAGGACGTCGACCACCGCTTCGGCTACCCGGTCGGCGCAGGCATCGAGGTCGAGCAGGCCACCGCCGGGACCGCGCACCCCGAAGTCGTGGATCAGGACGTCGTCGCTCTCGCCCGTGAGGCGGGTTGGGACCTCTTCGACCACTCGCAGGCCGATGGACTCCAGGACGGGGAGGATGGCGGACAGCTCGCGCTTGCCTCCCCGCGAATACACTGCCAGCCGGGTCAGCGGCTCGGACGGGTGGGCATCGTTCTGAAGCCCGACGGCCACACTCGCCTCTCCTGCCATGAGACGATCGAGCATGAGGAGGTCGCCGGCGGCAATCTCCATGCGGGTGGAGGACTTGTAGTAGTCGGGCATGCGGGCCGACCACCGCTCGACCAAGCCTTCGGCGTCGGCCCCGAACCGGTGGGCCACCACCTCTGTCAGCCGGTCATCCCAGGTGCGGGAGATCTCGATGACGTCTTGCTGGAGCTCTTCGAATGGGACCTCGGGCACGAGGCCGCCGGTCACCCACAGGGTGAAATGGATCCGGGCCGGACCACCCTCACCGAGCGAGAGCTGGTAGTCGATGTTCGATCCTTCGAATCGGTCGAGGAACAGCTTCTGGAGGCGGCGCCGCAGTGCGGCCGAGAATCGGTCCCGCGGCATCACCACCAGGAGGGAAACGCTGCGTTCGAGGATGTCCCGGTGGACGAACAGGCGCACCTGCTCGCGTCGCGCCGACTCCTGCAATGCATGGATGCTGTGGCGCAGGTCATCGACCGACATCGACCACAGCTCGTCCTTCGGGAAGCTGTTGAACAGCTGCACCGTCGCCTTGTGGTCATGCGACCCGACGATGAGATCGTCTTCCTGCAGCACCTGATTCAGCTTCCCATGCAGGATCGGAATCGAGGCCGCCTCGGACATATAGGCCCGGGATGTGAACAGCCCGATCAGGCGGGCCTCGCCGATGACCGTCCCGTCCGGGCCGATGTGGCGCACCCCGATGTAGTCCATGCGTGCCGGGCGGTGAACCGTCGAGACCCGGTTGGTCTTGCTGACCACCACGAGGAAGCCTTCCGCATACCGCGCCCGGAGGTCGACGGGCAGCTGTGAGATGGGAACCGGCGAGGCGTACTTGGACTGGCTGGTGTCACGGAGAATCCCCAGCCCGCTTTCGGGTACCGTCACCAGCGAGAGCGTGCCGTCCTTGTCGAGGATCTTGTACTCGCGGTACCCGAGAAAGATGAAGTTGAGGTCGAGCAGCCAGTCGAGGAACTCCTCGGCTTCCCGCACGATCTGCTCCGGATACCGCCGGGCCCCGTCCCGGGCCAGCTCCTTCATGCGGCCGATGATCTGTTGCATCGGCTCGAAATCCCTTACCGCAGCCTGAACATCACCGAGGACGCTTCGCAGCGTTGCCTCCAGGTCGGCCTTCTCCTCTTCGGTGAGGCGCCGATCGAGCTGGTAATGCTGGATGGCTTCACGGTGGTCGGCACCCCGGGCGGGGGTCACGTCGAGCAGCCGACCCTCAGGCGATCGGACGATCCCCATGACGGTGTGCACCTCGTCGGTGACCCCGCAGCCGAAACGCTCGATGGCAGCCGTCACCGAGTCGACGATGAAGGGGCTGTCGTCGTCGTCGACGTCGACGACGGTCCCCGCCACCTCGTAGCCGTGCTCGGCAGACGACGGATCGAACACGCGCACCGCCAGCTCGCCCGGCCGGCGAGCGGAGGCAAACCCGTAGAGACTCTCGATGAGGCCCCAGAGAGTCGAATCCGAAATCGAGGCCATGTACTCGTCCGAGAGCCGGCGCTGCAAACCCTGCGCGAACTCGGCGAGAGCGCCGTCCCCGCCGGGAGGCGGTTGGGCGGCGGAGGGCGCTTCGGTACCCGCCGGTGGCCGGTCGGACGTTGTCACAGGTCAACGTTACCGTCTCGGCCGATGCAGTGGCCCCTTCTCGCTGCCTCCCGCGTCGGCGAGGGCGGCGAACTCGCGACGGGCACCAGCCAAAACTCGCGCGGCGGTGAGGAGCAGGACAATTCCCAGCGCCGCCCAGGCGGGCCGGTAATCGGATCCGGCGAGATCTACGACCAGCCCGAATAGAGGCGGAGCTGCCGCCAGGCCCAGCTGGTTGGCAGTCATCGCCAGAGCCAGTGTGAGGCCGACGGCCTGCCCGTCGGCGGCCTCGGCCACGTGGACGACCCACGGCCCGTACCAACCGAAGGCCCAAAAGCCCACCGCGGCGGCCAACAGGTAGAGAACGACGAGGGGAACGCCGGACGGAAGGACCGCGAGCAAGAATGCGCCGGCTGCGGTGGCCACGGCGGCAGTGACCACCGCCACCAGGCGGCCGGAACCGATGCGGTCGCTCCAGCGTGCCAGCACGACCCGGCCGGCTACCCCGGTCATCTGAGCAGTAAACAGCACCCACGCTCCACGGGTGAGCGGAATCTGCTGAACATCTCGCAGATAGAGCATCAGGTATGACAGGAGCGCGAACTGGGCGCTCACCATCGCCAAGCCGGCCCACATCGCCGTGCGAATCCGGAACTCCGCCACGAGAGCTCTGAGCTGGCGGCCGAGTAGGTAGGCAGTCCCGGTCGCAAACGGCGCCGGACGATAGAGGGCGAAGAAGAGCAGCCCGCCGGCAGCGGAAGACCCGGCGGCGGCCAGCAGGGCGCTGCCGACGCCGAACCGACCCGCAATCCAGGGCAGGGTGGCAGCAGCCAGTGCGCCCCCCAGCGGCAGTCCGGTCTGGCGGATCCCCATCGCCACCCCCCGCTCGCCGGCCGGGAACCAGGCCGCCACCACCTTGCTGCCACCGGGCTGGGCGGTGGCATAGCCCGTCCCCGCCAGCGTGAACACTGCCAGCAGCACCAGATAGTCGCTCACCAGCGAAGCCGCCGCCATGCCGGCGGCGAGGACGAGGGCGCCGCCGGTGACGATGATCCGCTCGGAATGGTGATCGAGGAACCGTCCAACCGGAATGAGCGCGAACAACGGGACGATGCCGATGGCGGTGATCAGCAAGCCCGTCTGAGCTCCGGTGAGATCGAACCGTTCTTGGAGGAACCCGGCCAGGACGCCGACTCCCAGGTACACGAAGGCGGTGCCCGCCTGGGCGGTTGTCGCCACCGCCAGGATCATCCAGCGGTACCGGTCCGGGGCCTCCGATGCCTGCGGAACCTGCCCGGCGGTCACCGCCCGCCCAGGAACGCCCGGCGCACGTCGGGATTGTCGATGAGCTCGCGACCGGTGCCCTCGTAGCTGTTCTTCCCCAGTTCGAGCACGTAGCCCCGATCGGAGGTCTCCAGTCCCTGGCGGGCGTTCTGTTCGATCATGAGGATCGTCAGCCCGATCTCCTGGTTGAGGCGGCGGATATGATCGAAGATCTGGCGGGTGATGGTAGGTGCCAGTCCCGCCGACGGCTCGTCCATCATGAGCAGCTTTGGTTCCAGGAGCAGGGCCCGGCCGATCTCCAGCATGCGTTGCTCGCCGCCGCTCATCGTGTGCACTCGCTGGGCGGTCCGCTCGGCCAGCCGGGGAAACAGCCCGAGGACCATGTCGATCCGCTCCCGAATCCGGTCCCGGTCTTTCTCGACGAACATTCCCATTTCGAGGTTCTCGTACACGGTCATCTGCGGGAACACGCTGCGCAGTTGTGGGACGATGGCGATCCCGCTGCGCAGGACATCCTGGGGCGTGTAGTTCGTGATGTCCCGGCCGTCGAAGACCACGCTGCCCTTGCGGACCTTGAGGAGGCCGTAGACAGCCCGGAACACCGTCGACTTGCCGGCTCCGTTGGGACCGATAACACAAACGATCTCACCGGGGTGAACCTCGAGGTTGGTCCCGTGCAGAATGTCGAAGTCGAGATACCCGGCATACACGTCGCGCACATCGAGGAGCGGGGCAGAAGTCATGCGCCGAAATACGCTTCTATCACGGCTTCGTCGGCCATGACTTCGGCCGGAGTTCCTTCCACCAGGAGCTCTCCGTAGTTGAGCACATACACGCGGCTGCACAGGTCGGAAATGAAACGCATGTCGTGCTCGACCAGCAGGAACGTCTTGCCGTGCTCCCGGTTGAGCACCCGGATTCGGTCCTTGATCGTCTCTACCAGGGTGGGGTTGACCCCCGAAGCTGCCTCATCGAGCAGAATCAGGTCCGGGTCGGGCATGAGGGCCATGCCGATCTCGAGCAGCCGGCGTTGCCCGCCCGAGAGGGTCCCGGCCGGCGAATCCACCAGGTGGCCGAGGGCAACGAACTCGATGAGCTCGCGTGCCTTCTCCTCCTGGGTTCGCCCGGCAGGACGCATCTGGGCGATCAGTGACTCCCCCCGCCATTGGCGGCTGACGAGCAGGTTCTCGAGCACCGTCAGCTTTCGATACACCCGGATCACCTGAAAGGTGCGAGCCATGCCGAGATGGGCCACCTGGTGTGGCTTCTTCTTCGTGATGTCCTTTCCCTTGAAGAACACCTCGCCGCCGTCGATGGGTTGCACACGGCTCAGGCAGTCGAACAGGGTGGTCTTGCCGCTGCCGTTCGGGCCGATGAGGCCCACCATCTCCCCCTGTTGCACGACGAAATCGACGTTGTTGACGGCAATCAGGCCACCGAAGCGCTTGGTGACGCTCCGTCCTTCCAAGAGAGCTTTGCCGTTCCCGGTCACGTCGATTCCGCGTCGCCCTTCCCCAGCCATTTACCCCAGATCTCGCCGATCGAGGTGCCGGAACGGTCACCCAGTGTTCCCACGATGCCCCGCGGGACGAACAGCACGATGAGGATGAGCAGCAATCCCTCGACGAGCAGGTGATAGTCGAGGAAGCTGGCCCAGACCACGTCACGCATCCAGTAGATCGTGGCCGCCCCGATCACCGGCCCAAGCACCGTCCCCAGGCCGCCCAGCATGGACATCATCACGAGCTCGATGGTGCGGCTCTCGATGAACACGATGTCGGGGTCGATGAAGGTGTTCTGGTAGGCCCACATCCCTCCGACGACGCCCGACAGGGCTCCTGCCAAGATGAACGCCGTCATCTTCTGCACGGTGGTGTTGATGCCGCGCATTTCGGCTCCGACTTCGTCCTCGCGGATGGCGATGAGGCTCCCCCCGAACTCAGAGCGGCGGATCCACCACATGATGCCGACCACCGCGAGGGCGAATGCCAGCGTGTAGTAGTAGAAGGCGACCCGGTTGAGGTACGGAGGGAGGGTGAGGCCGACACCACCGCCGGTGACCCCTTTCCACACTCGTACGATCTCGCGCACCGCCACGAAGGTGCCGAGCATGGCGATCGAGAAATACGGTCCTTTGAGACGGAGCGTCGGGTAGCCGACGATGACGGCGTAGATGCCGGCAAACACGGCCCCTGCCACCAGCGCCGGTGGGAACTCCCAACCGTTGTGCATGAGAATCCCGGTTCCGTACGCCCCGATGCCGAAGAACACGGCATGCCCGAAGTCGACGTACCCGGTGAAGCCGCCGGTCAGATTCCAGTTGCTCGCCAGCGCAATCAGCATGAACATCTGGGTGAAGGAGAACAACCGGGAATTGGTGATCCAGCCCACCTGGTCCTTCAACAGCGGCATGGCGAACAGGCTGGCGACGATGAGAGCGATGAGCCCGATCCGCCACCACGACATGGTCGAGCGGGCGGGCGAGAGGGTCTCGGTCGTCATAGCGGTTGCGGCTCCTCCGCAGGCCGCAATCCGCCGAACAAGCCTTGCGGACGGGTGACGAGGATCACCCACAGCAGCGCGAACGACGCCACGATGGCCAGGTTGGTGCCGATGCCCTCGACGTAGATGCCGATGAAGCTCTCGACCAGTCCCAGCGTGATCCCCCCCATGAGCGCACCGGGGATGCTGCCGAGCCCGGCCAGGGCTGTGATGGTGAAGGCGCGCAGTGTCAGGGGTGGGCCCATGAAGGGAAACACCGCCTGCGTCGAGCTGATGAGGGCTCCCGCTACCCCGGTGATGGCGATACAGATCCCGAAGGTGATGGCATAGATCTTCTTGACGTCGATACCGACGATCCTCGCTGCCTGCTTGTTCTGAGCCGCCGCTCTGATCGACTTCCCGAGCTTGGTGCGATGCAGGAAGAGCCACAGGGCAGCCATGATCACCAGGGCCACGACAAGGATCCCAGTCTTCGTGCGGGGAACGGTGACATCGCCGAAGGGGCGCCAGACGCCCGACAGAGCGGTGTCGGTCAGACGGGGAGTGGCCGAGTAGCGCAGCTTGACGGCGTTGGCCATCATGATCGACAAGCCAAAGGTCACGAGCAGGGCGACGAGGTGGGGCCGATCGACGATGCGATTGATGAGCACGCGCTGCAGCACGTAGCCGAATACGAACATGATGGGAGCGACCAGCAGGATGGCCACAAAGGGATCCATCCCGAGGCCGTCGCTGAGCAGCCATGTGATGTAGGCCCCGACCATCACGAACTCACCGTGTGCCAGGTTGATGACTCCCATGACTCCCCAGATGACCGAGAAGCCGAGCATCATGGCGGCATAGAAGCCTCCGAGCATGACCCCGTTGATGACTGCCTGGATGAATTCCTCGATCGCCCTGCCTCCCTTCAGGCGGGTGGTGGCGGGGAGTAGCCCGCAGGGCAGGCCACTCCCCCCAACGTACGGCTACCTGTCGGTCAACGCTCGTCCCATGCCGGCATCGGATACACGAGTTCTGCCACCGCCGCCTCGGCCGGAGCAACCACCTGGGTAACCCCGTCGAGGATCTGGATGGCGCCCATCGGCTTGCCGGCGTTCTTGCCGGTCTCATCGAAGTCGATCGGACCGTAGAACGTGTTGACGTTCAGGTCGTAAAGCGCCTGTCGAACAGCATCGGTGTCGAGGCTGCCTGCCAGCTCAATCGCCAGGTGCAGCGCCAGCCCGGTGGCCGTCGACTCCGCCGCCTGGTAGGAAGGGACCTCGCCCCACTTCTCCTGGTAGCGGGCGGCAAACTCGGCTGCCGTTCCGAACCACTCGTCCGACCAGGACATCGATGCCTCCCACTGGGTAGGGCCGATGATGTAGTTGGCATCCACGCCGACTTCCGCAGCGAACTCCGGATTCGACGGACCAACAGTGAGGACCATGCCCTTCGGGGTCCAGCCCACCTCTTTGGCGCCCCGCACGAACAGCAGCGCGTCGTTGAAGTGGCCACCGCCAACGAAGATGTCGGGGTCGAGATCCCTGAACTTGGTCATGATCTGCGAGACGTCAGCCACATTGAGTGGATACGTCTCCTCCGCCAGCACCTCGACGCCGTACTCCGCGGCCCACTTGACGGCCCCGGCGCCGACCGAGGTCGGAAAGGCGGTGTCCTCATAGGCGATCACCATCGTCTTGGCGCCGGCGTCGGCCAGAGCCTTGATGGCGGTCTGGGTGTAGTTCCCGGCCGGGGTCAGCACGGCGAAGATGTTCTTGAACCCACGCTCGAAAATAGTTTCCGAGGCGCCGTTGCCTTCGACCATCAACACCCCGTACCGCTCGGCGATGGCGGACGTGCCCATGGTGAGCCCACTCGAGTAGGGGCCGAGGAGGAAGTCGACCTCGTCCTCGGTGATCAGCCTCTCCACGAGATTGGCTGCCGTGTCGGCGTCTCCCTCATCGTCGTATTGGATGAGCTCGACCAGGTAGCGATCGTCACCCACCTTGATGCCGCCGTACTCCTCGTTCACCCAGTCGACCCAGGTTCCGTAGCCCTGCCGCGTGTCCTTGCCTTCCCGGGAAAACCGCCCGGTCTCGCTTACCGCCGCACCCAGCAGGATGGTGCCGGCACATGAGTCCGGCGTGCTTGTCGAACAGACGGCCATATCGGCTTCGGTCGTGGTCGTCGCATCGCCGGATCCGGCCGGAGCGGCGGTCGTGGTCGTCGAATCCGGTGGACTGGTGGTATCTGCCGTGTCGTCACTGCCGCACGCTGCCGCCACCATGGCGAGCGCCAGCATCAATGCCCAGAGTTTTCGTCGCCCAATCAACGTCCTCATCCTCCTCCTAGCGATTGCCCGGCCGAGCCGGGTTGCGTCGATCGACGATATCCCGGAGGCCGGGAGACCTGCTAGGGCAGGAAGACCCTAGGCCCCCACCGTTCGGCGGGTGGAGGTTCCGAGCCGCCGATCACCGGGCCACCTTACAAGGCTCGGGGGGCGTTTTCAGGTGGAGGCTTCGGCCCGGACGGCCAGCACGGCGCACGGAGAGTCGAGCAGGACATCCTGGGCGACGCTGCCGAGCAGGTACTTGCCTGTCTTGGTTCGATGCCGCAGCCCGATGACGATGAGCTCGGCCCCCGAGTTCCGGGCGCAGGTGAGGATGTCCTCCGATGGGCTGTTGCCCTGGATGTAGTCGTGGGTGGCGTGGTCGATCCCGGATGCTGCCAGCTGCTTGTCGATTTCCGCGAGCTTGTCGACATAGCGCTGGATGTCCTCCGCATCACGGTCCCCTCCCTCTTTTCGAGAATGAACCACCTCGAGGCGGGCGTGTCGCAGTCTGGCTTCATCGATTGCCCGGGCTAGAGCCGCGTCTCCCTCCGGGGTGCTTGTGTATCCGACAACGATTGTCGTCACGGTCTCTCCTCCTGGCGGTCCGCAGTTCCTTCCGACATTAGTCATCCATCCCGGGCGGCCAGACGGCCTGCCAGCCGAGCGAACACTTCCCGGAGATCCGCGTGCAGCGACGCCACCCGGTCACCGTCCCAATCGCTGCGGTCCGCCCGGAGGAACGAGGTTCGATCGGCCCGATTGTCGAATCGAGCGGCCGGCACATGAAACAGCCGACGCCGGGCACGCACAGTCACCGTGCCGGGCCGGTTGCTGTGCGCCAGCATCCAGTCCATGTCGTCGGTCCCGTACTCATCGACCATGACCGACTCGGGAACTCCGTGGTTGAGGATGGATGCGTCGCCTGCCGGGCCCGGCACGGCCCGCTCCCGGTTGCGACGACGGCTCTCGGCCGGATCCACCCATACATACAGGATGACCGCCGATCGCAGAATCGACTCGGACAGCTCGCCGAGTGAATAGGCGTAGCCGTGAGGTGGCTGCAGCGGAATCGGCGTCCCCTCCGGGCCGCCGCGGGCGAACTCGATGATGACGGTGTGGGCAGCCCGGTCCACTACCGCCGACGGAGCCGCAATGGCGGCCTCGTCTTCGATGGCGGCGCACAGCGCTGCCCGCACCGCCGGATCGAGGTTGGAGAACGGGGCGGGGGCACCGACCGCCCGGCGAGCTGCGTCGAGTCGGTCGAGCAAACGGTCGGCGGCCGGCGCCACCTCGATCGTCTCGTGGCGCGTGAGGCTGTCGTAGTCCTGGTTGAGCAGGTGGATGAGCGTGCCCCAATCCCGCCCCTCCAGCCACCCTCGATCGGATGACTCGAAGAACACCGGTGCTTCACCGAGGATCCGAAGCTCGGCGGAGATCCTGCGCATGAGGTGCACATAGGGGTAGTCGTCGAGCTGGATGCCGGGGCGGAGATGCAGGTCTCGCAGCTCATCAGGACCGCAACCGTCGAGATATCTCCGCAGCTCAGACTTGCCGGCGGCGGGGAGTGCCAGCAACAGCAGCGTGTCGAGGGAGGCCACCATGACGTCAAGCCTATGGCCGACGGGTCGATGCCGGATTCGCCGGGCTACTTGGGTGCCATGCGGATGCCGCCGTCCATGCGGATCGTCTCGGCGTTGATGTAGTCGTTCTCGATCACATGGCAGGCCAGAAGACCGAACTCGTCGGGCCGACCCAGCCGCTTGGGGAAGAGCACCTGGGTGCCGAGGGATTCCCGGGCGGCGTCGGGCAGGCCTGCCAGCAGTGGGGTGTCCATGATCCCGGGGGCGATGGTGTTGACCCGGATGCCCACCACGGCAAGGTCACGAGCGATCGGCAGCGTCATGCCGACGATTCCCCCCTTGGATGCCGAGTAGGCCGCTTGCCCGACCTGCCCGTCGTACGCAGCCACCGAGGCGGTGTTGACGATCACCCCGCGCTGCCCGTCCTCCAGCGGCTCGGTTCCGGCCATCACCGACGCTGCCAGCCGGATCACATTGAACGTCCCCACCAGATTGATGCTGATGATCCTCGTGAACGCCTCCAGATCCAACGGGCTCCCGTCCCGGTTGAGCGTGCGTGCCGGCGGCCCGATACCGGCGCAGTTCACGGCCACCCGCAATGGTCCGAGCTCGGAGGCGGCGTCGACCGCCGCCGTCACCTGGCCGGTGTCGGTCACATCGGTTCGGACAAACCCACCGTTCACCTCCCCGGCGATGGCCTCCCCGGGTTCCTCCTGCACGTCGGCGACGAGCACCCTGGCACCCTTCTCCGCCAGCCTGCGGGCGGTGGCGGCGCCCAGCCCGGAGGCACCGCCTGCGACCAAGGCCGCTACTCCCTCAATGTCCATGTCTTCCTCCTGGTCACAAACCAAGCTAGCGTCGGTGGCGAATGGGGCCATCGGCCCTGGTCTCTGCCGGTGGTGCTGCCAGACTGGACGGCGAGGAGGAAGCGGTGGGCTCTCTGATTCCATCGGAAATGTGGGACTGGCGCACTGATTGGCCGAAGGCGGTCGCCGGCATCGTCGTCACGCTGCTCGTGTTTGCCGTCGTGGCAGTGGTGGCCGTGATCGGCTAGAAAAAACGCGCGTAGGGTATGGCCACGGTCCCATGATCAGGTGCTATGAGTCACGCCGAAACCGTTTCCGAGCAGGGTTCACCGATTCCGGCAATGAGCTGGCTCGACTGGTCGCGGCGGGGAAACGAGTACGTGGGGGGCCGCTACCGGGTCAGGCTGATCGAACCGTACCGCTGGGAAGTCGTGCATGATGGCGAGCATCTCTTCTTCGACGCCAGCCTCAAGTCTGCACTGATCAGGACAGACGACCACCATCGGGAGCGCCTGCGCAGGCGCGACCTGTTCACGTGGGGCGCGCTGACGGCGGGTTCGGCATCGGCCGCAGCCATCATCGAGCTCCTCGGCGGGTTCGAACCTCTGTGGTCGATCTTGCTGCTGTGGATCATCGTCTACCTGTGCGTTTCCGGCATCGTCAGGTTCTTCGCCGCCGCCGGGCGCCACCCCACCCACCCGTACCGGCGACGGGCGCCACGGAACTCCCGGCGCCGGTGACGACGAAGGTAGCGGGCGGCGCCCGCCCCTCGCGAGCCGTGTAGCTTCAGGAGAGACTCACAGAAGGAGAAGGGTATGCCCGGGAGTGTCTACAAGGTGATCGAGCTGGTCGGGACCAGCAGCGAGTCCTGGGAGGATGCGGCGAAGACGGCGGTGGTGACCGCCGGACAGTCGCTGCGCGACCTTCGTATCGCCGAGGTGGTCAAGCTCGACCTGCAACTCGACGACAACGGCAACGTCAGCTTGTATCGCGCCAAGGTGAGCGTGTCCTTCAAGCACGAAGCCGGCGGCTAGCCCGGCAAAGTTCCCTGCCTTCTCGCCGCCGGCGGAAGGCAGGCACGGGGGCTCTACGGGCTCTACGGAGTCATCTGCCCGGCCCGGTTGTCGGCGATCTGCCGGCGGTACCAGTGGAAGCTTGCTTTGGGGACGCGCCGTTGCGTGGCGTGGTCCACCCATACCAGGCCGAAGCGCTGGGTGAAGCCGCTCGTCCATTCCAGGTTGTCGAGCAAGCTCCACACGAAGAACCCCGATACCGGGACACCGGCCGCCCCCGCCGCCCGCACGGCTTCGAGGTGCCGGCGAAGATAGCGGATGCGACGGTCGTCGGCTACCGCACCGCTCGAGCTCGGCCCGTCCGAGTAGCTGGCGCCGTTCTCGGAGATAGTGATGCTCGGCGGTGCATATTCAGTGTGAATCCGTAAGAGAAAAGCGGTCAAGGCCGCCGGGGTGATGGGCCACCCCATCTCGGTGTAGCCGTCCGGGGCCGGAGCTCCCGGCGCCACTCCGGTGTCTTCGGTCTGCCCCCCACCCTGTCGAATCGCCAAGCTCGTGTAGTAGTTGAGCCCCAGGCAGTCGATGGGAGCGGCAATCTCGGCCAAATCATCCGGCTGAACAAAGGAGGGGGTGGAACCTTCCAGGTGGCCCTGCGTCCGGTAGTCGAGCACCATGTCGGCCGGATACCCCTTTCCGAACACCGGATCAAAGAACCATCGATTGCGGAAGCCGTCGAAATGGCGGGTGGCATCGACGTCGCCGGGCTGGTTGGTCGCAGGTGTGGCCGGACGGCAGTCGAGCGCGATGCCGACAGCCGAGGTCGGGCTGTTTGACCGGATCACGGGCACCGCCCGGCCGTGTGACAGCAGGATGTGATGGGCTGCGGCGAGCGCGGCAGGGAAGCTGGTACCGCCGGGAGCGAACAGGCCGTCCCGGTGGCCGACGAAGGCGGCGACCCACGGCTCGTTGTGAGTGAACCAGTTGTGCACGCGATCACCGAGGGCTCGACTGACCAGGTCGGCATATTCGACGAAGGCATCCACGGTCGACCGGCTGCGCCACCCACCCTCGTCTTCGAGCGACTGGGGGAGGTCCCAGTGATACAGCGTGACATAGGGGGTGATGCCGTGCTTCAGCAGCGCATCCACCAGCCGATCGTAGAAGGCCAGTCCTGCCGGATTGTGGGCCCCGGTGCCCGCAGGGATGACCCGGGTCCAGGCAACCGAGAAGCGGTAGGCAGTGATGCCCAGGCGCGCCATGAGGGCCACGTCCTCCTCCCATCGGTGGTAGTGGTCACAGGCAGGATCGCCGGTGCTCCCGTCCAGAACGCGGCCCGCGACCCCCACGAAGCGATCCCAGATGGATTCGCCCTTGCCGTCCTCGGCGACCGCACCCTCGATCTGAAAGGCCGACGTGGCGACCCCCCAGGCGAAATCATCGGGGAATCCCTCGACGGAACCTTCCATCCGGGAAATGCTAGAGGGCAGGCGGTTAGGCTTCCGAAATGGACCTCTACGCACGCGTCAACATCCTCGATGGGAGGGCGGTTCGGCTCCCCCGTGGCGACGTCGCCACCGCCATCTCACTCGAAGCCGACCCGGTGTCGCGAGCGGAGGGGTGGGTCGAAAAGGGGGCGGACAAGCTGCTCATCATCGACCTCGATGCCGCTGCCTACGGCAACTATGGCAACCGCCCGCTGATCAAGCGCATCGTCGACTCGGTGAGTGTGCCCGTCGTGGTGGGGGGCGGGGTCCGATCGGCACGCGAGGTGGCGGACTTGCTCGAGTCGGGGGCCTGGCGAGTCACGATGGGAACGGTGGCGCTCGTCGATCAGGTCCTCTTCTGGGAGCTGTGCCGGGAGCACCCCGGACAGATACTCGTCAGCCTCGACGTCAAGAAGGACGAGGAGCTGGTGATGCGGGGGTGGACCGAGCACAGCGGCACCTTTCTCGAGGAAGCCCTCGTCGAGCTGTCCTCCGCCGGCGCGGGAGGCTTCATGATCGCCGAGGCAGGCCGGGACGCCCTCTCGGAGCCGCCCAATCACGCCGCCCTGGAGCTGGCATTACGCACGGCTCTGCCTGAGGAGGAGGTGGTCGCCGCCGGTGGAGTGCGCCATCTCGATGATCTCGACAACTTGTGCCGGCTCGACGCCGACGGAGCCCGGTTGTCCGGCGTGGTGGTCGGTCGTGAAATCACCGAGGGCCGCTTCACGTTCGAAGAGGCCAAAGAGGTCGTGGCCGCCAACGCCTGACCGTCCGGCCTCAGGTCAGGCGTTCCTCCTGTGCATACGGCAGCACCTCGATGATCTCGCCCGAGCTGAGCCGCTGCTGGATCTTCTTCCAGTAGTCCGCGGCGAACAGGTCAGCATGGCGGCTCTCGAACACCTCCCGCAGTTCCCGGGGCAGCCCGAGGAATGACCGGAACTCCTCGGGGAACAGATCGTTCGGCCCCACCCCGCTGATCGGCCCGACGGCGAGCTCATCGCCGATATCCGGCTCCGGCAGGTCTCGAAACACGCATTCGCTCAGCCTGCTCAGTTCGTCGTAGTCGTAGAACACCACCCTCCCATGGCGGGTGAGGCCGAAGTTCTTGAGGAGGAGGTCGCCGGGGAAGACGTTGCTGGCCGCCAGGTCCTTGATGGCCCGACCGTAGTCGAGGACCGCCGGTGTCGCCTCCTCGGGCGGCACGGACCGGACATGGACGTCCAGGGGTGTCACCCGGCGCTCGATATAGACATGATCGATGACGACCGCGTCGCCCTTCACCCTGACGGTAGCCGCACAGTCGGCGGTCAGCCCCGCCAGCAGCTCGTCGGTGAAGTGGCGGCGCTCCAGTTGAAGGTATTCGAACGAATGGGCATCGATCAGCCTGCCGGCCCGGTCGTGTTTGAAGACGAGCTCGTATTTCTCCTTCACCGAGCGGCGAGTGGTTTGCTTGGGCGGGCCGAAGCGATCCCGCATGACCTTGAACACCAGGTCCAGGCCGGGCATCGTGAACACCACCATCACCAATCCCTCGGCTCCAGGCGCCCGCTCGAAACGGGAAGGGGTCGAGTCGAGGTGCTCGAGAATCTCGCGGAACAACTCGGTCTTACTGTGCTTGTGGAAGCCCACGGCGCTGTAGAGCTCGGATATTCGCTTGCGGGGCATGAGTGTCTGCAGGAACCGGACCAGCTCGTAGGGCCGCTCGGTCCTCACGTGGAAGTGAGAACGTGTGAAGCTGAAGAGGATGCTCACGGCGTCCTGGTCGAGCAGGACCGCGTCCACCACGATGGCATCGTCTCGATTTCGCAGCGCCAGCACGCAGGGGATGAGGCGGGTGCCCCGAAACAGCCGCCCCACCAGGTAGGCGCCTTGTGCCCGGTAGAAGACGGCGTCGACGACCTCGGCCCGCTCCAGCAGCCCGGTGGCGCCCTCCGCGGCAAGGAGGGCGTCTATTTCGGCCGCCACCCGACGGGCGTCACGCCTGATGTCCTGATAGAGGACGTTGAACCTGAAATCAGTGAGGATGGCTTCGATCAACCGCTCGGGCGAGGCGGCCCGGTCGTACCGGTAGTAGAGATGGCGTTGGGGCCGGGTAGGAGGTCTGAGGAACTCGGTGGACACGAACTCGACCTCGGGATCCACCCCGGCAGTCACGAACACTCGCCGCGTGACCGAGTTGTAGAACGTTTCGCCGATCTCCCACACATCCCGATCGGCGAGACGAGTCAGGTATTCAGCCTTGATGTGCGACCACAGCCGCCGATCGGTGATCTCGGCCTGAAGCAGCTCGTCGAGCCGGCGGCGCACCTCGGCGATGATCCCCTGATAGAGCTCCAATCGCTCGATGGCATCGTCGTGGACACCCACCCAATCCCGCGCCTCGAACCGCGCCTGGGCTCGCAGGGTGATTTCGTCGAAGCGGGCGGCGTACTCGTTGAAGCAGTCGATGATCAGATCTGCTGTGGCTGTCACGCGCTGGTCGGCCATGCCTCCATTGTCGTCCGGCCGTTGAGGACCGCGAAATGTCAGCCGGCCGATCCGCCGTCGGGGATGAGCGCCAGCGCTCGGTTGACGAGATCCTGCGCCTCGCCGATCTTCTCCGCGTACCGGGCGAGATCGCCCTGCCGCAGCGCCACTTCAGCCTCGGCGAAGGCGGCCTCCGCCTGTTGGAGCAGCTCGAGAATCGTCCCGTCGACGGGGCCGGGGTCGACCGTGCCGTTACCGTCACCGCGTTCGGTCCCGAAGATAACGTCGATGGCTTCGTTGAGGGTGGGCCGCATGATGATCCGGTCCTCGAACACGACCACCACCCGCTTCAGCTCGGGGAGCGCGTTTTGGGCGGTGCCCTGCAGGTACACCGGCTGCACGTAGATCACCGATTCCTCAACCGGCACTACCAGCATGTTGCCCTGGACGATTTCTGACCCTTGCTGGCCGAGCAGCGTGAAATCGCTGGAGATGGCCGTATCCTGGTTGATCCGGCCTCCCACCTGGTTGGGGCCGTCGGGTGGGTTGCCGAGCGGGAATTGGTATTGGATCATCTCGCCGAAATTCTCCGGATCGCTCTTGGCGACCAGGAAGCCGACCATGTTGGGGGTGGATCTGGGCGTGAATGGCTGCAGGATCAGAAACGAGGCCTGCTCCTCGTCCGGCAAGGTCATGAGCAAGTAGTAGGGCAGCATCGGCCGCGTCCCGGTGGCGCCTCCCGCCCGCAGAGTCTCGATTTCCAGGACCGCGTTCACCGAGGACGGGTCGCGGGCAATCTGCCAGAGGTCGCCCTCGTTGAAGAACACGCGGGCGTCGGTGACGTGATACGCCGTGTACATATCGGACTGCACCCGGAAGAGGTCCTCGGGATAGCGCAGGTGGGACCGGAGCGAAGGCGACATCTCGCCGAAGTCGGTGAACAACTCGGGGAACACCTTGTCGTACGCCTGGATGATCGGATCGTCCGGGTCGACGATGTAGAACGTTGTCGTCCCGTTGTAGGCGTCGATGACTGCTTTGACGGAGTTCCTCACGTAGTTGAACCCGTTGGGGAGCGAATGGGCGGTGAAGCTGAGCCGGGAGGTCCCTCCGAACGCGTCTCCCGGGACGGCGGGAGTCGAGTACGGGTACCGATCGGTCGTCGTATAGAGGTCGACAACCCAGAACAGGCCTCCGTTGTCGAAGACGATGTA
>JBFKDW010000036.1:0-28259 GCA_041619515.1 Acidimicrobiia bacterium
GCCGGGCTCACGATGGACGACATCGATCTCTTCGAAGTCAACGAGGCCTTTGCCTCGGTGGTGGGGGCCTGGCGGCGCGAGCACGACGCCGACATGTCGAAGGTGAACGTCAACGGAGGCGCGATGGCTCTCGGGCATCCGCTCGGCGCCTCGGGCGCCAAGCTGCTCACCACGCTCGTCCACGAGCTGGAACGTCGCGGGGGCCGGTACGGGCTGCAAACGATGTGCGAAGGTGGCGGCATGGCCAATGCCCTCATCATCGAAAGGGTGTAGGACTCCTGGACCTGCTGATCGCAATCGCCATGGGCGCTGTCATCCTCGGCGTAGGCGCCTGGATGGTGCGCCTGCTCGGCCGCCCCATCCCGCCCGAGCCGGATCCGGCCGACCTGGTGGAGGTCAGCGTCGACTATCGCTGCACGGTATGCGGCATGCGCCTGACCGTGACCCAGGTTCAAGGGGAGGAAGCCAAGCCGCCCCGGCACTGCCGGGAGGAGATGGATCTCGTCATCTGAGCAAGCGGCCGGTCGGCTACTGGGTGTTGTCGGCGGCAACGTCGCGCAGGTAGAGAAGCACGCTGGGGTGGCCTTCCACGACCAGCCCGTCGGCGCTGCCGCGGCCCCACAGGAACAGGTCGAGGAGGTCTCCGGGTCCCCGCACAACCGCCGTCGGCTCGCCGGCTCCCTCATCCAGCTCCAGGCCGGGCTCATTCTCGTAGGACCGGCCGCTGTTGGGCGAGGTGCCCGACCAGGAACCGAAGCGGACTCGCCACGTGCGGTCCTCACTCTCCAGCGCCACGACGACGTCCGAGCGAGCGACTTCGGCCCATTCCGGCCAGCCGGCCATGAACACCGTGATGATCTCATCGACGCCGTCGGCTGCCAGTGCCGGGTCGAGCGGGGTGTGGGAGCCGTGGCCCAGCTGAGCATCGACCCGGTGGATCATGGTCTCGTGCGCCATGCGTCGGATCCAGAACCCGACCGTCTGATCGGGTGCATGCCAGGTGTGCACCCGGGTTTCCGGGTCGGTCACCGACAACACCGTCGTGAGCTCGTGCACCCCCTCTTCGAACCACTTGAGGAGGTCGACGCCGGGCGGGGGCAACGGCCCTTCCGGGGGCGTGTCCACCAGCAGCTCGCGAACGATGTGAGTCTTCTGCCGATGCACCTGGCTGAGATGGGCCACGACATCACCGACCGTCCAGCCCGGCGTGGTGGGGACGGGGTTGTCCAGGCCTTTGCGCGCCGCCTCCAGGATGGCGTCCCCGTCGGTGCGAATCGCCCCCAGGTAGACGCCGGGATTCATGACTTATCCACAGCCGTGGACAAGTCTGTGGGGAAGTTACAGCAGTGTAATTTCACCTGCCGCTCACCTGTAGTTGAGGGTCATGCCGAAGCCGACGCCGATGGCGGCCAGCCCACCCACCAACCAGATGCCCTGGGTATCCCCGAACACACCGATGTAGTTCAAGATGATCATGAGGGCGCCGATAGCCATCGTGCCGAACATGATCCCGACATACAGCGGCGAGGAGGGTGGTTTGACTTCCTTCTTCGGCGTTGCAGTATGGTGCGGCGCACGCTGCTCACGGCGTCCCTTGGGTCGTGCCATGGCCGCCACACTACCGCTTTTCCGACAACGGAGCCCCAGTGACCCCCAGAACCATTCGAGTGATCCGCACGACCGGCTGGACCTTCATCTGGCTGGGGATCTATCTGATGGGCTTCGTCGCCTACCAGCTGTGGTTCACCAACCTGCTCACCGCCCGGGAACAATCCGCCCTGGCGGCGGGCCTCGACGAGCATTTCCAGGAAGTCGTCGTCGATGAGGTCGAATATGTTCCGCCAGTGGTGCCGGGCGCGACCACCACCACCACCGTCCCCGATCCCGGGCAGGAGCCGGAACCTCCCAAGATCCTCCTGCAAGAGGCGGCCAGCGAAGTGGGGGAGGCATTCGGCACCATCCGCATCCCGGCCGTGGACCTCGATGTCACGATGGTGGAAGGCGTCCGGCGCCGCGACCTCAAGTCGGGGCCGGGCCACCTGACCGGCTCTCCCCTTCCGGGACAGCCCGGCAACGCGGTGGTGTCGGGGCACCGCACCACCTACGGGGCGCCCTTCGGCAATCTCGGGGACCTGGTGGCCGGTGACCGCATCGAGGTGGAGACCGCCATTGGAGTCCATGTCTACGAGGTGCGGGAAGCACCCGAGCGGTGCCGCACGGACGACGGATTGTGCGTGGTCGCCCCCACCGACCTGTGGGTGACTGAGCCGCGGGAAGGTGCCTGGCTGACCCTCACGACCTGTCATCCGAAGTTCTCGGCTCGCCGCCGCTTGATCGTGTTCGCCGAGCTCGTAGCAGGGCCCAACGCCGAAGTTATTCTGGGGAGCCGATGATGAGGAGCATCTACTATCGGCTGCCCGGCCCGCCGGCGGCCCGGCTCGCCACCCTGGCGGTGGCGGTTCTGCTGATCCTCGTGCTGGTCATCTGGAGCTATGAGGTGCTGGGCGATCTCCTCGACTCGGGAGGGGCGGTGGGCGAGTGAAGGTCCTCGTCGTCGACAACTACGACTCGTTCACATTCAACCTCGTGCAGTACCTGGGTGAGCTGGGCGCCGACCCGGTGGTGGTGCGCAACGACGAGAAGACGGCGGCCGAGGCGGCCGCTCTCGGGCCCGACCGCATCGTCATCGGCCCCGGCCCCGGCACACCGGCCGACACCGGTTACTCGTTGGACTACCTGCGGGAACTGAGCCCTCACATCCCCACTCTCGGCGTTTGTCTTGGCCATCAGGCGATCGTCGAGGTGTACGGGGGCGTCGTCGACTCGGCTCCCGAGCCTCGCCACGGTAAGACGTCGGAAATCACCCATGATGGCCGGGGGGTGTTCACCGGCCTCGCCAACCCGCTGGTGGCCACCAGGTATCACTCCCTAGCCGCCATCGAGGTGGGAGAGGCGTTGACCGTGACCGCCCGCAGCGAGGACGGCGTCGTGCAGGCGGTGCGACACGTGGTACTTCCCATCGAAGGGGTACAGTTCCACCCCGAGAGCATCATGACGACCGAGGGTATGGCGCTGCTCAAGAACTTTCTCGGGTAGGAAGCAGACCTCACGTGTCGCCACGTATAGTGGTGGCTGGCTCCGGGAAGATAGGGGTGACATGCGGGACTTCGACCGACATTACGGGCATGCCGATGCCGTCAATCGGCTGGCGCAAGCGGGCGTCCTCGTCCTGTTCGTGGTTGGTTCTATCGCCCTCCTCCTGTTCGGCTTCGGCGGTGAGGCAGAGCCCAATGAGCCCGGGGTGGAGGTGCTGGGCAGCCAGCTGATCGCCGGCCGGTCCGTCTCGACCTTTGGCCAGGTGGTGGATGACGGCGAGCCCGGCCCGGTTGCGGCACCGACGACCACCGCACCCGCCACCAGCTCCACGACCGATCCACCGTCCACCACGACGACATCGGTGGCGCCGACGACGTCCATCGCGACCGCAACCACCGTGCGACCCGCCACCACGACGACGGCTGCCCCGCGCCCGACCACGTCGACGACCACCTCCACCGTCCCACCCCCCACGACCACCACGGTCCCGGCCACCACGACCACCACCACGGTCCCGGCCACCACGACCACCACCACGGTCCCGGCCACAACGACCACCACCACGGTCCCGGCCACCACGACGACCACCACGACGGTGCCGGATCCCGACCGCTGGTACGCCCGGCTGGAGGCGGTGCCGTCCTGCCTGGTTGACGAACCATTCATCTCCTGGGCGGTGTTCGACCCACCAGACAACTGGTCGAACGGCTGGCAGCTCGTGATCGACTCAGACAGCCGCGGCCTGTTCCCACCCGGAACCGTGGTCACCGCCAACGGCGGTCCGGCCGTTGCGGTCGAGCCGGTCGAGCCGGGAACGCATACCCTGGTGGTCGAGCGCCACTGGGAGACCCTGCCGTCGGGCAACAACCCCCGCAACTTTGGGACCAACTCAGTGACCGTGACCGTCGGCGAGGACCTGTGCGACTGAGACGGGTCAGTCGGCAACCATCCAGCCACCGCCGGTGCTCGTGATCATGCCGTCGGCCTCCAGTGCGGTGAGCGCCGCCACCAGGCGGGGGCGCTCCACGCCGAGCACCTCGGATAGCGCGTTGTCGGCGGTGGATCCGTGCTCGACGAGCCAGCGCAAGACCGCTCCCCGAGCCTGCCGAACCGATCCGGCAAAGCGAGCTTGACGGGCCGGGGGCGAATACACGCTCGGGTCGGCGCACCAGCCGGCCACCGGGCAGCCGTCGCAATCGGGTGTGGCCGGCGTGCAGAGGCGGGCTCCCAAATCCATGATCGCCTGGTTCCAGTCCTGGGGATGGGCTCGATCAAGCGCCGCGTCTGCGTGGGCGGCCAGCTCACGACCGGCGAGCTCACGTCCCGCCCAGCGGCTCAGGACTCGCTTGGCGTTCGTGTCGACCGCAGCGATCGGCTCGCCGAATGCGAAGCAGGCGACCGCCGCCGAGGTGTAGGGGCCGAGGCCCGGAAGGTCGCGCAGCGCTCCGGCGTTGCCCGGCCACCCGTTCCGGTCGATGGACTTGGCCGCCTCGTGGAGATAGCGCGCCCGCCGGTTGTAGCCGAGACCCGACCACGCTGTGAGGACCGCCGACAACGGGGCGTGCGCCAGCGCACTCACGGTCGGGAACTGCTCGAGGAACCGCTCGTAGTGGGGCACCACCCGGGAGACCTGCGTCTGCTGAGCCATGACCTCACTCACCAGCACGGCGTAGGGGTCGGTCGTGCCCCGCCACGGGAGCGACCGCTGAGTGCGGTGGTACCAGGCGAGCAATGCCTCCCGCCGGGCCCGGCTCACGGCGTTGTGGTGGTGGTGGGAATGGTCGTCGTGGTCTCGGGGGGCGGCACTTCGCCCAGCTGAACCGTGATGGTGGTGCCCGGCTCGACCAGCACGTCGGCGGGGGTCTGCTGCGCCATTACGATGCCCTCCTGACCGGACTCGGCCGTCACCTCGATCGGCTCACCCAAGGCCATCGTCAGACCGAGGGCGGAAAGGGCGTTGCGCGCCTCGGCTTCGGTGTTGCCGACCAGGCTGGGAACGGCGACGGGCTCGACGCCCAGGCTGACGATCAGCTTGACGACGTCGTTCTTGGCGATGATGGACAGGGCAGGGGGATCGGTGCGGATGACCTCGCCGTCCGGAATGCTGGGATGGAATTCGCGTTCCACCACGGTCTGCACTCCCAGGTTGGACAGGGCTGAAAGCGCGTCGAGCGCTGTGAACCCGGTGTATTCGGGCAGGACCACCTGTTCGGGGCCGGCGGAAACCACCAGGGTGACCTCGGTACCCGGCGGATGGTTGGTTCCGGCCGGGGGATCCTGGCTGATCACCTGGTTGGCCAGGACCTCGTCGTCGGTGACCTGTTCGATGCGCACCACGAAGTCGGCGTCGGCCAGCGCCTGTTGAGCCGCCGACACGTCGCGCCCGACCACGTTCGGCACCGTGAATGTCTCTGCTCCGCTGGAGATGATGAGCCGCACCCGGTCGTTCGGGTCGACCAGCACGCCCGCCTGCGGCTCGGTCTCCGAAACCGTCCCCTCCTCGAAATCGTCGCTCGGCCGCCGGGTGAGAATGAACCGGAGGCCCTGGTCCTGCAGCTCGTCGATGGCCTGCGCTTCGGTGGCCCCCAGCAGGCTCGGCATCTCGACCAGCTCGCTGCCGGTGTCGCTTGCCTGGAGCGCATCGATCAGGTAGAGGCCGGCCACCAGAACGACCACCAGCAGCAGTATCGAGCCGATCACCACCGACCAGGGGGTGCGGCGCTCGGGGGGGAGTGCGGTCATCTGCCGGTAGGCCTCGTCTGGAGGAACCGTAGGCGGAGGGGTGGCCGCGACCAGGCGGGTGGCACCCTCGGGGTCGATCGCACCCACCGGCAGGCCGCTCAGAAAGCGCAGGAGGTCACCGCGCATTTCTTCGGCGGTCTGATAGCGATTGCCCGGGTTCTTCTGCAGCGCCCGCTTGACGATGGCATCGAGCTCGGGCGGAACGTCGGGATTGGAGGCCGAGGGGACGCCGGCAGTCTCGGAGACATGCTGGTAGGCGACCGAGACCGGTGTCTCTCCGGAAAACGGAGGCCGGCCCGTGAGCATCTCAAAGAGCACGACCCCGAGTGCATAGAGGTCGGATCGGCCATCGGCCGGCTCTCCCTGGGCCTGCTCGGGGCTGAAATAGGTGGCGGTGCCGATGACCGCTCCGGTGCGGGTCAGCTCCTCGGAGTCATCCCAGGCCCGGGCGATGCCGAAATCGGTCACTTTGACGCTGCCGGTATCGGTCAGCAAGATGTTGCCGGGTTTCACATCGCGGTGGGCGAGGCCGCCTCGAGCGGCCACCGACAGGGCGGCGGCTACCTCGCTGGCAATCTCGGCGGCGCGACGCGGCAGCAGCGGGCCCTCGGAGCGGAGAACATCCCGCAGCGTCCTGCCCTCCACCAGTTCCATGACTATGTAGTAGTGGCCCTCGTCCTTGCCGGTGTCGTAGATGCTGACGATGTTGGGATGGGTCAGATTGGCGGCTGCCTGAGCTTCGCGTCGGAACCGCTGGATGAACGCCTCGTCTGTGGCGTAGTTGGCATGCAGCATCTTGACGGCCACCCTGCGCCCGAGGATCTCGTCGGTCGCCGCGTAGACGTCGGCCATCCCGCCACGGGCAAGGTGGGTCGTGAGTCGGTAGCGCTCGGCAAGGAGAGTGGTATTCATGTCAGGCACGAGTGACGCCGGCGTAGCGGCGGCTGGTTCCCGGATTGTAGGGAGAAAACGAGAATTGAGGAGCCGCTTGCTCTCACGCCCCGGCCAGCCACGCCTGCATGACGGCGCGGGCCATCGGGGCGGCAACCGAGCCGCCGGTGGCCCCCTCGCCCGCCGCGCCCCCGTTTTCCACGACGACGGCCACGGCAATCGACCGTTCCTCAGAGGCGGCGAATCCGACGAACCACGCATGGGGTGCCCGGCCCGGGACTTGCGCCGTCCCCGTCTTCCCGCCCACCACCACTCCGGGGATCTGAGCAGCCCGCCCGGTCCCGTTCGCCACGGCGTCTTCCATCAGATCCGCCAACACTGCGGCAGTGCCCGGGCTGACCGCACGCCGCAGCTCCACCGGCCCGGCCTGGGAGAGGATGTTGAGGTCCCGGTCGAACCACTCAGAAACCAGGTACGGGCGCATCAGCACCCCGTCGTTGGCGATCGACGCGGCCACCATCGCCATCTGCAGGGGAGTCGCCTGCACGTCGCGCTGGCCGATGGCGCTCTGGGCGGTAGCCGGAGGGTCCCCGATGAGCGAGGCAGCCGGGAACACCGAGCTCGCGACCGGCAGGTCGAACGGGATCTCCGCGTTGAACCCGAAG
This sequence comes from Acidimicrobiia bacterium, assembly GCA_041619515.1. GTDB lineage: Bacteria > Actinomycetota > Acidimicrobiia > Spongiisociales > SHLN01 > SHLN01. The sequence continues at coordinate 7,395 of JBFKDW010000036.1, forward strand.
GCGTCTGCAGTGGCGCCGATCGCCTCGGGCCCAACGTCCATGCCGATCTGCCCGAAGACGGTGTTACACGACCGGCGGAAAGCGGTGGCGAGGGCCACCTCCACCCCGTCGGCACAGGGTCCCCGGTCGGCGTTGCGAATGACCGAAGTCGACCCGGGCAGCGCCAGTTCGAGCGGGTCCGGGTAGAGCGTGTCCGGGTTGGCGGCCCCGGTCTCCAGCGCGGCGGCGGCCGTCACCACCTTGAACGCCGAGCCGGGGGCGAGGATCTGGTCGATGGCTCGATTCAGCAGCGGGAGGGAAGGATCTTCAGTCAGGGCATCCCCGCCCGCCGGCGACTCGCCGAGCAATTCCGCCGGATCGAAGGAGGGCGAGGAGTAGAGGCCGAGCACCTCACCGGTCGAGGGCTCGATGGCGACGACGGCCCCCGTTTGGCCGTCGAGAGCCTCCCGGGCGGCTTGCTGCACGGAATGGGACAAGGTCAGGCGAATGCCCTGGGCTCCTTGCTCCCGGCCCAGCAGCGCATCGATGATCCCCGAAATGGTGAGGTCTCGGTCGCTGCTGAGATCACGGGCGTATTCGCTCTCGAGGGCGGCGTTGCCGAAGAGCAGCGAGGTGTAGCCGACCGCATGGGCATAGAGCGGCCCCTCCGGATAGGAGCGGCTGAAGGTTTGCGGTGCGTCTGGATCGGCGGTCGATTCGGCCACTACGACACCCTCCCGGGTCACGATCGGGCCGCGCTCGGTGGAGCTGCGAGAGGCCGCCAGGCGAGGGTTGCGCAGGTCATCCCGGTAGCGGGGCCCGGCGATCACCTGCACGTAGGTCAGGTCGATGACGATCAGCCCCAGCATTGCCAGGAGCACGAACGCCAGCCTCCGGATCGGCCCGTTCATGCGCCCACCTTCAGCGCGCCTCTCATGTGGCCACCTCATGGGAGATTCGCGCCAGCACCACTATCGCGATGACATTGGCGACGAGGGACGATCCCCCATAGGACATGAAGGGCAGGGCAATTCCGGTGAGTGGAAGCAGCCGGACGACCCCGCCGATGATGAGAATCGCCTGGATGGCCATGACCGCGGTCAAGCCGGTGGCCAGGAGCTTGCGATAGGGGTCGCGGGCCCGAAGGGCAATGCCAAAGCCCACTGCCAGGAGCAGGGCGTAGGCAGCCACCACGGCGAGTGACCCGGCCAGCCCGGTCTCCTCGGCGACCGCGGCAAACACGAAATCGGTGGTGGCACTGGGAATGAAGTCGGGCCGGCCGAGCCCCAGACCCGAGCCCGTGAGGCTGCCGCTGCCCATCGCGAAGAGGCTCTGGCCGATCTGATAGCCGGTGTCGGCCAGGTCATCCCAGGGCCGGAGCCAGGCGTCGAAGCGGCGCTGTACATGGTCGAATGTCCGTGCCGCGATCACCGCCCCGGCCAGGAACAAGCCACCTCCCACCACGGGGTAGGCGGCGCGGCCGGTGGCGGCGTAGAGCATGGCGGCGAACACCGCCAGCAGCAGCAGAGACGCTCCCAGATCGCGCTGATAGACGAGAACCACCAGGCTCACCGCCCAGGCGGCGGCCAGCGGGAACAATTGGCGGGGCTCGGGGATGGTGAGCGGGCCGACACGGCGGGTCATGGCGGTGAGGGCAGTGTGGCGGGAGGCCAGATAGGAGGCGAGGAATGCCACCAGCAGCAGCTTGGCCAGCTCCCCTGGCTGGAAACGGACGAGGGTGGTGTCGAACAGGCGCAGCTGGAGCCACAGCCGGGAGCCATTCACCTCCACCCCTCCCAGCGGCCACTGGGTCGGCAGCAGCGGCAGCAGGAACGCCAGCACTGCGGCAGACAGGAACAGATAGCGGTAGCGCAGCAGCATGTCGGTGCCGGACCGTCCGATCACCGCCAGAGTTGCGAGACCGAGACAGGCGGCGATCAGGAGCCACCATCGCTGCAGGCTGGCGGCGCGAGGGTCGAGCCGGAAGATCTCGACCAGGCCCACCGCCGTTATCAGAGCCGACAGGGGGAGCAGATACGGTGAGGCGTTGGGGGCCCATTGCCGGAAGCCCAGGTGGAGGGCACCGAAGGCCAGCGCCACCACCAGGAACGTGAGAGCAGTTTGGGCGTCGGGGCTGTTCCCACCCGCCGCCCGGACGATCGACACACCGAGGGCCGCCAGCACGGCGGCGCCGCCCAGCAACGCCGCCTCGGCGTTGCGGCTCACTCGACGACGTCGACGACGGCCACGGTGATGTTGTCTTCCCCGCCCGCCCGGTTCGCTGCCTCGATGAGAGCCCACCCGGCGGCCTGGGCTGCCGGCTGGGTGCCGAGTATGGCGGCGATCTCGTCATCGGGGACCATGGAGGTCAACCCGTCGGAACAGAGGAGCACTCGATCGCCGGTTCGCAGATTGACGGTGTGGGCGTCGACGGTGATGTCCCACCCGATACCGAGTGCGCGGGTGATGACGTTGCGCTGAGGATGTTGCTCGGCCTCCTCGGGGGAGATCGCCCCGGAGGCCAGATACTCGGCCACGAGAGAATGGTCGGTCGTGACCTGGAGAAGGTTGGCGCCCCGGAACAGATAGAGGCGGCTGTCACCGACGTGGCCCACCGAGAGGGTCCCGGCCGGCCCGAACTCGCCGGCGGTGAGGGTCGAGCCCATCCCGTGCTGGTCGGAGCGCTTGTCGGCGGCCTTCATCACCTCGAGGTTGGCGAGACCGACGCGTTCCTGGACCGGTGCGTCGGAGGCGGCGATCGTTTCGATGGCGACCCGACTGGCAACCTCACCGGCGGCGTGGCCACCCATTCCGTCCGCCACCGCCACCAGGATCGGCCCCGGGCCGCTGCCGTCGGAATCGGGGTACACCGCGTCCTCGTTGCTGTCACGGACGAGGCCCGGATGTGTCGAGGTTGCCCAGGAGTACTTCATTTCACTTCCATGATGGTCTTGCCGACCTGCACTGAATCGCCGGCGTTGAGGACAATCGGACTGGTTATCCGCCGTCCGTTCACGTAGGTGCCGTTGGTCGTTCCCAGATCGGCCAGTGACATCGTGCCGCCGTCCATGGTAAGGCGCAAGTGGAACATCGAGGCATAGGGATCGTCGAGCAGGACGTCGGCGTCGGGGCTCCGGCCCAGAACGATGGAGTCGGTCACCGTGATCGTCGCACCCACCCCGGTATCGGATCGCACGACCGTGAGCTGGCCCGCCTGTCGCCTTCGGTCCGGGGCCGACCGGATGTCCGCTCCCAGATGGCTGCCGATCGAGCGGGCCATCTGCCAGAGGAACAGATAGAGGAGCCCGACGAAGGCGAGCTTGAGGAGGTTGGCGACGAGTGCCGTCATGGGGTACCCAGGAGCACTAGAGCGGCCGGAAACTGAACCGCACCGTGCCGAACCCGACCAGGTCGCCGGTATGCACGGAGGTGGGCCCGGGCAGCGGCCGTCCGTTGATGGTGGTTCCGTTGCTGGAGGCCAGGTCCTGGATCCACACTCCTCCTGCGTCAAACCAGAGGAGGGCGTGGGAGCGTGAGACGGTGTCGTCACCCAGCATGACGTCGGCCCGGCGGGATCTGCCAACCAGCGAACGGTTCTTGGTCACGGGGAGGCGGCGGGAACCGTGAGCCTCGATGAGCTGGGCCCACGGTTCGAGCGCGCCCGGGCGGATTTCAGCGTCGACCGAGATGGCACCGGCTGCCACATCTGGACGAGCCGTCAGCGTCACCGCCGCCGGGCCCTCCAGGCGCCAGCCGCGCTCGGCGGCGGCTTCCTCGATCACGCGGCACAGACGGGGCACGATCTCGCCGGCGTCCTCACCGAGGTCTGCAGGGTTCAGCGCCACCTCGAACGCATTCGGTGCGGTCGGTCCAACCCCGGTCTGGGTGAGGGACAGCTCGGCCTCCCGGACGATCCGGATCGCCACTTCGACGGGATGAAGCCGGCCGCGAAACACTTTGGTTCCGAAGCCCTCGACCAGGTTTTCGATGCGACGCTCGAGGCTTCGTGCCAGGCTCATCGGCACAGCTTAGATTTTCGGGCCTCGTAGGGAACGTCACCTCGCTCAGCCTTCCGCCCGGCGGTTTGCTACGATTCCGGTCCCCATTCCCGGGCGAGTGGCGGAATTTGGCAGACGCGCAGGCTTCAGGTGCCTGTGAGCTTCGGCTCGTGGGGGTTCAAGTCCCCCCTCGCCCACGCTGTGTCATACATGTTCTCCCGGCCGCGGCGCCGCCGGCGCGGCCTGTGGCTCCTCGCCGCCGTCAGCGTCGCCGTGGTCGTGATAGTTCTCGTCACCAGCCTTCGCAGTGAGCGCCGTGTTCTGGCCGGCTACCTGGACACCGCCCGCCAGTCGGCGGCGGCGGCGGCGTCGTCCTCCACGGAGTTCCTCGAGATCACCGATCGGCTGGAGAGCATCGATCGCCAGGAGTTCATCACCGCCATGGCCCGGATCCGCGCCACTGCGGGCGGCGCCGGCACCCTGATCGATTCGGCCGAGGTCCCCGGTGACGCCCTCGACGCCAACGCCCGACTGCAACTGGCGCACAGCACCTGGCTGGTCGGTCTGGAGCTGCTGGAGGGTGCCACCCTGGCGGCCGCCGACGATCCGTCGGACGAGATCGCGGCGGACGTGATCGGGCGGGCGGTGCTGGAACTATCGGTCGGCGACCGGGCATACGAGGCCGCCGTCGAGGCGCTGCTGGCCCTGGAGGCCGACACCAACATCGCCCGCGCCGGCTATCCCGTCGTCGTGTTCACCCCGGCGATGGGCGCTGCGGGCCTGGTCTCCGCCGCCCGGACCTCCACCGGGCTCGGCGTGCGGCGCGACCTGGCCATCTCGGCGGTGGGTTTCGAACCGCGCATGCTCAGTGAAACCAATGCCGGAATCGGTGTGCTGCCGTTCACCGACCGGTTGATCGTGAACGTCACCCTCACCAACCAGGGGAATCAGCCGGTGGCCGATATCCCGGTACAGATAGTGCTGTCGTCGGACCGGACCGGCACCGCTCGCACCGAGTCGCTCACCATCGAACGGCTCCAGCCGGCGGAGGCGACCTCGGTGGAGTTCGTGTTCGAAGTGCTGCCGGTGGTCAATTACGAGATCATCATCGACCTTGGTGGAGCCTCAGGGGAGACCGACCTCGACAACAACATCGTCATAGTGCCGTTCGTCGTGAACGAAGAGGGGTAGCCGCCGGGCCGCCTGCTCTACCATTCCGTGATGCTCGACGTGAACGTCCTCCGCAGGGATCCCGACCTGATCGCGGCCACCCTGGCCCACCGGGGGATCGGCGGCATCGACCTCGAAGCCCTGGAGAGCCTCGATGTTCGGCGCCGGGAAGTGCGGGCCGAAGCCGAGGAGGCCAGGGCCCAGCAAAAGGAGCTGGGGGCTCAGGTTGCGCAGCTGGATGGTGCCGAGAAGGAGGCCGCGATTGCCCGGGGCGCCGAGATCGCAGCGTCGTACCGGGCCAAGCTGGCAGAGGCCGACGAGCTCGATGCCCAGTTCGAGGCGCGATGGGTGCCGCTTCCCAACCTGGTGCATCAATCGGTGCCAAAGGGCGAATCCGACGAGGACAACGTCGAGATCAAGCGCTGGGGAGAGGCTCCGAGCTTCGAGTTCCCGGCCAAGGACCACCTGGAACTGGCGAGCGAATCCGGAATCATCGACATGGAGCGGGCCGCCAAGATCTCCGGCTCCCGGTTCGGCCTTCTCACCGGCGCTGCCGTCCTCATGGAGTTCGCGCTGGTGCGCTGGGCGCTCGACCGGCTCGGTTCCGAGGGCTTCATTCCGGTGGTTCCCCCCGTCCTGGTCCGGGAGGAGGCGTTGTTCGGCACCGGCTTCTTTCCCGACGACGCCGAGCAGGTCTATGCGATTCCCGCCGACGACCTCTACCTGATCGGGACTTCCGAGGTAGCGCTGGCGTCGATGCATGGCGGGGAGATCTTCCCGGTGGACCAGCTCCCGCGGCGGTACGTCGGCTTTTCGACCTGTTTCCGACGGGAGTCGGGGGCGGCGGGCCGTGACACGCGCGGTATCTTCCGCGTGCATCAGTTCGACAAGCTCGAGATGTTCAGCTTCACCCATCCCGACCGGTCCTGGGAGGAGCACGAGTATCTGTTCGGGCGGGAGGAAGCCCTCGTCCAGGAGCTGGGCATTCCGTACCGAGTGGTGAACGTGTGCTCGGGCGATCTCGGTGCGTCGGCCGCCAAGAAATACGACATCGAGGCGTGGTTCCCCGGACAGGAACGGTACCGGGAGATCACCTCGTGCTCGAACACCACCGACTATCAGTCGCGGCGGCTCAAGATCCGGGTCAAGGACGAGACCGGCAACCGTCTCCTCCACACCCTCAACGGGACCGCAGTGGCGGTGCAGCGAACCCTGGTCGCCATCATGGAGAACTTCCAACAAGCCGACGGCACGGTGCGGGTTCCCGACGCCCTCGTCCCCTACACCGGGTTCGAGAGCTTCTGAGTCGCCGATGAGGATCCCCCTCCGGCCCTGCGGGCCACCTCCCCCTGCGGGGGAGGAGAGAGCGGTGTTTCTCTCCCCCCGGAGGGGGGAGGCCGGCGGAGCCGGGTGGGGGGCGGCCATGTGGGCTCGGTTGTGGGCGGCTCGGCCCCGTTGCACCTGCCGATGTTGGGGGAGACTCCCTCTCCGGCCCTGCCGGCCACCCCCCCTGCGGGGGAGGAGAGTGGTGTGTCTCCGGCCCTGCCGGCTACCTCCCCCTGCGGGGAGGCAGGATGAGTGAGGCGCCGGCGAGCGGTGCCGCCGTGTTCTCCGACATCGCCGATCGGTACGACCGGCTCAACACCATTCTGTCGTTCGGGCGCGACCGGGCCTGGCGGGAGCGAGCCGCCCGGCATCTCCCGGCCGGGCACCTGCTCGACCTGGGCGCCGGAACCGGGGCGGGCAACCCCGCCTTCGGTGAGCGCTGGATCACCGCCGTCGACCCATCGCTTCCCATGCTGGAGCGCAACCCTGCGGGTCGCCGGGTGGCCGCCGTCGGTGAGCGGCTGCCGTTCGCCGATGGTGCTTTCGACGGGGTCTTCTCGGCCTTCGTGTTCCGCAACCTCACGTCGGTTGCCGGCACCCTCTCGGAGATTCACCGGGTGCTACGCCCACAGGGAGCCGCCGTGGTCGTCGATCTCAGCCGGCCGGTTGGGAAGCTGCGTCGGGAGCTGCACCGGGCGGCTTCGGCGGTGTTCGTGCCGCTCGTCGGCCGGCTGGCGGGCGCTCCCGGCGAGTACCAGTACCTCGACCGGTCACTCGACAAACTGCCTCCTCCCGAGCAGCTGTATGCCGGGGGACCACTCATGCTGGAGCAGGTTTGGCGGATGGGGCCATTTGGGTTCGTCTACGGCGCTGTGCTACGCAAGGGTTGAGGGCGGCACCCGATAACCTCGGGCCGCAATGGCTCGGGTTCTCGTTCTCGTATTGGCGGCCGCGATGGCGGCGTCGGGATGCAGTGGTGGGAGCGCGGACGCCACCACCACCACCCTCCCGACCGCGGCGGAGATTCTGGCGGACGCTGCTATCACGATGGAGGGAGTCGAATCCCTCCGGTATGAGATCGAGCTGTCGGGAGCCCCGGTCACCCTGCTCGGCGTCGAGCTCCGCAGCGCCCGTGGCCGGTACGCCGCCCCGGAATCGTCGCAGGCTGTTCTGGAAGCCGCCATCGGTGGCCTCGTCATCGAGCTGGGGACCATCGCCATCGGCGGGACCTCGTGGGTGACGAATCCGCTGACCGGCGACTGGGACGAGTACACGGGAAACCGCGCGTTCAATCCGGCCATCATGTTCGATCCCCAGCTGGGGTGGCGGCCGCTTCTCACCCAGGACATCAGCGGAGCGCAGCTCATCGAGCTGGTCGAGGGTGACACCTATCTCGTGCGGGGGACGGCGGCGGGGGCCAGGGTCGAGATCCTCACGGCGGGGCTCGTCGAATCTCAACCGGTCGATCTGACGCTCGACATCGAGCGGGATACCGGCCTGGTCACCCGAATGGAGTTCACCACCCTCGGCGAGGCCGGCGAGACCAACTGGCTGCTCCTCATCTCCGAGTTCGGAGCTCCGGTCTCGATCAGCCCACCCGAGGTGGGCTGACGGGTGGCCCGCAGGCCATCGCCTGCGGCGGTGATGGGGGCCATTGCCTTCGGCGTGTTCGTGGCGGCAGACGACCTGACGGTGGTCTCCACAATGCTGCGTCAAATCATCGGCGACCTCGAGATCCCGCTGCCGTCGGGCTTCGACGATGCCGCCTGGATCGTCAACTCCTACCTCATCGGATACGTGGCCGTCATGCCGTTCATGGGCCGGCTCAGCGACCTCGTCGGCAGGCGAAAGGTGTACGTCGGGGCGCTGGGGGTCTTCCTGGCCGGCTCGCTGTGGATTCCCTTCACCTCCTCGCTCGGCTGGTTCATCGTCGCCCGGGTTGTGACGGCGCTCGGCGGCGGGGCGATGGTGCCGGTGGCGCTGGCGGTGATCGGCGACCTCTATCCCGAGCCGCGCCGGCCTCGGGCCTATGGCATCCTGGGTGCGGTCGACACCATCGGCTGGGTGTGGGGCCCGCTGTTCGGAGCCCTGCTGGTGCGCTTCCTCGACTGGCGCTGGCAGTTCTACCTCAATGTCCCGCTGGCGCTGGTGGGGATTGCGCTGGCGTGGTGGGCCCTGCAGGATCACGACCGCCCTACCGCCCGGGCCCCCATCGACTGGACGGGCGCCGCCGTTCTCACCGGCGCTCTCGTTGCCCTCAACATCGCGCTGCTCGATGCCAGCGAGATCTCCGTCGTCAGCGGCCTTTCGGAGCTGACCGGAGAGCGGTCGACGTCGACGACGTGGCTGTTCGGCGTGGCGGCGGCCGGATTCGTCTTGTTCTGGCGCCTGCAGCGACACCGTCGGGATCCCCTCATCGATCTCGGGCTGTTCCGTTCCCGCAACTTCGCCGCCGGCGTCGGGGTCAACTTTCTGGTGGGGGCGGTCCTCATCGTCGCCATGGTGGATGTGCCCCTGTTCGTCAACCTGGTGGTGGAGACCTCGCTGCAGGAGGCGGCGGTGATGAGCGGGTGGGTGTTGTCGGGGCTCACCGCCGCCATGGCCCTGACGTCCTACCTGGGCGGGCTGGCGACCGAGCGCACCTGGTACCGGCCGGTCATCGCCGCCGGCCTCGTGGTGACCGGCGTTGGATTCGCCGTGGTGGGCACTGCCTGGGATGCCGGGGTCGGCCCGTGGACAATGGGCTGGCAGCTGGTCATCCTCGGTGCCGGGTTTGGGCTGGTCACCGCCCCGACCAACGCTGCGGTGGTCGACGCCGCCCCCGCCCCCCAGCGGGGCACGGCGGCAGGGCTGGTGATCGTGTCGCGTCTCATGGGCCTGGCGGTGGGTCTCTCCGGCCTCACCGCCTGGACCCTGTTCCGGTTCGATCGCCTGCGGAGCGGGCTCGATCTGCCCGCCCTTGGTGACCCCGGCTACCAGGAGGCGCTCGAGCTGGCCCAGGCCGACATCACGGCCCGGGCCCTGACCGAGACGTTCCTCCTTGCCACGGTCATCGTGGCGGTGGCCCTGGTGGTGGCGCTTACCTTCCGCAGGCGCCCGGAGCATCGACGAGCAAAGCGGCCGGAGCGGCCCTAGCGGTCTGACGCCCGCGCGCCCATCAAGATGACGGGCCCGGGACCGCGGGTGGCCAGCTCGTCGCCCGGATTGAACAGAGCGCATGCCCGCAGCGAGAGGCATCCGCAGCCGATGCAGCCCTGCAAGTCGTCGCGCAGTGCCTGGAGATCGGCGATCTGCCGATCCAGCCGGGCTTGCCAACGCTTGGACAGGCGCGCCCAGTCACTCTTGTTCGGGGTGCGGCCGTCGGGAAGCGCACCGAGAGCTTCGGCAATCTCGCGCAGCGACAGGCCGAGGGTTTGGGCCGCCCGAATCACCGAGACCCGCCGCAGCGTCGCCCGGGCGTACCGTCGCTGGTTGCCGTCGGTTCGCCTGGAGGCGATGAGCCCCTTGCTCTCGTAGAAGCGGAGCGCCGACGTCGCCACTCCGGAGCGGGCCGCGAGCTCTCCGATCGTCAGCCAGTCGCTCATAAAAAAACCCCCTTGACTTCAAGCCCACTTGAAGTTGTACGGTACCAGCATGACTACTCAACTTGCCTACACCTACGAAGACCTGCCCGCTCTCATGACCCTGATGACGGGGGATGAGAAGCACTCCGAGAGCGCCACCTCGACCCTGGATGTCCTCTGGGTTCTCTACGACCGGGTGCTCCGCATCGATCCGGCCGATCCGGCTCACCCGGGGCGAGACCGCTTTCTGCTGTCGAAGGGACACGGCCCCGTCGCCTACTACGCGATCCTGGCCGCCAAGGGCTTCATCCCGGTCGACGTTCTCGAAGGGTTCGCAGGGTACGACTCGCCGCTCGGGCACCACCCCGACCGCGCCCTCATCCCCGGCGTGGAGATCTCGAGTGGCTCGCTGGGCCACGGCCTGCCGCTGGCGGTCGGCCAGGCCATCGGTCTCGGCATCAAGGGCTCGCCCGCCCGGGTGTTCTGCCTGGTGGGGGACGCCGAGCTCGACGAGGGAAGCAATCACGAGGCGATCGCCTTCGCCGGCCGCTACGCCCTCGACCGGCTGACGGTGATTGTCATCGACAACCAGTCCGCCTCGCATGGCTGGCCGGGGGGAATCGCCAAGCGGTTCCAAGTGGAAGGCTGGTCGGCCGAGACCATCAACGGGCGGGATCACGCCGCCATCGAACGGGCGCTGGCTGCTCCACACCCGGAACGGCCCCATGTGGTCGTGGCCGCTGTGGGGGGGAAATACTGATGGGAATCACCAGCATGCGAGACCGGTTCGGTGACGTGGTCAGCGACGTGCTCGATGTGAGGCCCGACGTTGCGGTGGTGCTGGCCGACATCGGAGTCGGCCGATTCGTGGAGACCGGAGCCGTGGCCCGGCACCCCGAGCGGGTGATCAATGTCGGCATCCGCGAGCAACTCATGATCGGGGTCGCCGGCGGCCTGGCCCTGACGGGGATGCGGCCATTCGTTCACTCCTACACCCCGTTTCTCGTCCAGCGGCCCTTCGAGCAAATCAAGCTCTCCCTCGCCCACCAGGGGGTGGGAGCGGTTCTCGTGTCGATCGGCGGGTCCTACGATGCTGCGTCGGAAGGCCGGACCCATCAGGCCCCCGGCGATGTCGCGCTCATCGACACCCTTCCGGAATGGCAGGTGCACGTCCCCGGCCACGCAGACGAGGCCGAGGTCCTGCTGCGAGATGCCGCCACCGGCATGGACGGCGTATACCTGCGGTTGGCCGAGACCACCAATCGGGAGGCAATGCCCATCGTCCCCGGCAGGTTTCACACCGTGCGCCGGGGCGGGGCGGCCACCGTCATCGCAGTGGGGCCGACGCTCGATCCGGTCATCGAAGCGACCGCCGGGCTCGATGTGACCATCCTGTACGCGGCGACCGTTCGGCCGTTCGATCACGCCGCGGTTGCCGACGCTCCTTCGACAGACGTCATCCTGGTCGAGCCCTATCTGGAGGGAACCTCGGCGCGGCACGTCGCCATCGCTATGGAGCAGCGGCCGCACCGGTTGCTGTCCATCGGCGTGCCCCGCCTCGAGCATCGCCACTACGGTCATCGCTCCGATCACGAGAGAGCGCACGGGCTCGATGCGACCGGGCTTCGCCACCGTATGAGGAGGTTCCTCGGGCCGTCGGCCTGAGGGGGATCGGGGCTCGGAAGTCATACAGAAAATCTTTGCATGATATCTATGCATAGGTATTATGTGGTCATGGCAGAAGACCGGGAACCCCGCATCGTCCAGCTCGACAGCACCGGGCTGAGAGCCCTGGCACATCCTCTTCGTTCCCGGCTGCTCGCCGCCCTTCGCCTGTACGGACCGGCCACCGCCACCGGGCTGGCGCGGCGCCTCGACACCAACAGCGGCGCCACCAGCTACCACCTGCGCAAACTGTCCGACGCCGGGCTCGTCGAAGAGGACCCCGGCCGGGGCGGGGGCCGCCAGCGCTGGTGGCGAGCCGCCCATGAGATCACTTCGTGGGCGGAAACCGAATTTCTCGACGATCCCGACGATCGGGCTGCCGCCGACTGGCTGCTCGGGCAGTACACCGGCGTGAAGGCGCGCTGGGTCCAGGATTGGCTCGCCTCCCGATCCGAGTGGCCGGCCGCATGGCGTGACGCAGCCAACAGCTCAGACATGGAGCTGCATCTCACCGCCGACCAGCTCGGGGCCTTGAACGAAGAGCTCCAGTCGGTGCTGCACCGGTTCCTGACCCTGGAGGCCGGCCCCGGCGACGATGCCCAGCGCGTCATCGTGCTGCTGGACACCTTTCCGTCGCCCGAGCCGCGGATATGAGCCGCCCGCCGTCGGACGCGGCCACCGTGACGACCAGATTCCTTCTCCTGCGGGGGATGCGGTGGCTGCCCACCGGGCTGCTGGTTCCCGTGCTGGTCCTGGTGCTGCTGGAGCGCGGGTTGACGCTGGGTGAGGTCGGCCTCGTGTTCGCCGCCCAGGGGCTGATGGTCCTGGTCCTCGAACTGCCGACCGGCGGACTGGCAGACGCCATCGGACGGAAACCGGTGCTGCTGGCCGCCTCACTGTTCGAAGCCGGGGCCGTTGCCTTGCTCATCGTCGCCGACTCACTGCTGCTGCTGGCGGTGGTGGCCGCCCTCCAGGGGATCTACCGGGCGCTGGAGAGCGGCCCGCTCGACGCCTGGTACGTCGACTCCGCTCAAGCGCTCGATCCGGGAGCCGACATCGAGCGCGGCCTGGCGCGAGGCGGCGTGGTCATCGGCGTCGCCATCGGGGCCGGGTCGCTGCTGAGCAGCCTGCTGGTGGCAGTCCATCCCGTTTCCGGAATCGATCCGCTCGTGACCCCACTGGTCGCCGCGCTCGGCCTGCGGGTTGCCGAGTTCGTAGCCATCGCCAATCTCGTCACCGAAGCGAAAGGACGGCCCGGCGGCGGCGGCCTGCGGGGGGCGGTGTGGATGGTGCCGGGGATCGTCGCTTCCGCCGTCGGGACGGTCCGTGCCAGCCGCGTCCTCGTGTCGCTGGTCGTGATCGACTTCGTCTGGGGTTTCGGCATGACGGCCTTCGAGATGTTCACCCCCGCCAAGCTCGAAACCGTGCTCGATGGCGCCGATCGGGCGGCCGCCCTCCTCGGTCCCACGAACGCCGCCGCCTGGCTGGTAGCAGCAGCCGGCGCCGCCCTGGTTCCAGTCCTCACCCGGCGCTGGGGAGCGGGCGGGGCCGGTGCCGCACTGCGGGTCGCCCAGGGATTAACGGTCCTGCTGATCGCCCTTGCCACCGGCCCGGTGGGCGTCATCATCGCCTACGTCTTCACGATGGGGGCCCACGGTGCCGCCAACCCGGTCCATCACGGGATGCTGCATCGGGCGGTCGACGATCCCGGCAGCCGCACCACCGTGGTGTCGGCCAACAACCTGACGGCCCAGACCGGAGGCATGCTTGGTGGCATCGCCCTGGGGGCGCTGGCGACCGCCACCAGCCTGACCGCAGCCATCGGTGTGGGTGCGGCCATCCTGGCCGCCCCTGCCCCGCTCTACCTGCTGGCGGGCCGGGAATCGAAACGCCGCCAGCCCTTCCGCTCCGGAGCCGGGGCAGGCTGAGGCCCCGCCGCCATCCGGGTTCGCGAGAATGGGAGGCGATGCCGGCCAATCTGAACCCCGAGTACAAGGCCGCCGAGGCTGCTTTCAAGAAGGCACGGGATCCCCAGGAACGGCTCGATCATCTGCGGGAGATGCTGCGGGTGATCCCCAAGCACAAGGGGACCGATCACCTGCAGGCGGACATCAAGACCCGCATCAAGGAGCTGTCCGCCGCCCTGGCCGGCCCCAAGAAGACCGGTGCCCGCACCGCCCCGGCCACCTTCGTCCATCCCGAGGGGGCTGCCCAGGTGGCGCTGCTGGGACCACCCAACACCGGGAAGTCCGCCCTGCATGCCCGACTCACCGGTTCGCATGCGGCCTCGGAGGCCTACCCATTCACCACCCAGTACCCGCAACCGGGAATGTTCGAGGCCGATGACGTCGCCTTCCAGCTGGTCGATCTTCCGGCTGTGTCACCCGAGCATCCGGTCCCCTGGATCGCCAATGCCCTGCAGTCGGCAGACGGGTGCCTGTTCGTCGTCGACGTCAGCCGGCCCGGGTGTGTCGAGGAGGTGGTGGCGGCCACCCAAATGCTCGCCGATCGCAACGTGGTCCTGTCTCCGCGCTGGCCCGGCGACGGTGATGCTCCCGGGGACGAAGATGCCTTCACCCTGCATCTGCCGACGGTTCTGGTGGCGAGCAAGGCCGACATCGTCGAGCATCCCCGCCAGGAGCTGGCAGTGCTGGAGGAGCTCAGCGGCCTGCATTGTCCGATGCTGAGTGTTTCAGCCGTCACCGGGGAGGGGCTCGACGAGCTCGGCCCGTGGCTCTTCGAGCGGCTGGCCGTGGTCCGCGTGTACACGAAGAAGCCGGGGGAACCGGTCGACGGCGGCAAGCCGTACACGGTGCGCCGGGGCGATACCGTGCTGGATGTCGCCAGGCTCGTGCATCGCGATATCGCCGCCTCCCTCAAGTACGCCCGGCTGTTCGGCGGCCACGGGTTCGAGGGCCAGCAGGTCGGCCGCGACTACGTCGTCGCAGACGGTGACGTCCTCGAGCTGCACAGCTAGATCGAAGACCCGGTGCCGCGCACCGGTCACACCCGCACGAATCTCCGCTCGGCCGCACCGGTGATGATCACCCCCAGCAGGATGAGGGCGCCGCCGACGGCGATCCCGATTTCGAGCTTCTCATCGAGGACGATGATCCCAAGGGTGAGCGCCACCAGCGGGACGAGATAGGCGATGATCTGGGCCCGGGTGACGGTGACGTGCTTGAGCACCCAGTAGTAGGCGAGAAAAGGAAGCACCGAGCCGACGAGAGCCAGGTACACGACCAGGGCCCACCCGAGTGCGGTGACGCCCGACGGCCAGCCCTCGGCAATCGCAGTGAGGGGTATCAGGATGACGGCTCCCACCACGAACTGCATGCCCGTCACCTGCACCGGATCGTAGGAGGCAGACCACTTCTTGGCATAGATGTTGGCGATTCCGATGCACACGACTCCGGCGACACCGAGGGCAATGGCGAGCACGGGGCGGCCGCCCTCCTCGAGCCCCGAATCGCCGGTGAGGGAAAGGAATGCCACTCCGGCCAGCGCCACCACCAAGCCAACCACCTTCCCGGAGTAGAGCGGGTCGTCCGGGAGCAGGAAGTGGGCGAAGATGGCGGTGATGATCGGGATGAGGGCGACCAGCAGTCCCATGAAACCGGCCGATGCGTATTGGTATCCCAGCGTGAAGAGCACAAACGGCAGCGTGAGGTTGAACAGCGACATCACGATCCCCGTCTTCCACTGCTCCCGCCGGCGCGGGATGGCCCCGGGTCCCAGTTGCAGAAAAGCGAAGATGGCCGCGGCGGCGATGATCGCCCGGAGTGCCACCATCGCCATCGGAGGCACGCCCTGCTCGAAGGCGGCACGGACTCCCACCCCGGCCGATCCCCAGCCAAAACTTGCCAGGCCAAAGGCCAGCCAGATGCGCAGTCTCACCGAGCCAGACTAGAGGTGCGGCCGATGTGGCGGACTCTCCTCACGAGGCGTCCGGCTCGGCCAGTACCGAGGCGAGCAGGGTGGAGAGGCGTTCGCGTCCCTTCGAGTTGAGATGAACCGGGTCGTAGAAGAAGCTGTCGTCCCAGGGATCTGGGCGGATCAGCAGTATCCCCTGACGGGATGCGAGATCGTCGAGAGCTCGGCGATAGGCGTCGAAATCGCTCTCACCATCAGGATGCAAGGGGACGTAGTCGTCGTGGACGACGGGCATGTCGACGAGCACCACCCGCACTCCCCGGGCCTCGAGCTCTTCTATGAGGCGTTCGAGCGCCTCCAACTGCGTGCCCCCCACCTGGTAGTCGTTGAGCACCTCGTCGCGATACCGGTCGGCAAACTCGGGCAGGAACCGGTAGTCCTGCCGGGTCGGAACGAACGAGCCGTCGGGACCGATCTGCCCGGGCCCGAGTGGCGAATTGCGCCCCACCACGCTCAGGATGAACTCGGCGGGATCCCGCAGCTCGAAGCGAATGCGGACCAGCGCAGAAACTCCCTCCAGCCACCCTTCGAACCGGGTCGCCAGGGAGGCCTCTCCGGCGGCGCGTCGCCGCTCGGGAGCCTCGACGTAGGCCTCGTAGCTGTCCATGGGGCGGAGCCCGTTGTCGTTCATCTCGCGGCTCCCAAGGCCGATCACAACCACCTCGGGGAGCAACTGCGGCAGCACAACCTCCTCGGCCCACAGCTCCAGGAGCCGGGGAGACGCCTCGTACACGGAGGCGTTGAAGGCGGTCGTTCCCTCGCCGGAGCGCGAGAGCACGCTGGGATCGAACCCGAAGCCGCTCATCGAGGACCCGAGTACCACGACATCCTGGCCACCGCTCGCCGCCAGGGGCGCCATTTGATCGTATTGGTAGGCGATGGACTCGCCGCCCCACTCGTGAGCCAGAGCGAGTCGATCCTCGACCAGCCGGGCCCCACCCTCGGCCGCCACCAGCACGGCCAGGACGATCGCAGCGACCGCCAGCCCGGAGATCCGCCGGCGCGCAGGAGTGGCGTCGAGCTCCGGCTCCTCGGGGCGGGTGTTCTCGTCGATGCTTCTCGTTGTGGCCATGTCCCTGTCCATCGGCACGTACGTGAGTGTCAGTTAGCGTCTCCGGCCGCCGCCGCGCATGGAGGGGACGGGCGCCGCCGGAGAGGGTACCCACTCCTGGTGGCGGTGGCGGGGGGCGGGCGGCGGAATCGGGACTAACGTGGCTCCAGCCGTCGTGGGAGGGAGGCAGATGGTTCCGTTTCTGGTTCGGATCGGGCCGGTGGCGCTCCCCACCCACGAGTTCTTCATTGCCGTCGGCGTCGCCGTTGCCGCGCTCGTGTTCGTGCTCGAGGCGCGGCGCCGCGGCGAGCTCGATGACCGAATGGTCTGGATCCTGATCGGCGCCATGATCGGTGGGGCTCTGTTCGCCAAGGTCTCGACGGCCTGGCGATACCTCCAGGCCGAGCCCGATCCGTCACTGGCCGGGATCTGGCTTCACGGGGGCCGCAGCGTGCTCGGCGGCCTGGCCGGCGCCTATGTCGGGGTCGAGGTGACCAAGCGCCTGGTCGGTTACCGGCGCAGCACCGGAGACCTGTTCGCCCCGGCGGTGGCAATCGGCATGGCGGTCGGCCGCATCGGGTGTTTCCTCACCGAGCAGGTCGGCACCGCCACCACCCTGCCGTGGGGCCTATCGGTCGACGCGGCCGTGGCGGCCCGCATCCCGATGTGCCCAGGCTGCGTTGCCGGCACGCCCATGCACCCCTCCTACCTGTACGAGATCGCGTTTCACGGCGTCATGTTCCTGGTGTTGTGGCGGATGCGTGACCGTTGGAGCGTGCGCGGCCAGAGCTTCAAGGTGTATCTGCTCGCCTACGGCGTGTTCCGCTTCGCACTCGAGTTCGTCCGGGGCAACCCGGTCATGTGGCTCGGCTTGACCGGCTCGCAGCTGTTTCTGCTTGCCACCGTGCCGCTGCTGGTGGCCTACTTTCTGCGGATCGCGCGGGTCCCGCTTCCGGCCCGGAGCCCGGCGTGAGCGACGACCCTCGGCTCGCTCCGGGCCCACAAGACCCCGATCGGGACAGGCGCGATCGCTGGATCGGTGCCGGGTTGTTCTTCCTGATTGCCCCCGCCATCGGTCTCGTTGCCGGGGGGGCGGCGGCTCTCAACCCGGCCTTCGGCACCGTCGTCGCCATCCTGGGAGCGGTCGCCGCCATCTACTACCTCAACCGGCGAGGCACCCAGGTGCTGCAGGGGTGTCTGCTGGCCTTCGCCGTGACGCTCGTTGTCGCCGGCGGAGCCTGCATCGCCCTCCTCTACGCCATCAGCAGCTCGCTCGGATGACTGCGGGGTTGCCGGTCCGGTCCGAGCGCATCATGCGCTACGTGCAGGCGTTCTGCCCGTACTGCCACGAGCAGAGCCCGGACCGCCCGTTGCAGCAGGTGGCCCGCTGCAGCGGCTACCTGGCCGAGAGCGAGGGCCGGGTCTGGCTGGTACGAGGTTGTGGCGAGCACGGCCGGGTGGTGACCTTGTACGACGAGCGGCCCGACATCCTCGAATACCTCGAGCAATGGACGGCCGCCACCAAGGTCCACGTCCCCGACACCCCCGGCAACTATCAGCCGGTCCCGGCCGTGTACCTGCGGGGCCTGGGTGAGATGCAAACCCAGCACACCTGCATCTTGCTGGAGGACATCACCGAGGCCTGCAACCTGAAGTGCCCCACCTGTTATGCCGGTTCGGCGCCGGCGCTGACGGGCGTTGCCTCCATCGCCGAGGTGCTCGCCAACGTCGATCAACGCATCGAACGGGAGAACGGCAAGCTCGACGTGCTCATGATCTCGGGCGGTGAGCCGACCATCCACCCCGGGATCCTCGATCTCTTGCGGGCGGTGGTCGAGCGGCCGATCACCCGGGTGATCTTGAACTCCAACGGCATAGAGCTCTCGCGCAACGACGAACTGCTCGGTCTGTTGGCCGAACACCGGGAGCGGATCGAGATCTACCTGCAATTCGACGGGTTCCGGGCTTCGTCCCACAAGTTCCACCGCAATGCCGACCTGCGAGCGGTCAAGCAAAAGGCCATTGAGCGGCTGTCGGCGGCCGGCGTGTTCACCACCCTGACCATGACGGCGGCGCTGGGCGTCAACGACGACGAGATCGGCGACGTGGTCCAGTTCGCCCTCGACACCCCCTACGTCGGCGGGGTTTCGATCCAACCCCAGTTCGGGTCGGGTCGGAGCGGCTCCATCGACCCGATGGATCGGCTCACCCACACCGGGGTCCTGGCCCGGCTGGGTCCCCAGACCGACGGCCTGGTCACCTGGCAGGACCTCACCGCGCTGCCGTGCTCGCATCCGCATTGCGCCTCGGTCGGCTACATGATCCGCGGCGACGATGGCGCCTGGCGATCGCTGGTTGCCATGATCGGCCACGAGCAGCTGAAGGCCCATCTCGACCTCGTCTCCAACCAGATGGCAGGCGACGAGCTGCCCGCCACCATGCGGGGACTCGTGAAAGAATCCCTGCTCGGGCTGCTGAGCGACCAGAGCTCGCTGTCCCATCCGACCGTCACCGAGCTTTTCCGCAATGTGTGCGAGAACTGCGACTTGGGCCTCAGCACGCTGCTGCGAATGAGCGGCAAGGCCGGAAAGGAACGGATGCGCCACCAGCTGGCAACCCGCATCAAGCGGATCACCGTCAAGCCGTTCATGGACATGAACACGATGCTGGAGGAACGCCTGCTCCAATGCTGCGTCCATGTGGGAACTCGCAGCGACAGCCAGGACCAGTGTGCTCCGTTCTGTGCCGCCCAGGCGTGGTCGCAGCTCTCGGACATGAAGGTGGCCTCCGCCCCGGCCCGTGGCCGCATCCCGCTGACGGTGCTCGACGCATGAGCGCCGCCCCTCCCCGGATCAACCAGCCCCGGACCGAGCCCGGCTTCGACCCGCTGCGGCTGTGCATCTTCACGACCATCAGCGTCATCGCCTGGATCGTCACCCCGCCTCTGGCGGCCCTCTGGTTCAGTGGCGTCGGCATCTGGGGGTACGGCAAAGCCCGCAGGGCCGGAGTGCTGCGGAGCCGCTGTGTGCTGGGAGACACCCGCCTCGTGCTCCTCTACCTGGGGGTGGTGTTCGTTGCGGCCGCCTGGTTCACCGTTCGCCAGATCGCCGACTGGCTGGCCTGAGCCATCACCCCGGCCCTAGCCTGGCTGTGTGACCCAGAGCCTGCAAGATACCTACGGTCCGGACACGATTTGCTTCGGCTGCGGCCCCGCCAACGACAAGGGCCTGCGCATCAAGAGCTTCGTCGAAGGCGACGCGGTGGTGGCTCGCTTCGACCCGGCGCCCGAGCATCAAGCCTTCGAGGGCGTGGTCAACGGCGGGATCATCGGGAGCCTCTTCGATTGCCACATGAACTGGACTGCTGCTCACGGCATCATGAGGGCGAACCAGCTCGATGAGCTTCCCGTCACAGTCACCGCCGATTTCCACGTGCGATTACGAAGGCCCACCCCGTATCCGGCGACCCTGCACCTGGCGGCACGGGTTGTCTCGGTCGAGGGCAACCGCGCCGAGATCGAGGCCGAGATGACCGCCGACGGCCAGGTGACCGCCACCTGCACCGCCCGCTTCGTCGCCGTTGAGGAGGGCCACCCCGCCTACCACCGCTGGTAGCCATGCCGGTAGCCGGTATGGCAATCTTGGGCGATGCCATCGCCACGAACATCACGGACCGTCGTCCTGGTGGAGGGACCGAGCGACCAGGCTGCGGTCGCCGAGGTAGCCCGGCGGCTCGGGTATGACATGGGCGCCGTAGCGATTGCGTCGATGGGAGGGGCGACCAACATCAGGCGTTTCCTGGACGAATCGTTGACGAACAGCGATCGGATAGCCGGTTTGTGCGACGCAGCGGAAGAGAGGATCTACATGCGTGCCTTCAGGGATGCCGGGCTCGGAGATGTGCGGAATCGAGGAGATCTCGAGCAGCTGGGCTTCTTTGTCTGTGAGCCCGACCTGGAAGCCGAGCTGATACGAGCGGTGGGAGTAGAGGGTGTTCTTGCGATCGTCGCCGACGAGCGAGACGACCTACGCCGCTTCCGCTCGCTGCAGGGCCAGCCGGAGTGGCGTGACAGGCACGTCTCGGAGCAGCTGCGCCGGTGGTTTGGCAGCGGAGGCAGTCGCAAGGTCCGGTATGCGGCCCTGCTCGCTGGAGAACTGGACGAAGCGAGGGCGCCGAGGCC
>JBFKDW010000037.1:0-28081 GCA_041619515.1 Acidimicrobiia bacterium
CTGGGTGAACTCCAGGTTGGCGAACGGGGTGGCGCCTGCCGCCCAGATCTTCTCCAGCTTGTTGACCGTCCAAACCTCTTCGATGGTGTGAAAGAGGCCGCCGAAGGACGCGTCCCGCCAGGCGTTGCCGGCGATGTCCTCCAGCTCCGTTGTGTAGTTCGAGGTGAGCGGATACAGGCCGCCGTGCACCGTTCCGGACCCGACTATCCAGGTGGGAGGCCCAACCGCCTCTGCGCTGCGGGTGATCGTGGGAAGGGCCGACAGGAGGACCAGGGCGAGCATGGGCACGGCGATTCTGCGCATGGGCCAGACATCGGCGAAACCACGAAATCCTGAAGAGTATGCTCCCGCCGTGTCGCCCACCGTGTCCGTCATCCTGCCCGTCTTCAACGAGGCCGGCTTCCTGGACTCGTGCCTCGCCAGCCTGCACGAACAGGATTATGACGGCTCCATCGAGATTGTCGTTGCCGACGGCGGCTCGACCGACGGCACCCGGGAACACCTGGAGGCGCTCGCCGCCCGCGGCCGGCTGCGTCTGGTCGACAACCCCAGGCGCCGCCAATGGGCCGGCCTCAACCTGGCGGCCGCAGCCGCCACCGGAGAGATCCTCGTCCGGGTCGACGGACACTCCACCTACGCCTCCGACTACGTCGACCGCTCGGTGGCCGCGCTGCTCGAGTCGGGCGCGACCGCCGCCGGAGGCCGGATGATCCCGCACAGCGAGACACCCGTGGGGCGCGCCATCGCGTCGGCGATGGCCTCACCGTGGGCAGTCGGCCCGGCCCGCTACCGTCATCAGGACCACCCCTCACCGGTTGACACGGTCTACCTCGGGGCGTTCCGAAAGACCGATTTCGACTCCCTCGGCGGGTATCGCGACCTGCCCGGGGTCGCCGAGGACGCCGACCTCTACTACCGCTGGCGCCAGCAAGGGGCGGTGGTGCTGCTCGACCCCGCCATCCGATCCAGCTACCACCCCCGAGACAGCTGGCTTGGTTTGGGGCGCCAATACTTCCGCTACGGGTGGGGCAAGGCCGACATGCTCTACGCCAACCGCATCTTTCCGAGCATGCGGCCGCTGGCGCCGCTCGGCCTCGTGATCGCCATGACGACCGCCGCGGTGGTTGCTGCGCTCACCCCGCTGCGGTGGCCCCTGCTCCTGCTGTTGGTGGCGTGGGGATTGGTGCTGGCCCGGGTGGCGATCGGTGCCGGCAACGGGCCCGTCCATCGGCTGCGCACCATGCTGGCGGCCGCGACGATGCATGCGTCCTACGGCGTCGGACTCCTCGCCGGCCTGCTGCGCGGCCCCGGGCCGCGCCGCCACCTGAGAGCTCAATCATGAGGCGTGTGGTACCACTCGCGTACTCGTGAGCTCATGAGCCGGACCGGCAGCCAGGCCAAGCCGAACACCACCAGCAGGGGGTAGCGCCATAGGTAGCGAGCGGGAACCCCGTCCCGGACCAGAAACACGATGGGGGCGAGCACTTGCACGGCTGCCACCAGTGCCCACACCGGCCAGGGCCACAGCAGATCGGTGAACCAGGCGCCGATCGCCAGGGCAGCGGATAGCCCCACCATGAACGTGCGGCTCGGCTGAATTTGCCGGATGACGAGATCGACGGGTCCCCACGACCGGCGCCGCAGTGCCGCGACGATCATCTTGCGGCGATAGGCCCTCGACACCGCCCGCCTCCCGGACATCCAGCGGGCGCGCTGGCGGAGCGCAACTCCCATCGACGCGGGCTTCTGGTCGTACGCGCGGACGTCATGCAGCCAGCCGACGCGGCGCCCCGCCAGCAAGAGGCGAGCCGCCTGATCGGAGTCCTCGGTCAGTGCCTCGCCGACCGATTCCAGCACCCACGAGGCGGTCGGAGCAAAAGCCGTGCCGGTCCCGGCGAGATCGGGGGCCCACCCGAGGTTGTGGCGGGCGAGTTGCACCATGCGATTGCTGGCCCAGTAACTCAAGGCCGAGGCGGTGGTGAGCCATGACCGGTCGGGATTGGAGGTGTCGACGTATGCCTGGGCGGCATCGAAGCCGCCGTCGAGGGCATCGGCCAGGCCCGCCAGGAACCCGGCACCGACCCGGTTGTCGGCATCGAGCACCACGAGGGATTCCTCGCGGCCGAGGGGAGATTCCGCCAGGTGCCAGGCGATGGCCGCACCCTTGCCGTCCGGTCCGTGGCGGCGTTCGACCACCTCGGCGGATCGGGAAACCATCGCCGTGTCGTCGGTGCATCGGTCGGCAATCACCACCACCCGCATCAGGTCGGCCGGGTAGTCCTGGACGGCGAGATCCGAGAGGAGAGAACCGATGACGACGGCCTCGTTGTGGGCCGGGATGACCACTCGAATGGGTCGGAGGCGTGCGCCCCGCCGGATGGCGGCCGGATTCTTGAGCCCCCACATCGCCACCGCCAGGTTGTAGGCGGCGAGGGCGGCGACGACAACCTGGGAAACCAGCAGAAGCATGCGTAACATCGCAGCCCGCAGGCTACCCGGGACTATCTATGACCGATTCAAGCACCATCGTCGTCGCACTCGGCACCCGTCCCGAGATCATCAAGCTGGCACCGATCATCCGATTGCTGGGAGACCAGGCCAGGGTGGTGCATACCGGACAACATTACGACACCACCCTCTCGAAGGTCTTCTTCGATGCCTTCGGGCTGGACGAGCCGTCCCACCGGCTGGAAATAGGAGGCGAGACGCGGGCCACTCAGATCGGCCAGGCAACCGCCCGGATCGGACAACACCTTTCGGAGCAGCCGGCAGCGGCGGTGATCACCCAGGGTGACACGAACACGACGGTGGGGGCGGCGCTGGCGGCCAATGCCACCGAGACTGCCCTTGTGCACATCGAAGCGGGCCTCCGATCATTCGACCGGGCGATGCCCGAAGAGCACAACCGGGTGGTGACCGATGTGCTGTCGGACTTGTGCTGTGCCCCTACCGAGGTCAGCCGCAAGAACCTGCTGGAAAGCGGCATTCCGGCGGACCGAATCGTCGTCACCGGCAACACCGTCGTCGAGGCGGTGCATGCGCTGCTACCGGCAGATCGCGCTCCCTACCTGGAGCGCTACGGCGTGGCTCCGGCAGAATACCTGCTCGCCACCTTTCACCGTCCCGAGAACGTCGACCGACCCGATACGCTCGCCGTCATCCTCGAGGAGCTGGGCTCACTGGCACTCCCCACCATCTTGCCGATGCACCCGCGGACCAGGGCACGGGTCGAATCCTTCGGACTGGGGCACCTGCTCGAGCAGCTCCACGTGGTTGAACCGGTGGGATTCCAGGAGTTCCTTGCCCTCTCCGCCGAATGCGGCGCCCTGGTGAGTGACTCCGGTGGCGTGCAGGAGGAGGTGAGCGTTCTGAAACGGCCGGTGCTCGTCGTGCGGAACTCGACCGAGCGACCGGAGGTCCTCGGGACGTTCGCCGAGCGGGTGCTGCCTGGTCCCGACATCAGCCGGATCGTCGGCGGCTGGATCGCCGACCTGCCGGCCCTCCACCAGCGCCTGTCCTCGATCCCCAGCCCATACGGTGAGGGTGACGCCGCCGAGCGATCGGTGGCCGCCATCCACGCCCTCCTGGAATCCGCCTGACCGTGCACGGCCGACACCTGCGGGGGCCGGACCAACCGTGGCCCTACCATTGGCTGCCGAGCAAGGAGTTGGGCATCCAGGCGCACCCAGCCAGTGTGAGGATTTGATGCGAATCGCCTACGTTGCAGCCCATGTCCCCCGCCGCCGCGAGCTGGCGTCCGGCCCGTTCGACGCCGAGTGGATTGTCGACGAGCAGGGCTCCAACGACTTCACGGTGTTTGCCGACTACGACAGCGACGGGACCGACCTGCTCCGAGCCGCGGACGTGCCGGTCTTCGTCTCACCGAAGCGAGTGGTGCCGCGGGCCGACGGCATGGCCGACACCGCCGAGCAATACCAGGCTCGACTCCTCCTACACCAGCATCTGGCCGAGCCCTACGATGCCATCCTCTACGACTCTGCTCAGACCACCGATTGGGCATGGCACGAGCCCCGGCTGGAGCGGATCCCGCGGGGGGTGGTCCTCGGTGCGGGCCCGATGAGGGATATTCGAATCGTGACTGCGTCGCCCTCACTGTTCGCCGCCCGGGGCAGGCGCTTGTGGGCTCTCACCGGATTCCTCATGTCGGCGGATTTCCTGGTGAGCGACGTGGGAGCGGCGGCCTACGGCCTCGAGGAAGCGGGACTTCCTCCCCGCTATTCGGTTGGTGAGCCGGCGGCCGGGCCTCCCGCCGAAGAGCCGGCGGGCGTGCTGGCGCTGGTAGCCATGAGTGAGGATCCGGCCGGGCTGGCGTCGATCGTGGAGAAGGCCCTCGCCCGGGTGCCGAGCGACGACGACACCATCGTTGCCATCCTTCATCCCGACATCGCCGGCGGCGCCGAGACGACCCGGGACATCGTCCTCGAAAGCCTTCCGGAACGCTTCCACGACCGCGTCCGGGTGGCCGAGCCGTCGAGCGACGGGGTGGCTGAAGGGTTGCTCGCCCAGGCCGACGTCGTGGTCGCCGCCCGCCCATCTGATATCGCCGTCCGGGCCGTGATGGATGTCGCCGCCAAGGTCGGGGGGGTTGTCCTGGCCGGAGATGAAACGCATTCTGCTCCCCGGCTATCGGAGTCAAAGCTCCGCAAGATCGAGCATCGGCCACCGCTGCTCGTCCCCGTCGACCGCCCGCTCGCCGAGGTCGTCACCGCAATCGATGAAATCGACGACGCTCCGGCTGCCGTCGTGCTCCACACGCCGGACGGAGCAGCCCCGGCGCGGCGCCTGTGGCGGCTTCCGGGAGTGTCACGGGCCGGCCTCGTGCTCGTGTGCGACACCGGCCCGTATCTCGGCGAAGCCGACCCGGCCCGGCCCGCCTTCAGCCTGCTCGGCTTTGGAATGGACTCATGGCCCTCCGTGCGCCGGCTCGCGCTGCACGCCCGCACGCTGCATGAATTGGTGGAGGCTGCCGCCAGCCTCTCGCATGCGGACCGGGCGAACCTGCTGACGCTCCCGATCCTCGGAGCGAGTCACGGCACCTTGCCGCCTGCCGTTGCCGGGCTCCCCGCCTGGGTCACCGACGTCGGCAGCCTCCCGAAGCCCAACCTGGCCGGGATCGGAGCTTCGACGCCGGTCGCTTCCGGCTACCAACACGAGCCGGCTGCCGCCAGCATCAAGCATTGGGTCGAGACCCACGGCTTCCGGGACCGCGTTCGCCTGGCGCTGCCGTGGAAGTGGGGACTCTTGAACCGGGCGATGAAAGACCGCTGGTGAGCCAGCCTGCCCCCGGGCATGGCGGCCGATGGCCGAAGGTCTCGGTTGTCATCGGAGGACGGCGGGGCGCCCCGGCCGGCCGACATACCGCGGCCTCGGTCGACGCCAGCGACTACGAAGGGGAAATCCAGGTCCTGATCGGAGCGGCGGACGAAGCGGGCACGGCCGCCGAGATCATCAACTCCCATGCGGCTGAATCGGCCGGTCCGTTGCTCATGATCCTTCATCCCGGCTCGACGCTCGACCCGCGCTGTCTGCGGAGACTCGTCGTCAGGATGCAAGCCGACGAAACCCTCGCCGCGGTGGCGCCGCAGTGGCGCGCGCCGGATGGAGGTTTGCTGGCACCGAACGGCTACCTGTCCGCCGACCGGCCGCTTCGCACCTTCTTGCAGGGCGGCCGGAACCCGGCCTCGGTGATCAGCTCACCGAACGCCATCGACCTCGACGCCACGGGGTCGATGCTCGTGCGGACCCGGGATTTCTTTGCAGTGGGAGGGCTCGACCTCCGCCTCGACGGCACTCCGTATCTCGGAGCCGACTTCGGACGGCGCCTGGCGCAATTGGGCGGCGGCATCGAAGTGGAGACCCGGGCCGTCGGCTTCGCCCCCTCCCGTCCGGCCGGTCCTTACCGCCTGCCGGGATACGCGCTTGTGACCGAGCCGACCGGGCACAGCCCGGATCGTCGGCCCACCCCGACCCGCATTCTGTGGGCTGCCGCCCACCTGCCCGACCGCGACCGGTCCGGAGTCGACGCCCGTCACCTCGAGATGCTGGAGGCTCTCGTACAGACTGGGGCCGAGGTGCTGGTGTGGGCGGAACACGACAGCGGAAACCGGACCGTGACCGGATACCTCGAATCAATCGGTACCCGCTGGATCGCGCCGCCTCCCGACCGGCGCTGGAACGTCGGCCCGGCCGCCGCCGCCGGTAGATGGCTGCGGGATCTGCTGGCGGGGGGTCACTGGGACATGGTGCTCATTGCCGAGCCGCGCCTGACCGGCTGGGTCGTTCCGCAAGCCCGGGCGGTGGCCCCCCTCACCCGCCTCGTGGTCGACCTCGGAACCGTCCGCTTCCCGAAGGCCCACGGGCCGGAGGGCTCACCCGACCGCGAGATCGAAGACGACTCCATCGCGATCGGCGACACCGATGGGGTCATTGCAGCCACCGGACCGGACGCCTCGGTGGTGAGCGCCTCGCATCCCGAACTGCCGACCCACGTCTTCCCCGCCCTCGGCCGCGGCCCGCGATCGAGCCCTGTGCCGGGGCGGGAGCCCGGGCTGCTCTTCGTTGGTGACCTGCTGCACCGCCCCAACCTCGAGGCCCTCGAGTGGTGGATCGAGGTGGTGGCGGCCCGGGTCGAAGCTCAGGCCGGGCATCCGGCGCCCCTGCGCGTGGTCGGGCACGGCTCGGAGGCGCACAGGTCCGCCTGGAGACAGCCGGGTAAGACGGAAATCGCCGGCTGGATGCCCGCCATCGAGGCCGAGCTCGCCGCGGCCCGCGCTCTCGTGGTGCCGCTCACCTACGTGACCGGTACCGGGGGAAGGATCGTCTCGGCCCTGAGGAGCGGCCTGCCGGTGGTGGCGTCGGGCCCGGCGGCGGCGGTGCTTCCCCCCGCACTGGCCGATCTGGTTCTCGTCGGCAATAGCGCCGACGAATTGGCGGGCCACATCGGCCGGCTCCTGACCGATGCCGCCTACCGGGGCGAGGTGCGGGCTCAGATATCGGCAGCCGACGTGGGCTCCATGGTGGAGCGGCGGCGGGAACAACTCCACGACTGGCTGGCGGCGATCGATCCGAGGCCGATTGAAGACCCGGTGGAGGCTATCCGGACGCCTGGTAGCCGTCGAGAACCTCCCCGGCGGTCCCGAGCATCTTGATGCGGCCCCGGTCGAGCCACATGGCCCGGGTGGAGACTTCTTGCAGCAGCGGGATCGAATGGGAGACGACCACGACCGCCGACCCGCCGTTGATGAGCTCGAACATCCTGGCCTGAGACTTGGCTCGAAATGCCTTGTCGCCGACGGACAGCACCTCGTCGACGACGAGGACCTCCGGTTGGATGTCGGTCGCCACCCCGAACGCCAGCCGGGCCATCATGCCCGACGAGAAGCTGCGGGTGGGCACGTCGACGAACTCCTCGACTCCCGCCCATTCGACGATGGCTTCGACCCGGTCGCGCATATGCCGGGGATCGCGTCCGAGCAGGGCTCCGTAGATGATGATGTTCTCCCGAGCGGTCAGCTCGGGATTCATCCCGGAACCGAGCTCGATCATCGGAGCAACCTGGCCCCGTACCACCACCCGGCCTGAAGTCGGGGGCAGCACTCTGGCGATGATCTTCATGAGCGTCGACTTCCCGGCCCCGTTTGGGCCGACCACGCCGAATATCTCGCCGCGCTCGACGCTGAAGGAGACGCCGTCGAGGGCGTGGATCGATTCGACGGTCCGCTGGCGCCGAAGCGTGCGCACGGCCGCCTCCTTGATCGTGCCGACGTTCGCCCGGTCGAGCCGGTAGCGCAGCGACACATCGTGCACCTCGATGGGCGAGGGCGCCGTCACAGCCGCACCACCACCCTGCGCCAGTTGCGCGAGAACACGTACACGCCGAGGACGAGCGCCGCCACCGACGCCCCGGCCATCATCAGGAGCGTCCACGCAGGCGGCGTGGGCCCCCCGTACACCCACCAGCGGAACACGACCAGGAAGCTGTAGACAGGATTGGCTTGCACGATGATCTCAGCCTTGGTGCCTTCGATGAAATCGATTGTCCAAAAGGTGGGGATCAGGTAGTTGAGGAGCTGGGTGACCACCCGCGAGATATCGAGCACGTCGCGAAAGTAGACGGCCGCCGAGGCGATCAGCAGCCCGAGCCCGGTCACCAGCATGAGCATGAACACGAGCGGAATCGGCACCAGCACGACGGTCCAGGGAATCCCCTGTCCGGTTGCCAGCTGGAGGATGAACAACGGCAGCAGGCTGAGGACGAAGTGAGTCGCCGCCGCCACCCCGGCCGAGAGTGAGAAGATCTCCGGCGGGATGTAGATCTTGATGAGGATGTTGCGACTGTTGACGATGGCAGACCCGGCAGCGATCACCCCCTGCGAGAAGTAGGTGGCCATGAGGATGCCGGCGGTCAGATACACGACGTACGGTTCCCCGAGCACCCCGCCCCGACCGAAGAAGTTGGAGAACACGATCCACA
Source organism: Acidimicrobiia bacterium (assembly GCA_041619515.1). GTDB lineage: Bacteria > Actinomycetota > Acidimicrobiia > Spongiisociales > SHLN01 > SHLN01. The sequence goes on from JBFKDW010000037.1 coordinate 8,495, forward strand.
GCACCGCGATCGTCAGCATCGGGTTGAGGATCGTCCACCACACGCCGAGGACGGACCGCTTGTATCTGACGGTGAGGTCCCGGATCACGAGCAGCCGAATCAAGCCCCGGTATCGCCAGAAGTTCTGAAACTCGGTGATGAGGGGCCGGCGGCGTAGGTCGGAGTCGTAAACGACCGTGGATTGCACTGCGGTCACGGGCCAGCATGGTACCCGCGGTGCGAAGATCGGCCGTGGTTTGGTGGACCTCCGCCCGCCGGGATGCCCGGTGGTCTACGCTGCAATCCGTGCACCACGACACAGGACCTCGACGCGCATTCCTGCTTGCTTCGCTTGGAACCCTGCCGCTGTTCGTCTGGTGGCTGGGATGGTTCCCCGGGTTCATCTCCCCAGACTCCCTCGACCAGCTGCGCCAGATCCAGACCGGCGATTTCACCAACGGGCACCCGGCGTTTCACACCATCACGATGTGGCTCATCACCCGGGTGTGGGACAGCCCGGGCGCGGTCACCCTCGTTCAGATAGCCGCGCTCGGCCTGCTGCTCGCCGTCGTCGCCAGGCGCCTCGTCGAGCTGGGAGCCCCGCGTTGGGCAGCCGTGGGCGCCGCCTGGCTCGTTGCGCTGTCCCCGGCGGTCGGCCCGACCGCCATCAGCCTGTGGAAGGACGTGGCATTCACCGTGGCCTTCCTGTGGGTGTTTGCCGAGCTGCTGATGCTGGCTCGCCTCCACAGCGCCTACTGGTGGGACGCCCGGAATCCGATCCGGCTCGGGGCGGCGCTGGCACTCGTGTGGCTCTCCCGGCACAACGGCCTGCTCACGGCGTTGCTGGTGGTGGCGGTGCTGGTGTGGATCAACCGGGCAAGCTTGAGTCGCCTGGCGCCGACCGTGCTCACGCTCTTGGCGATCGTCGCCGTGGTGCAGGGGCCCGTCTACTGGATGTTCTCGGTGGATCGCTCGAAGCCCGCCGCCGCCGAGGTACTGATCCCCGTCGTTGCCTCCTCCTTCCTCCATGAGCCCGATAACTTCTCGACCGATGAGCTCCGGCTGCTGTCATCGATCGCTCCGCTCGAGGTTTGGCAATCCCGATACGATTGCGACAACGCCGACCGGCTCCTCTTCGCCCCCGAGACGAACATCGATTCGATACGGCAGGACTCCGGCGCGTTCCTTCGGCTCGGGATCCGGGCGGCGGTGAGGGATCTCGACACCACCATGGGGCTCTTCTGGTGCCGGGCCTCCTTCCTGTTCGCCCCCGGCCAGCCCGCCGATGCCTACCTGCAGCGTCCCCCGTTCGAGATCCCGCCGAACGACCTCGACGTGGTCCGGTCTCCTGTCTGGTCGCCCGCCTTCGACGTCACCCGCCATATCTTCCAGAGCACAGAATCGAGCTCCTGGCTGTGGCTGACTTGGCGGCCGGCCATCGTCATTTGGTCGATGCTGGCAACCTATGCGCTCTTAGCCCGCATACCTGCGACGCGAGCGCTGCTGATTCCCGGAGCGTTGCTCGGGATCCATCTCCTCAACGTCTCGTTCACATCTCTCAACCACGAGTTCCGGCTGGCCTTTCCCCTATACGTGGCGGGGCTGCTCAGCCTGCCCCTCCTGTGGTTCGCCCGCCACCCGGGTGGCCTCGCGCAGCCTGAGGCCGGCCACGTAGCGATGGGGCGGACGCTCCTTCACGACAATGTCACTTCCGTCCGGGTCCGGCAACGGGAGTCCGAACGCGTCAAATAGGCGGCCGACCCGCTCCGCCCACCCGTGTGCCGCCCGGGCTCGATCGGCATCGAGTGGCGGCGCCTCCAGCGCCCTGCCCACCGCCGCCGGCAAATCCTCGTCGAGGAATGTGCCTTCCACTCCCACCAGCGGCTCGAGGGGAGGCGCCGCCACCGGGACTCCCATCGCCAGCGATTCGTACGCCTTGAGCGGACTCACCGCGTGCGTTGTCTCGTTGAGCTTGAACGGCACGAGGCTCACATCGGCCTGGGCCAGGTACCAGGGCAATTGGAACTGCGGCTTCAGCCCCAGGAAATGCACATTCGGCGGCACGGGCGGATGTCCGTGCTCGTCCCCGATCACCTGCAGGCGGGCTTGCGGGAAGCTCTCCCCGACGGCCGCCAGCGCCTCCCAGTCGAACCAGTCTCCGTAGAGCGAGCCGTGGTAGGAGATGAGCGGACCGCTCCCGGCGGGGATGTCGGGGGGCACCTCGGCTGGTCTGCCCGTGAACATGTTCTGGTTGACCCCGTTGGGTATGTAGGCAACGGGACGCCCGCCACTTCGCTCCTGGAGGCTCTGCACGAGCAGCCGCGCCGACCCGACGAGCGTATCGGCCGCGTCGATGAACTTCAGCTCGACATCCGGCTGATACCACCAGCCGCCGAGCGCTTCGTCCGACCAATCATCGATGAGGTCGTAGGCAACCCGAAACCCCGACCGGCTGAGAAAGCGGGTCGCCTTCCAAGCCGGGGGGCTGGGAATCTCGACCAGGGCGATACGGAGATCAGTCTCGAGCCTGGCGGCGTAAGAGGCGGGGTCGAAATCCTCCAACCGCCACTCCTCCAGCCGCGGGTGAACGAACCGCAAGCCCAGGTCGACCGAGTGGCCCGAGCCGTACTCAGCGACATACGTGACGTGAAACCCGCGTCGGCACAGCTCCATCGCGATCTGAGCTCCCCGAAACCCGCCTCCGACGTCGTGGAGTGGCACAGCCGCCAGCACCACTGCTGCCCCCACCGTTGTGATGGGGTCGACCCGGGTTGGAAGCGCCGGCACTCCCGGGCCCGGGATCACCGCCAGGTGGTGTCCGGCCTGAGTGATCCGTGCGAACAGCCCCGCCAGGTTGGCGTCGCCCGGCGGCATACCCCCGATCTCGTCCCATACCGCCCGGCGCACCGAAATGGCGGCGGGGCTCACGCGGGGGAATTGGCCGGTGCCGAGCCCCTCGGGGGTGGCGACGCCGAACACCGCGGCGGCTACCGCCGGATCGGCCATCGGCCGGGCGAGGTCGGCCGCCTCTGCAGCCGAGAGGGGTGCGGCGACAACCGAAACGGGATCACTCAGATCCGGGTCGACGGCACCGGGGTATTGGAGGGGGACCTCGGGGCCGGCACCATAGGTTTCCGGCGACGTGACCCGCACGGTATCGGGTGTGCGATCGAGCCAGTCCCGGCGCGCATCCGGATCGGCGAGCATGACGTCGATGTTGAGGGCACCGGACGGCCGGAGGGCGGGTCGCAGCCGCCGCGCCAGCCGGTCGGGGATGAGGCGGCGAGCAAGTGCCTTGAGGCGGGGGCTCACGGAAGCCAAGCCGGGAACCTCCCCTCCACTTCTGGGCGCACCCGGTGAACAGGGGTTCGAAACCCGGCTGGGTCGATGGCCCATCGGGGGTGGGGAAATGCCCCCCGATAATTGGATTCCACCAACGCCGGCCCCGAGCCCCTCGTTCCCGCCTTGGCAAGGCGGTCGGGAGCAGCATCCGGGTCGAGCAGTGACCATCGACGCCACAGGGTCGGATGGCGCCCGGCCTCCACGGCACTGGCGTAGGCGTCCACGTCTTCCTCGAGTGAAGCGGCCAGCTCGCCGAGCAGGCCCGGACCGGCGTCGGCAACCGGCCGCCAGTCGATCAGGAACTTGCCCCGGGCCGAGTGCACGGCCGAGCCGAGCCACGAGCCGGCCTGCCGCATCGGCCAGCCCCGTCGGCGGCACAGCTCCTCCAAGGCCGGAGCGGCCGGGCCGATCGCCACCACCTCGACGTCGTCGAGCTCCTGGGCGGCGAGGAGGGACACATCGGCCTGTGGGTGGACGAGGACCGAGACCCACGGGTACCACTCGGCCTTGATTGCGCGCAACCGTTCCGGGTCGTAGAGGGAAGGGTGGGAGGTAGCGATCTCGAGCCGTGCGTCCTCGAAGCGTGCCTCTGTCGTCACGCTCATGGAGATTCCGTGCTGCCGATACCTGAAGAGGGGCCGGGGGACTTCCACCTGGCCCCAGCCATCCTCCAAGAATCTGATCCACAAATCCCAGTCCTCGTTGCCCTGGCGGCGCCCGGTGTCGTACCCCCCGACCCGGCGCCACGCCTCGGCCCGGATGAGGGCACAGCCGACAACCGAGGTGGACAGGAGCAGCTGATACGGGTTGAACGGACGGTCGATCCACACCAGGTTCTGGTTCCCGAAGAGGCGAGTCCACGTATGGGCATAGGCCGCTGCCGGGTGGCGGTCGAGGGCGTCGACCGTCTCGGTCAGGAATGCCGGCGTGAGCTCGTCGTCGGCATCGAGGGGCACGAGATATCGGCCGCGAGCGGCCCGCATGCCGGCATTGCGGGCGGCCGGAAGGCCCTGATTGCGCTGGCGGATGATACGGGTGCGGGGGTAATGGAGGGACCGGAGCACCGCCCGGGTGTGAGGGTCGGTGCTCCCGTCGTCGACGACGAGGATCTCCCATGACGGGAACGCTTGGCGAAACACGCTCCGGATGGCGTCGTGGAGGAACGCACCCTGGTTGAAGCACGGGATCACGATCGAAACGATCGGTTGGGTCAGCTCGGGGTAGCTCCCATCCCACATGTCTGCCATCTGCTCGCGTTCCCAGGCGCCCGCCGCTCTCCTCCTCCGCCAACGCCGCAGCGCCGGATGGGCGGGCCCCCGCCGTTCCAGCTTCGATGCCGCAAACTCGGGCAGACCGTCCAGGATGCGGTCGGCCAGTTGTGAAGCAGCCGGGCGAGACGGCTCGGCCGGGCGGGCGGCAGCCTCGACCCGCCGCAGCGCCGCCGTCGCCAGGCCGGCCTGTGTTCGGGGGTGTCGCGGAGCGAGGGGCCGGTAGGGAGCAAGCGGATTGCCGTAGGCCGGAAGCGGCGCGGCGCCCATCTCCGCCAGCACGTCCGGACGAGCAATGAGCTCTGCCAGGGCGGTTCTCAAGCCCGCAACGGTGCCGTCGTACACGCGGGCGCCGCTGCGGTAGCCGAAGAACCCGCCGAACTCCGGAAGCTGGGGCACGACGATGGGCAGCCCAAGCTGCCGGCACTCATGAGCAGCCAGACAAAAGGTCTCGAACCGGGTGGGGAACACCGCGATCCAGGCGGTGGAGAGTGCTTCGGCCAGGTGATGGCGGTCGACCGCCGGTTCGAATCGAACCCGGCCCGCCAGGTGGCTTGGTATCAGCGACCGCAGGTGAGCAGTCATGGACTTGCCGGATTTGAGCCTCCAGCCGTCGGGGCCGATGAATCGCAGGGTTGCGCTGCTCTCCTCCTCCATGATCGGCATCATCGCCTGCAACAGGTCCTCGGGGCCCTTCTCCTCAGCCAGCCTTCCGTAGTAGACGACCTCGGGCGCAGGGGCGGGGGCATGGACGGCGGCTCCCACGGCGGGAACCGGGAGCTCGCCGATTCGAATGCGCTCGGGCTCGAGGTCGTAGTGCGTGGCGATCAGCTCCGCCACCGCCCGGGAGGGGACGATCACGGCGTCAGCCATGCGGTACGCCTCACGTTCCATCGAGCGCGCAACCGCCTGGTACCCGGTGGGCAGGCCGAGGCGATCGAACACGAGGTCGATGGGGCCGTGGGCCCTGACCACAATGGGCATGCGCGACAGCCCCATAACTCCGCGACGCATGAGAGCCCACAGCCCTAGTCCGTGGAAATCCTGGAACTCGACGAGGTCGGGCTGTTCCTCGAGGCGGGTGAGCGCCTCGGCAGCCGCTCGAGAGTTGGCCCTGTGCTGGTCGGGCGCATCCCGATCCCTCACCCCGGGCTCGATCCACGTGACGGGGATGTCGAAATCGGGGATGGGCTCGGGTGGATCGGCCACCAGCAGCACCTCGACTCGATGTCCGGCGGCCTGGAGCAGGCGAGCGGTCTCTGCGACCACGGTGCCAGCTCCGCCCGGCAGGATCGGGTCGATCTCGGTGGACACGAAGACTATGTACATCACGCCCGGCGGGAGCCAACCAGCCATCCGAGGCTTTGCGAGAGCAGCTGCAGCGTGTGAGCGATTGGGATGAGGAGGTACTTGCCGGCACCGTCGGCCCAGCGGTATTTGAATCGTGTGCGGCGCACCACCGAGACCAGCAGAGGGATCAGCACGAGGCCCGGCAGCCACCAGGCGATCAGAGCCGAGAGGAGCGCGGCCAGCAGGCTGCCCCAGTATCCGAGCAGGATTCTCCGGTAGGCCCCGCCCCGCAGCCCGGCTCTTCCATCTCCGACCCCCCACCGGAATGCCTTGCGCACCATCTCGCCGAGGCCACGCGGGGGCCGCCACAGGATCACTGCCCCGCCCTCGAAGAAGGGTGTGAAGCCGGCGGCCTTGGCACGCTCCCCAAACAGGGTGTCTTCGGCAGCAGCCATCCCCTCCGGGAACCCACCCGCCCGTTCCCATACCTTCTTGCGGAAGGCTTGCGACGCGCCCGGTGGAGTGATGAATTCGGGATTCACCTCCTCGAGGACGCTCATCATCGTCAGGCCGGCACAGGTCGATCGCAACGAGTGCCCCCGGGGCAGGTAGAACCCGGACACCCAATCCTCTCCCCTGGTGAATGGGGCGGTGATCTTCTCCAGCCAATCCGGCCGGGCCACACAGCCGGCGTCGATGCAGGCCACGATGTCGTGCCCGGCGGCGGCAATGGCGGCGTTGCGGTTCTCGCTGATTCCCCCGGGCCCGTCGACCACCCGCAGCCGCGGGTTGGCTTCGGCCAGCTGGTCGAGCAGTTCTCGGGTTCCATCGGTCGATCCACCGTCCGCCACCACTATCTCGGTGGCGGGAACGGTTTGAGACAGCAGCGAATCGACGAGAGCCTGGATGCTGGAACGCTCGTTCAGGGCAGGGGTAACGACGGAGATGTTCATGGTCGGGCCATTATTGCCCGTCCCGGCCGCTCTGGTTGGCTCCTAGCGGCCGACGATGGTCCAGCGCCCGGCTACCGGTGTCACGCCGGCGTTCCTGGGTCCGGCCCGGAGGATGTGGTCGGCCGTCCCCTGGGTGTTGGCCAGCCGAAAATACCAGTAGCCCTCCTGGTCGTTGTGCCAGGCGATGGTATCGACGCCGTTGCCGGTCCAGTCGCCTGCCATGACGGTCCCGGCATCGCTCCCCACGTACAGCGTCAGGTCGGGCGGACCGGGCCCCCCTCCCATGAAACGCATGGCGACGAACCCGTCGGATGCCCGGTACAGCCCGAGATCGTCCTTGCCGTCACCGTTGAAATCCCCTGCGAAGGGCACGCCGCCGGCCAGCGAGAACTCGAAGTCGAACTCGGCGATCTGGGTTCGGAGCTGGTTTGACACGTAGAAGCGGCCATTTGACGGCCGGTAGATGCTGAGGGTGTCCTTCCCGTCACCGTCCCAGTCACCGGCCAGGGGAAGGTCCCCGCCGATGCCGAAGAAGAACTCGATGGGCGCCACCTGGGTGGCGTTGGTGTTGGCCAGGTAGGCAAATCCGTTCGACGGCCGGAACATTCCCGGCGTCGACACATTGTCTCCGTTCCAGTCACCCATCAACGGGACGTCACCCGGCACCCCGAAGTAGAACTCGTGGTAGTTGCCGCCTTCCCAGGACAGGTTGTCACGCAAGTTGAACTCGAGGTTCCCGTTGACGTAGCCGATCTTCTCACAGGCGTTGGCGCCGACGCATTCCGGGCCGGCGTCCCATGGGCTCAGCTCGGGATGATCGAACCATGCCTGGAGATCGGCGCCGGGACCGGGATCGCCCCCCAGGTAGACCGACACCCTGGTGTCGTCGAAGTGGTAGATATCGGCCCGGCCGTCGCCGTCATAGTCGGCGACCTGGGCTCGGCCGCTCTCGGGGACCGAGCTGGACCAGTACGGCCCGGTCCAGTAGCCGGACCCGAAGCCGTTGGCCACGTAGACCTGGCGGCTCACGGAGCTGATGGCGTAGAGGTCCAGGGATCCGTTGCCGTCGTAGTCGCCGAGATCGAATCGGTTCCATTGCGGGCGAGCCCCGGTCTCCACCTCGATCAGAACCGTTTGGAAATCGTCGGCGCCATCGAGGATGTACAGCCGTCCGGTGGCGTCGATGAGGTAGGCCTCGACCTCTCGGTCTCCGTTGTAGTCGCCGGCCACCAGAACCACACCCTGGTCGACTGCCAGCGGGTGCTGGGCGATCACCCGGGTGAATCGCTCGGCGTCTCCCACCGTGTCGCCGTACACGGTAAGGACGTCGGTGGCCCAATCGACGACCCACAGGTCTGCCCTGCTGTCGCCGTCGTAATCGGCGAAAGTCACGCCGTGGGTCCCCGAACTGCCCCCCACGTCGATGTTGGCGCGTATTCCCACGTCGCGAAAATCGCGGAACCCGGAGGAGATCTCGAGGCGAATCTCGCCGTTGTTGAGCCAGCGCCAGGCGTACACGTCCGGGGCGCCGTCCCGGCTGCGATCGACGACGTCGTAGTTCCAGTTTGCCGCCGGGATGTCCATCGCCCCCCCAAAACCGGTTTGGCGGAAGCCGCTCCGGCTCGTCGTCGGGGGCTGGGGAGAAGGGGACGTTGGGTAGCCGGGAGTGGCATTCGGTCCCATCCAGGAGAAATGCATGGCGTCCTTGATCGACTGCCAGTCTCCGCCCCAGCAGAAGCCGGCGTCCTGCCAGGCCTTGACGTACCACGCCGGCATGTCGGTAACGAGGACGGGAGGGTCCTCGGTGTTGTAGGGATTCTGAGCCGGGTTGATATCGACCGCTGTTCCAAAGGCGTGAAATGACATCCGATGGCTGCCGCCGGTCACCGCACGGAAGGCATGGCCGTACGCCACATCGACCCGGTAGTAGTTCCCCTTGGCGTACTCGGCGGCCAGGTTCTGGTTGACAAGCTCGAAGGCAGGAAGCGCCAGGCGGTGAACCTGCACCGTCCGCGGGGATCGGTAGGGTTTCCAGGCAACGAGCTGGTCGTCGATGGAGTAGCCGTTGCGGCCGAAAAAGTCGGCCCACGGCCCGAAGATCCCCTGCTCGAGGGGCAACCAGCCTCCTTTTTGGGCCAGCGGACCGCGGAACCCGGCCGTGCCGCAGCCCTCGCTTTCGGTGAAATTGGGGGCGGCACCGGCCGGTGGGGCCGCAATCGCCGGTAGTGCGACAGCGGCGGCCACGATCAGGGTGAGAATGTGAGTCCAGCGCCGGCTCATCGGGAACAACCTACCGTCGCCGAGCGACTACTGGGCCCCGAAGCCGGAAAGCACCGTCCACACGCTGCGCCCGAGAATCGAAAGATCGAGCCAGGGTGAAACGTGCTTGAGGTAGTACAGGTCATAGGAGAGTTTTTCGACAGTCTCGATCTCGTTATCGGCGTACCCAAAGTTCACCTGAGCCCAGCCGGTCACCCCGGGGCGTATCAGATGGCGGTGAGTGTAGAACGGAATCGTCTGGCCGAATCTCTCGACGAATGGCAGTTGTTCGGGACGCGGGCCGACCAGGCTGAGATCGCCTTTCAGGACATTCCACAGCTGGGGAAGCTCGTCCACCCGAAACCGCCGCAGCCCGGCGCCCACCCGTGTGAGTCGTTCATCATCGGGGATTGCGAACTGGGGGCCGTTGACGTCGGCGTCGTGCACCATCGTGCGGAACTTGTACAGGGTGAAGGGCTTGCCGCCTCTTCCGGCTCGCTCTTGAGCGAAAATGGCCGGCCCGCTCGAGTCGAGCCGGATCACCATGGCGATGATCCCCGACAGCAGCAGCCAAATCGGAGCCGTGATGGCTACCAGGACGACATCGATGAACCGCTTGAGACCCACATACACGCCCCGCGCTTCGAGAGGCTCGGTGAGCTCCCACCCCTCCATGAGATGAACGATCGGGAGGCGCCCGGTGTGCTCTTCGTACACGCTGGTGAAGCCACGCATGGAACGCCCCGCCAGATGCAGCGACGAGATGTACTGGGCCATCGTGTCGGACAGCACCGCCCTGAGGTCGACGGCCATGACGGTGCCGGGAGGGTATGGGCGGGTTGGAGGCTCGCCCCGGGGATCGAGCGAGTCGACGAGGCTGGCGTGGGGGGCGTTGCGGAGGTCCTCGACCAGCTCCTTCTCGTTCGAGATGGCGACGATGCTCTCTGCCCACGGACGGCGCCGCCGATAGGCCCGGTGCCCGAGCGCCAAACCGAGCCAGGCGACCGAGGTGATGATGAAGAAGGGTCGCGACCAGTACATCCGGGTGGACACGACCGCCAGAGCGGTGATCGAAACTCCGATCGAGACGATAGAAACGGCTCTCCCGTAGGAGGGCCGGGGCGCGCCTTGACCCCAGGATCGGACGCTGACGTAGCTCCCGACCACGGCGCCCGCGAACATGGCCCCGAATATCGGATAGACCCGGACGGGCTCGACGCCCTGTCCGAAATCGGGGACCAGCGCGAGGCCGACGAGGACGGCGACCGCCAGCGCGGCGATATCGAGAATGGCAGTGGTGGTCAGAAAGCGGCGGCGCATCGTCGAGGAGAGTAGTCGAGCCTGCAACTATCGGCCGCGAAATCCCGGCGGCGGCGCGGGATGCCGGTCCGGCCGGGATTGCCTAGTCGCCGCCGGCGGTTTCGATGAGCTTCACGAGCGTCCGCACGCCGAATCCGGACCCGCCCTTCACCTGGTAGTGCTCGTCGTCCGGCCAGCGAGCAGGACCCGCGATATCGAGGTGCACCCAGGGGACGTCGCCGACGAACTCTTTCAAGAAGAGGGCGGCGTTGATGGAGCCGCCGTACCGAGGTCCGGTGTTCTTCATGTCGGCCACGTCCGAGTCGATGTTCTTCCGGTAGTAGCCGGGCAACGGCATGTGCCATACCGCCTCTCCCGCCTCCCGGGCTGCGGCCTTCACCTGTTCGATCGCTTCGTCGGTGTTGCCCCACAACCCGGCGATCTTCTCACCGAGGGCAATGGGACAGGCGCCGGTGAGTGTGGCTGCGTCCACGATGAGATCGGGCTCTTCCTCGGCGGCCAATGACAGGGCATCTGCCAGCACCAGCCGCCCTTCGGCGTCGGTGTTGAGCACCTCGACGGTCTTACCGTTGCGGGGCGTGAGAACGTCGCCCGGCCGTTGAGCCCCGCCTCCGGGCATGTTCTCGGTCACGGGTGCCAGCGCCATCACCCGCACCGGGGGGTTGAGGCTTGCCACGGCCTGCATCGTGGCCAGCACCACCGCCGCTCCCGACATGTCGGTTTTCATCGCCTCCATCGAGGCTGGCGGCTTGAGGGACAGGCCGCCCGAGTCGAACACGATCCCCTTGCCGACGATGGCGATGAAGGCCTTCGGTTCAACGGGCTCGTGGCGCAGCACGATCATCGCAGCCGGCTGATGGGACCCGGCGGCGACTCCCATCAACCCTCCGAACCGCATCTCCTCGAACTGGCTCGGCTCATAGACGGTGACGTCCAGCCCTCCGCCGGCGGCGATCTCACGTGCGATCTCGGCCAGCCGGGTCGGCGATTTGCCGGCGGGAGGCTCGTTGATGAGGTCCCGGGCGAGGTTGACTGCCTCGGCGGTGACCCGGGCGCGAGCCGACGCCACCGCCACGTCCTCCGCCCCGGATTGCAGCAGCGTCACCCGCTCGAGCTTGGAGGGCTTCTTCTCGGTCCGGTATTTATCGAACCGATACTGGGCGAGGAGCAAGCCCTCGAGAACCGCTACCTCGGACCCGGACATCTCCACCAGATGGAGGGTGGTGGCGAGGGAGGCGTCGCGAGTGGCCTTCTTGCCGGCCTCCCCCGCCCCTTGCCGAAGCTGTTCGAGGTCGGGCTCTTCGCCGAGGCCGACGAGAAGCAGCCGCTTGAAGGCGAGCCGACCGCGAACCGACACCGACGCAACCGAGCCGGGCTTGCCGCTGAAGTCGAGCTCATCGAGACTTTCGATCAGGAAATCGCCGAGCTGTTCCGCCACCCAGTCGGCCCCCGGGCCCCAGTTGCGTTCGCCCAAGACCGGGACCACGAGGACGTCACCCGACGCCTCCGACAGCTCGCCGCCCGCCTCGATTTCGATCATTGATTCTCCTTCGGACGGGTCGGCTGCCACGTGGCGGCGGCAGAACGGGCAAGCACGTACAGCAGATCGGCCAGCCGGTTGAGGTACACGGGCACAAGGCTGCCCTCGAGGCCACCGGATCGGGCATAGGTGGTTACCCGGCGTTCGGCTCGTCGCACGGTGGCCCGGGCCAGCTCCAGCGCCGCCTCGATCTGGTTCTCTCCGGGAACGACGAACTCCTGGGGAAGCGGATGTTCGGCAACTACCGAATCTATTCGCGCCTCGAGGCGGTCGACCATCCCGGAGGTCGTGAGGCTCACTTCCGCAATCAGCTTGTTCCGGTTGTCGGGGGCGGTTGCGAGCTCAGCGCCAACGACGAACAGGTCCCGTTCGAGGGCGAGGATCTCGTCGGCCAGCTGACCGGTCGCAGCCGCCCGCGCAACGCCGAGCGCCGAAACGGCTTCGTCGACCGCACCGTAGGCCTCGGGACCGGCGTCGTCTTTCCACACTCTTCCCCCGTAGAGAAGACCCGTCATGCCGTCATCGCCGGTTCTTGTATAGATCTTCACAGGAGCGGGAGTGTACCGAGGAGAACGCCGCCGGACAGCAGGCCGGTCCCCTCGTCGATCACGGCACGTCCCGCCACGGCCGCTCCGATGGCGGTGAGGATTGCCAGGTAAGAGAGGCCGGTTGCCGCCATCACCCCGGGATAGGAAGGTTCGTTGAGGGCGAACCAGACGGCCACCATGAGAACGAGGGTGGTGAGGACGAGCACGACGAACGCCCACCCGACGACCTCTCCAACCCAATCGGCACCCGCCTCCAGTCCGACGACCCCTGCGTCGGCCACCACCCCTACCGCCCCCAGAGCCGCCAACCGCTTGAGCGCCCACCGGGGAAGTGTCGGATCGATGAGGAACCAATGACCGAGGAGCATCTCGCCGGTGACTCCCCCCAGCAGCATCGCACCCGTGAGGGTCGCGGCGATTCCGCCGTCCGGCACCGACGAAACGGCGAAGAGGACCGCCCCCGATGCGAACACGGGTGCCGAGAGATGGGGACGCCCGGCCAAGGCCAGTCCGATGACGGCGGCTGCGGTACCGGTTCCGGCTGCCCAGCCCCCGCCGACCGCAAACCCGATGCCGCCGAACAATGCGGTCACGGCTCCCGCCAGCCAGCCGAACCCGGGCCCCACCACCTTCCACGCGGCCACAACGGCGGTGACGCCGGCCAGCCCACAAGCCCAGGTCGTGAGAAAGAGAGCGGGGCTGAGTTCGATGGCGGAATCCCGGAATTGCGAGCGGTGCCGGGGAGTATACGAAGCCGGCCGACGCCGGTAGCCTCCCGGCACGATGCCAACGTTCGACTACGCCTTCGAGGTGGCGGCCGGCGTCGACGAGGTCGCCGATTTCCACGAGGACACCCGCGTACTGCGCCGCCTCACGCCGGCGTATGTCCAAATCCATCGCTTCGACCCGCTGGCCGAGGGTGCGATCGCCGAGTTCACCGTGTGGTTCGGTCCAATACCAATCCGGTGGCGCGCCGTCCACAAGGATGTCGGGCCCAACGGATTCACCGATATCCAGGACCAGGGGCCGCTCGCATCGTGGGTGCACACCCACCGGTTCGAAGCAGCCGGGGAGGGGGCAACTCGGGTGAGCGAGCACATCGAGTACCAGTACCGCCCCGGCTGGCGTGGGATTCCGGGACGCATCTTCTTCGGTGCCCCGGCCCTGCGGGTGTTGTTTGCGTACCGGGCGTGGCGCACCAGGCGGGCGGTGGCCGGGGGTGTCAGCGGGTGATGCTGACCATTTCGATCTCGAATGTGAGGGCTTGACCGGCCAGCTCGTGGTTGAGGTCAATCGTGACGACCTCGCCTTCCACCGAGACGACCAGTACCGGGGCGCCCGTGGTGGGATCGGCCAGCAGGTCGCCGGCCTGCACTCCCTCCGGAACCTGAGAGATGTCGACCTCGATGATCAGATCCGGGTTGTACTCGCCGTAGGCCTCTGCGGCCTCGATGCGAATCGTCTTGGACTCGCCCTCCGCCATCCCCCGTACCCCCGCATCGAATCCGGCGATCATCCTGCCGCCCCCGATCTGGAAGTCGAGCGTGTCGTCGAGCAAACTGTCGAACTCGGTTCCATCATCGAGCGTCCCGACATAGTGCACCGCTACGGTGTCGCCTTCCTGAGCCACGATGACCTCGCTTCCCGGCTCGTTTGCCGGGGTAGAAGAGCTGGTTGTCGTCGTCGGATCGGACGATCCATCATTACCCGAGACGGTGTCATCGCCTCCACAGGCCGCCGCCACGAGGACGAGAGCAAGCACGAGCGCGGCCCGTTTCATCGCAGCCAGTTGCGCAGGCGGGTGGCAACGGCTTCGGGGGTGAACCCGAATTCGTCGGCCAGCCTCTCGGCGGGGGCAGAGGCCCCGAAATGGTCGATACCGATGGTCAAACCGTCCTTACCGGTGAATCGCTGCCAGCCGAAGGTGGCGGCTGCTTCGATCGAGGCTACCGGGATGCCGGGACTAACCACCCCGGCCCGATACGCCGCGTCCTGGGCCAGGAATGCCTCGACACACGGCATGCTCACCACCCGAAGCGAGATCCCCTCCCCGGCCAGTTGGTCGGCGGCCGCCAGCGCCACCCACACCTCCGAGCCGGTGGCGATGATCACCGCATCACTGCCGTCCCGTATCACGTATCCGCCGCGATGTACTCCCCCGGCCTCGCGCTCCAGCGTCGGTACCCCCTGGCGGGTGAGGATCAGGCAGGTGGGCCCGTTGGTGCGATTGAGCGCCACCTCCCACGCTTCGGCCGTCTCTCCGGCATCGGCGGGACGGACCACCCACATGTTCGGCATCGCCCGCAGCGACGCCAGATGCTCGATCGGCTGATGAGTCGGTCCATCCTCGCCCAGGAAGATCGAATCGTGGGTGTATACCCAGATCGAGGGGGCTCCCATGAGCGCAGACAACCTCACGGCCGGGCGCATGTAGTCGTTGAAGACCAGGAAGGTGGCGCCGTACGGCCGCAGCCCGCCGTGGATGGCCATCCCGTTGACCGCCGCACCCATTGCGTGCTCGCGTATGCCGAAGTGAAAGTTGCGACCCTCGCGAGACTCCCGGGAGAAGGAACCGGAGCTGTCGATGAGCGTGTTGGTAGACGGTGCCAGGTCGGCCGAGCCGCCGAGCAGATTCGGGACACGGGGGGCGAGATCGTTGATCACCTTCCCCGATACCCGGCGAGTGGCGACCGCCTCCCCGACGGTGAGCTCGAGCGGCCCGACCGTGACCGGCTCGGGATTCCAGTAGCGATCCCATAGCTCGGCAGTTGCCGGGTCGGCCAGCGCTTCATCCCGACGTTTCACCCAGGCGGCGCGGGTGTCGCCTCCCCGCAGGCCGACGACGGAGAATTCCTCGTACACCTCTTCCGGCACGACGAACGGCTCGTACGGCCATCCCATGAGGTCCTTCGTCAGGCGGATCTCGTCTTCGCCGAGGGGGCTGCCGTGGGCGGCGGCGGTGTCGGCCTTGTTGGGCGACCCGTGGGCTATGTGGGTGTGAGCGATGATGAGGGAAGGCTGATCGGGGACGGCCAGCGCCGATTCGATGGCCCCGGCTATCGCCGCATGGTCGTGGCCGTCGATCTCCTCGGTGTGCCAGCCGAGGGCGCCGAAGCGGCTGCCAACGTCCTCACTGAAGGCGAGATCGGTATCTCCCTCGATGCTGATCTCGTTGTCGTCGTAGACGTACACCAGGCGGCCGAGTCCGAGGTGACCGGCCAGCGATGCTGCCTCCGAGGAGACACCTTCCATGAGGTCGCCGTCGGACACGAAGGCAAACGTTCGATGGTTGACGAGGTCGTCACCGAAGACGGCCCGCAGATGCTCCTCGGCGATCGCCATGCCAACACCGGTGCCAAAGCCCTGCCCGAGAGGCCCGGTGGTGGTCTCGATTCCGAGGTGCGGCTCGCGTTCGGGATGGCCGGCGGTCGAGTACCCAAACTGGCGGAAATTCCGCAATGCGTCGAGCTCGAGTGGAAACCCGCTCAGGTGCAGCAAGGAGTACAACAGCATCGAACCGTGACCGTTTGACAACACGAAGCGGTCCCGGTCGGGCCAGGTGGGGTCGGCCGGATCCACTACCAGAAAGCGCGTCCACAACACCGTCGCGATATCGGCCATACCCATCGGGGCGCCCGGGTGACCCGAGTTGGCGGCCTGGACGGCGTCCATCGACAGCGCCTTGATCGCATTGACGGCCAGTTGCTCGTTACTCAATCGTCGACTCCTCATCGCGAGAGAGGAAGGGTAACCGGCCTCGGCTGCGGCGGTGCAGGCAACGGCTGCTCCCAACTCGAGGCGGCGAGACCTCGGGTGTTGCCTGGGAGTAGGGAGACGGGCGAGAATCAGCGTATGGCCGACGTCATCGAATGGCTTCTCGCAGGCGACCCTTCGATTCAGTGGCAGGTGGAGCGAGACCTGCTGGGACGTCCCAAGAGCGTTTGGGGGCGTACGAGGCGTGGTGTCGCTCGGGAAGGCTGGGGCGCGGCGTTGCTGGCAAAGCAGGAGGAGAGCGGCAGATGGGGTGGCGGGCTCTACAGCCCGAAGTGGATCTCCACGACGTACACCCTGCTGCTGTTGCGCCGGCTCGGCCTTGCCCCCTCTAACGGGGCGGCCCGCAACGGAGTTCGCCTTCTGCTGGATCGGGGCGACTACTTCGACGGTGCCATCAGTTTCGGCGTCACCCAGAAACGACCGGACCAATGCGTGAACGGCATGGTGGCCGCGTTGGCTTCGTACTTCCGTGTGGTGGACGAGCGGGTGGTCGGCATCGCCGACCGGTTGCTGGCCGACCAGCTCGCCGACGGTGGCTGGAACTGCGAAGCCTGGAGCGGCAGCAGACACGGTTCGTTTCACACCGGCATCTCGGTGCTGGAGGGATTGGCTGAATACAACCGGGCCGCCCGCTCGGACCGGGTGGCCACCGCTCACCAGCGAGGGATCGAGTTCTTCCTCGACCACCGCCTCTATCACTCGCACCGCACCGGAGAGGTCGTTCACCCGGGCTTCACGCGATTCTCGTTCCCGCCCCGCTGGCACTTCGATGCCTTGCGAGGGCTGGAGCATTTCGCTGCCGTTGAGGCGGCCCCGGACGAGCGCCTCGCTGATGCCGTCAACCTGGTCCGCACCAAACGTCGCCGGGACGGAACCTGGCCGCTCCAGAACCGCCATGCCGGCCGAACATATTTCGACATGGAACAGCCCGGCCAGCCGAGCCGGTGGAACACGGTGCGCGCGCTGCGGGTGCTGGCGTGGTGGGGAGGTTCGATCCCATTCGCGGATCAACCGAGGCGGTAGATGCTTCGCTACGGAGGGCCGCCGGAGATCAGGTCGCCAGGGTGAGATCGAAATCGTCGGGGTCCTCGTCCTCCCAGGCGTCGCCGGCGAGGAAGACGACTTCGCAGCCGGCGCACAGGTCGCCGCGACCCTCGTCCCGATTGAGGCGGACATCGAGGACCGGCCAGATGTCGAACGGGCTGGTGGCGACGGTGAGCAGCGTGTCCGTCGGCAGGTCTTCCAGGAGGGTGCGAAGCTCGTCGATCTTCATGGGGCTCCTTCGACACCCTCCAGTTACCTCCTGGAAGGTCCCGACCGCAAGGGCCGGAAAGCCCTTTTGGTGGAAGCCCGCCGAGGTTGACGTGTCGTCGTCGGCACGGCGTAAAAGGAGGGGAGTCGGGCCGGGCCGTGTCGACCGCCATCCGTCGCCGATTGGGAACCCGGGGTTAGGCAACCCGGGCCTGGGCCGTTCGCCGTGTCACACCCCCCGTGTATGGTACGAACATATGTTCGCTACCGACGACCGACTTCTCGACCAGCTCCCACCCGGTCCGGCCCTCGCAGCGTTGTTGGGCGCCATCGACTGCGACGAGATCACCGCCAAGAACCGTGTCGTGGTGATGCGCGCTCGCCAACGCCTCGCCTCCCATTTCGCCGCCCAGGTCTACGCCGACATGGCCGCCATCACAGACGAAATGCACGAACACGAAGACAACCCCCGTCTCGCCCACGAATCCGCTGCCGCCGAAATCCGAGTGGCGTTGCGGCTGACCCGCCGCCCCGCCGACGACGAACTCAACCTCGCCGTCGACCTGCGACGTCGCCTCCCTGCCGTGTTCCGTCTCCTGCACGAAGGACTCCTCGATGTGCGCCGGGCCCGCACCATCGCCCACGCCACCTCCCACCTCTCTCCCGCTGCCGCCCAACACATCGTCGCCGCCATCATCGATGACGCCCCCAACCTCACTACAGGACAACTCACGGCCCGGCTCCGCAAACTCAGCATCGACCTCGACCCCGAGGGCGCCCGGGACCGGTACACCCACGCCACTCAGCAACGGCGGCTCATCAGCGAACCAAGCCCCGACGGCACCGCCGATCTCCTCGGGCTCGACCTCCCCCCAGCAAAGGTCCAAGAAGCCACCAACCGCATCAACCACATCGCCAAGGCCCTCCACAAGCGGGGAGAGACCCGAACCATGGACCAACTGCGCGCCGATGTGTTCCTCGACCTCCTCACCGGAGCTTCACCACCGGTCGGTGGCACCATCCACCTGCGCGTCGACCTCACCACCCTCACCGAGCTATCGGAAACGGCAGGCGACCTCGCCGGCTACGGGCCCGTCATCGCCGACATCACCCGACAAGTCGCCGACAAAGCCCGATCGGCCCAATGGCGCTACACCGTCACCGACCCGCACACCGGACAAACCCACACCGGCACCACCCGCCGACGCCCCACCAACACTCAACAACGCACCATCCACACCGAGAACCCCACCTGCATCTTCCCCGGCTGTCGCATGCCCTCCATCCAATCGGACCTCGACCACCGCATCCGTCACTTCGATGGAGGCCCCACCATCATCGAAAACCTCGCCCCCTCTGCCGACACGACCACCGCATCAAAGAAAGCGGCTGGACCTACCAATCACTCGGCAATGGCACCTACCTTTGGACCACCAAACTCGGCCACACCTACACCACCAGCGGCCGCTCACCCTGAAACCGGCACCGGCTCGCGCCGGATCGGTCCGCGGTGGCTGCAATTTCCCCCTCATCTCCACCGATGAGTCGACTGCTTCGATCACCACGCCGATCAGGGACTCGGCTTGCTCGCCACCGCCTCAGCGCCTCCGCTCGGCCGGCATCATCAGTCCCCACGAGCTGCGAAGCGATGGCCCGCGTTAGCGCGCCGCCCCCACCGCCTCACGGGCGTGGTAGCTGGAGCGGACCAGAGGGCCGGACTCGACGTGAGCGAGACCGAGACGATCGCCCTCTTTGGCGTAGCGCTCGAACTCGTCGGGGTGCACGTACCGATCAATCGGCCGATGCCGAGGCGAGGGGCGCAGGTACTGGCCGATCGTGACGATGTCGACCCCGACGGCTCGCAGGTCGGCCAGCGTGCCGATGACCTCCTCCGCGGTCTCGCCCATCCCGACGATGAGCCCCGACTTCACGTATCCGGCGGGGTTGATCCACTTGGCCCGGGCCAGCAACGCCAGCGAACGCCCGTAGTTGGCGGCGGTCCGGATGTCGCGCTGCAACCGGAGGACCGTTTCGGTGTTGTGATTGAGCACGGCAGGCTTGGC
>JBFKDW010000038.1:0-27829 GCA_041619515.1 Acidimicrobiia bacterium
CATGTCTCGTCCGGGCATCGAGCTGCAGCGGCTGACGACCCGCGAGCCAGACGACGGACAGGTCGAGGTCGCCATCGCCAGCCTGCTGGCCGCCATCACCGGAGAGGCACGCGAGGAGGTGTTCGACCGCGGGCCGGTGTGCGAGGCGGCCTGGGGCGCCGTCCAGTGAACGAGGACCAGCTGATCGACAAGATGGCTGAGGTCGAAGCGTCCTACGAGCAGACCCTGGTCGACATGGCCGATCCCGACGTGGCCGGCGATCAGCTGCGCTACACCGAGGTGGCGAAACGACATGCCGATCTCAAGCCGGTGGTCGACACCTACCACGCCTATCGGGCGGCGCGGGCCGAGGCCGATGAGGCCCGCGAGCTCGCCCTG
Source organism: Acidimicrobiia bacterium (assembly GCA_041619515.1). GTDB lineage: Bacteria > Actinomycetota > Acidimicrobiia > Spongiisociales > SHLN01 > SHLN01. The sequence goes on from JBFKDW010000038.1 coordinate 379, forward strand.
GCCGAGTCCGACGACGAGATGCTGGCCTACCTCCGCCAGCAAGCCGAGGCCAAGGACGAGGAGGCCGCCCGGCTCGTCACGAAGCTGCAGCTGCTGTTGGTGCCGAAGGATCCGAACGACGACAAGGACGTCATCATCGAGGTGCGAGCGGCGGCCGGTGGCGACGAGGCCGCCCTCTGGGCGGGTGACCTCACCCGCATGTACCAGCGATATGCCGAGAACCACGGCTGGAAATCCGAGCCGCTGGAAGTATCCGAGGCCGAGGGCGGGGGCTACAAGGAGGTGACGTTCGCAGTCAAGGGCGCCGGCGCCTACTCGCGGCTCAAGTTCGAGGCCGGCGTTCACCGGGTGCAGCGGGTGCCCAAGACCGAGTCGCAGGGCCGAATCCATACCTCTACGGCCAGCGTGGCGGTCTTGCCAGAGGCCGAGGAGGTGGAGGTCGAGCTCGATCCGGCCGACGTCAAAGTCGACACGTTCCGCTCCAGCGGCCCCGGCGGCCAATCGGTCAACACCACCGACTCGGCGATCCGGCTGACTCATCTTCCATCGGGGATAAAGGTCTCCTGCCAGGACGAGAAGAGCCAGTTGCAGAACAAGGAGAAGGCGTTTCGCATTCTCAGGGCCCGGCTGCTCCAGATCCAGCTCGACGCCCAGCAGGCCGAGCAATCGGCCAGCCGCCGGCAGCAGGTGGGGACGGGCGACCGATCCGAGAAGATCCGCACCTACAACTTCAAAGAGAATCGGGTCACCGATCACCGCATCGGGCTGACCATCAGCCAGCTTCCGGCGATTCTCGAGGGTGACCTCGATGCCTTCGTGGACGCGCTCACCCTGGACAACCAGGCCCGGCTGCTGGCGGAGGGCGACGGGCCGTGAAGCCTCCGGCGACCGACCTGCCCGCCCACGAGGCTCGTCGGTTGTTGCAGCTGGCCACCGGCCTCGACGCCGCCGGGGTCGGCATGCTCACCCGCCTCGACCCCGACCAGGACGCCCGCTTCGCCGAGCTGGCCGCCCGCCGGCTCGCCGGAGAGCCACTCCAGTATCTCGAGGGCAGCGTTCAGTTCGGCCCGGTGGCGCTGACGGTGGACGGCCGGGCCCTCATACCGAGGCCGGAAACCGAGCTGATGTGGGAGAAAGCGGTGGCTGCTCTCGGCACCGCCGGCGAGCACACCGTGATCGTAGATATGGGAACCGGCAGCGGCGCCCTCGCCCTCGCTCTCAAGCACGAGTACCCGGCCGCCCGCGTGTATGCCACCGACATCGATCCGGAAGCTCTGGCATTGGCTCGCGAGAACCTCGAACCGGCCGGAGTGACGGTGCTGGCAGGGGACCTGTTCGAGGCGCTTCCCTTCGGCATGCGGGGGAACATCGACCTGCTGGTGTCCAACCCGCCCTACGTGGCCGAAGGTGACGACCTTCCCGATGAGGTGCGCAACCACGAGCCCGCTCGGGCGCTGTTTGCCGGTCCCAGGGGAGACGAGGTCCTGACCCGCCTCGCTTCCCAAGCGTTCCTATGGGTGCGGCCCGGGGGCTGGTTGTTCGTCGAAATCGGAGAGACACAGCGTGAGCGGGCACTCGAGCTGTTCGGCGATTTCCAGTGCGTTGTGCATGAAGACCTGGCCGGCCGCCCCCGCATCCTGGCCGGATTCCGAGGCGCCACCAGCTGTGTCGAAGGCAGCCGCTGACGCCGGCTCAACCCGCCACCCGGCGCCGGGACCGCCATGCTCCCAACCACCCGCACCCGGTAACCTTCCCGCATGCACCCATTCACGGTCCTCGAGGCGGTGGTGGCGCTCAATGCGGGACGGCTGGTCGGCGTCCCCACCGACACGGTGTACGGCATCGCCGCCGACCCCTGGTCGGAAACCGGGATGAACGCTCTGTTCGACCTGAAAGGCCGGGGGCCCGAGCATCCGGTTGCCCTGCTCGTCGCCGATCTCGAGCAGGCGCGCGAGCTGTGCGTCATCAGCGAGCGGGCTCGGACGCTGGCGGCGAGGCATTGGCCGGGGCCCCTCACACTGGTGCTGCACGCCGCCCGTGACCTTCCTGCCTGGATCGGCGACCAGGCCCGGGGAACCGTCGGGGTACGGGTGCCCCAGCACCTCGTAGCGCTCGAGTTGCTTGAGCGGGCCGGAACACTGGCGGTCAGCTCGGCCAACAGGTCGGGCGAGGAGCCGGCGGTGAGCCACGAGGAAGCCGAGAGCATCTTCGGCGCCGCCGTCATCGGATACCTCCGGGGGAAAGGAAGCTCCGGGCAAGCTTCGACGGTGCTCGATCTCACCGTCGATCCGCCGGCCGTGCTGCGGGCCGGGCCGGTGGTGATCGACTGACCCGCCGGGAAGCTCGCGTCTCGGCTCACCGGCCGGTATGGTTGCGGTAGGAGGGCCCGATGAAGGTAGCGGAAAGCCCTGAGGGCGTTGCGCGGCTCGTCGGCGATGTGCCCGCAACGCCCGAGGACGTGTATCGGCATTTCACCGATCCCGATCTCCTCGTCCAATGGTGGTCGGAGGCGGCTACCGTCGACCACCGATCCGGCCGGTACGAGTTGTCCTGGCCCAGCCGCGACATGCGGTTGCTCGGCGAGTACCTCGTGAAGGAACCCGGACGACGCCTTGCCTTCACGTGGGCATTTGCCCACGAATCGTTTCAACCGAGGACCGTCGACGTCCAGCTCTCGGCAGCCGAGGGCGGCACACGCCTCGTCATCGAGCACACGCACGGACCCGATCCGGATGAGCGCCAGGGATACATCGACGGCTGGAAGGCCTACATCGAGCGCCTGCGGGAGGTCGTCGCGCAGGTGTGATCGGCGGACCGCGCCGGCACGGCACTAGCCTGGCCACGTCGAAGGAGCGCTCACATGACCGACCCCCGTTCTATTGCCGACGTCGATCCGACGGTCGCCGGCCTCATCCAGTCAGAGCTCGGCCGCCAGGCATCCGGCATCCAGCTGATCGCCTCGGAGAACTTCGCTTCTCGCGCCGTGATGGAGGCGAGCGGTTCGGTGTTCACCAACAAGTACGCCGAGGGCTACCCGGGTCGCCGCTACTACGAGGGGTGTGAGTTCACCGACGAGGTCGAACAGCTCGCCATCGACCGGGCCAAGGAGCTGTTTGCGGCTGCTCACGCCAATGTGCAGCCGCACTCGGGCAGCCAGGCCAACATGGCGGCCTACTTCGCAGTGCTGGAAGCCGGCGACACGATCATGGGCATGTCGCTCGACCAGGGAGGCCATCTCACGCACGGCTCCCGGGTCAGCTTTTCGGGACTGCTGTTCGATTTCGTCTCCTACGGCCTCAACCCCGAGACCGAGCTCATCGAAATGGACGAGGTCAGGCGCCTCGCCCACGAGCACCGACCCAGGATGATCGTGGCCGGGTACTCGGCATACTCCCGCCACCTCGATTACGAGGCATTCCGGTCGATCGCCGACGAGATCGGCGCCATTCTCCTCGTCGATGCCGCCCATTTCATCGGCCTGGTGGCGGGGCGCGCCATGCCCAATCCGATGGAATTTGCCGACATCGTCACCGCCACCACCCACAAGGCCATGCGCGGTGCCCGGGGCGGGCTCATCCTCTCCACCGAAGAGCACGCCAAGGCGATCGACAAGGCCGTCTTCCCCGGCTTTCAGGGTGGGGCGATCTTCAGCCAGATTGCCGGAAAGGCGGTGGCCTTCCACGAAGCCATGACCGATGAATACCGCGAGTACGCGGCCCAAATCATCCGCAACGCCCAGGCACTGGCCGCAACGCTGCACGCCGGCGGCCTGCGCGTCGTGTCGGGGGGCACCGACAACCACCTCATCTTGCTCGACCTGCGCAGCCTCGACGAGGAATTGACCGGCAAGGAAGCTGCGGTGGTGCTCGATGAAGTCGGGATCACCCTCAACCGCAACGCCATCCCAAACGATCCCAGGCCACCGTTCGTGACCAGCGGCCTCCGCATCGGCACCCCGTCGGTGACGACTTGCGGGATGCGTGAAGGGGAGATGGAGAGAATCGGCAGCCTCATTCTCGAAACGCTCACCAAGCGCGACGACGCGGTCGCTCTCAAAGAGATGGCCGACGGTGTCGCCGAGCTGGTGGCGGCGTTCCCGCCCTACCCGGCAGACTTCCCGGGCCACGTATGAGCCGGAGACCTCGGCCGTGAGCTCGATGGGCCGGGACTTCATCGCCGGTGGCGACTTCTTCGGCGCCATCATGGCGGGGTTCCTGCTCGGGCTGGGTGGAGACTATCTGTTCGGGACCCGGCCCGTTTTCGTCGTCGGCGGAATCATCGCAGGCTCCATCACCGGCTTCTACGTGATGTTCCGTCATCTGAGGGATGCCGATGGATAGCCACCCGGCGGCCACCGCCGCTCCGGGTTCCGTCGACGTCGAAGCAATCCTCGCCCGCCATGTTGCCCGGCGGGCCGTGTGGGTGGCGCCGGTCTTGATTGGCCTGTTCGGAGTGCTGCGAGGGGTGGACGGGGCGGTGGCATCGGCGATCGGGGCCGCCGTCGTCGTCGGGAATTTCTTGCTGTCGGGCTGGATGTTGTCGGTGGCCGCTCGCATCAGCCTGGCTCTTTACCATGCCGCAGCGCTGTTTGGTTTCTTCCTCAGGCTGATTTTGATTACCGTATCGCTGCTCGTGCTGGGTAGCCTCACCGGGCTCGATCGTTTGGCTTTGGGGCTTTCGGTGGTGGCCGCTTATCTGGTTCTGCTGACCTGGGAGGCGGTGGCGGTGGCCCGCGGCGAAGAAAAGGAGTTGGATTGGAGCTAGAGATACTCGCGTTCCCGTGCGACACGCAAACCGACGTGGTCTGCACACCTCCCTTCGTCAACGAGCTGTTCGAAACCCCTGATGTGTTCACGATCTTTGGCGTTGGCGTCAACCGGGCGATGCTGCTCATGTTCGTCGCAGCGTTCGTGGTGATAGCACTCCTCTACTTCGCCCTCCGCAAGCGGGCTGTGGTCCCCAGCAAGTTCGGAACTGCCGTCGAGAGCCTGCTGACCCTGGTCAAGGATGAGATCGCTACCGGCATCATCGGTCCGCAGGGCGCCAAATACGCTCCCTACCTCATCTCGATCTTCCTGTTCATTCTCGTCGGCAACCTGATGGAGATCACTCCGTTCATCAACTTCCCGATCACTTCGCGCATGGCGCTGCCCGCCTTTCTCGCCATCCTCACCTGGGTGATCTTCGTGTTCGCCGGGTTCAAAGAGCAGGGCCTCGGCTACCTCGGGCACATCGTGTGGCCCAAAGATGTTCCGATCGCCCTGCGCTGGCTGGTGGGGATCATCGAGTTCGTGTCGATCTTCCTGGTACGTCCGTTCAGCCTGGCGGTCCGGCTCTTCGCCAACCTCGTGGCCGGCCACGTCATGTTGACCCTGTTGCTGGTCACCGGCTACGTGTACGTCGTCGGGTTCTCGAACGCTACGTTCAACGGACTGTTCGGGGCCCTCTGGTGGGTGCTGGCCCTGGCCATCTTCTTGTTCGAGGTTGTCGTGTCCATCTTGCAGGCCTACATCTTCACGCTGCTATCGGCCGTGTACATCCAAACGTCGGTTCACCCCGAGCACTGATTCTCAAGGAGGAGATGAATGACAGAAATCGAGATCACCAAGGGTGCTATCGCCCTGATCGGCTACGGTCTGGCGGCCATCGGCCCGGGGGTCGGAATCGGCATCTTGGCCGGCAACGCCGTGCAGGCGATGGCTCGTCAGCCGGAGGCGGCCGGCATGGTGCGCACCACCATGTTCCTCGGCATCGCGTTCACCGAAGCGCTGGCCCTCATCGGCTTCGTGCTGTTCTTCCTGGCGTAGGGGAACGGGACCATGTTGCGTTTCGCTGCGGCCATCCAGATCCTCGCCGCCGAGGAGGAGCCCGAAGGCATCGACCTGATCCTCCCGGAGACCAAGGAGCTCATTGCAGGCATCATCGCCTTCGCGATCGTCTTCTTGTTCGTTCGGCTGTGGGCTTGGCCCGCCCTCCAGGAGATGCTCGAGAACCGACGGCAGGCCATCACGGGACAGCTCGAAGATGCCGAACGCGTCAAGCGGGAGGCGGAGAGTCTCCTGGCCGACTACCAGGCGCAGGTCGCCGGCGCCAAGCACGAAGCAAACGAGATCATCGACGAGGCTCGAACCACCGCCGACAGCATGAAGAACGAGATCGTGGCCAGAGCCGAGGCCGAGGCTGCCTCCGTCATGGAGAAAGCGCGGGCCGACGTGAACGCCGAGCGGCTGCGGGCAGCGGCCGCCCTGCAAAGCGACGTTGCCGACCTGTCGCTCGACATGGCTGAGAAGGTCGTCGCCGGGTCCATCGATCGCGACGCCCAGCGGGCGCTCGTGGAGCGCTACCTGGAAGAACTGGGAGGGCTCAACAACTAAGTGGCCACTGAAGACCAGATCGACGGTTACGCCGCGGCGATTCTCGAGTTTGCCAAGGCCGAAGGCCAGCTCGAGACCGTGGGGGACGAGCTGTTTCAGGTTGCGCGCACGTTCGAGTCCTCTGCCGAGCTGCGCGATTCACTCACCGACCCCCGGCTCCCGATCGAGCGCAAGCAGGCCATCATCTCCGACCTGCTCGGCACGCGGGCTTCGGCGCTTTCGGTGAATCTCATCAACTTCGTGATCGGCGTTGGCAAAGCCAGGGACCTCTCGGCGATCGCCGATCGCCTCGTTACCAAGGCGGCAAGCGCCCGCAATCGGGCGATCGCAGAAGTCCGGTCGGCGGTCGAGCTGGATGCCGACACGGTTCGCCGCCTCGAGGAGCGCCTGGGTGCCGCCACCGGCAAGACGGTGGAAGCCAAAGTGGTGGTCGATCCCTCGATACTCGGCGGCATCGTCGCCCGGGTGGGGGATGTCGTCATCGACGGCTCCGTCAAGGGCCGCCTGCAAGATCTACGCGAGGAATTCGGAGCTTAAGAACATGGCCGATCTGACCATCAATCAGGAAGAAATCTCTGCCGCCATCCGGCGCCACCTCGAGGACTGGAAGCCTGAGGTGGACGCCGAGACCGTCGGCTACGTCACATCGATCGGCGACGGTGTTGCCAGGGTCTCGGGCTTGCCGAACGCAATGGCGTCAGAGATGCTGGAGTTCCCCGGCGGGCTGCTCGGGGTCGCACTCAATCTCGAGGCCGACAGTATCGGCGCCGTTCTCATGGGGGAGTTCAATCACGTCCAGGAAGGGGATCCCGTCAAGCAGACCGGTCGGGTGTTGTCGGTGCCCGTCGGTGATGCGCTTCTCGGCCGTGTCATCGATCCGCTCGGCAACCCCCTTGACGGCAAGGGCCCCATCAACAGCAGCGAGTCCCGGTTCCTGGAGGAAACAGCCCCCTCGGTGGTCGAGCGCCAGCCGGTGTTCGAGCCCCTCCAGACCGGTATCAAGGCCATCGACGGCATGATCCCCATCGGGCGCGGCCAGCGTGAGCTGATCATCGGCGACCGTCAGACCGGCAAGACCGCCATTGCCATCGACACGATCATCAACCAGAAGGACACCGGGGTGAAGTGCATCTACGTCGCCATCGGCCAGAAGGCGTCGACGGTGGCTGAGGTTGTCGACACCCTGGACCGCTACGGAGCACTCGACTACACGGTCGTGGTCAACGCGCCCGCCTCGTCTCCGGCCGCCCATCAGATGTACGCACCCTATGCCGGCTCCGCCATCGGACAGCACTGGATGTACAACGGTGAGCACGGCCTCATCATCTTCGACGACCTCTCGAAGCAGGCAGTCGCCTATCGAGCGATCTCGTTGCTGTTGCGGCGCCCCCCCGGCCGGGAGGCGTATCCGGGAGATGTCTTCTACCTCCACAGCCGCCTGCTGGAGCGCTGCGCCAAGGTCTCGGAGGAGCTGGGCGGTGGGTCACTGACCGGCCTGCCCATCGTCGAGACCAAGGCGGGCGACGTGTCGGCCTTCATCCCCACCAACGTCATCTCCATCACCGATGGTCAGATTTTCCTCGAGACCGACCTGTTCTACTCGGGTGTTCGCCCCGCCATCAACGCGGGAATCTCTGTTTCCCGGGTCGGCGGCAATGCCCAGATCAAGGCCATGAAGAAGGTGGCCGGGCCGCTGCGGCTCAACCTCGCCCAGTTCCGGGAGCTGGAGGCCTTCGCCGAGTTCGGGTCCGAGCTGGATGCGGCGTCCCAGGCGCAGCTGGAGCGGGGCAGGCGGGTGGTCGAGATGCTCAAGCAGCCCCAGTACGCACCGGTGCCGGTGGAGGAGCAGGTGGTCTCCATCTACGCGGTCAACGAAGGCTTCCTCGACAAGGTCCCGATGCCGGAGGTTCGTCGTTTCGATCGGGAGTTGCGTCAGTTCATGCAGGCGCGCCACGGCGGGCTGATGTCACATATCGTCGACACCGGCCAGCTCCCGGATGAAGACGAGCTGAAGCGGGCAATCAGCGCCTTCGTAGACACGTTCGAGGCCGAGTAGCACCCGATGGCGAGTGCTGAGCTCCGGCTGATTCGCAGGCGCATCCGCAGCGTCCAGTCGACCATGAAGATCACGTCTGCGATGGAGCTCATCGCCGCCTCCCGTATCGTCAAGGCCCAGGCCCGGGTGGAGGCGGCCCAGCCCTACACGGACAAGCTCGTCGAGGTCATTTCCAACGTGGGTGCCGCCTCGGGCGGCGCCTCACATCCACTGCTCGACAGCCGCCAACGGCGAACGGCCGGGGTCCTCGTTGTCACCTCCGACCGCGGCCTGGCCGGTGGTTACAACTCCAACGTCATCCGGATGGCGGAGCGGCGCCTCATCGAGCTGAAGCATGAGAGGGTCGACCTGCGCCTGTATTGCGTCGGGAAGAAGTCGAACAGCTACTTCCGCTACCGCGGCTACCAGGTAGAGCGATCGTTCCTGGGCGTCACCGACACGCCCGGCTACGGAGATGCCCGGGCGATTGCCAACACGATTCTCAACGACTACGCCGAGGAAGCCGTCGATTCCGTCGACGCCTACACGACTCGCTATCTCTCGGCCCTCACCCAGACCGCCGTCGAATGGCCGCTGCTGCCGATTGAGCCCCCGCCGGCCGCCGAAACGGGAGAAGCCGTCGCCACCGGCTACACCTACGAGCCCAATCCCGAGGCGATCCTGAACCGCCTGTTGCCGCGTTATCTGGAGGCGAGTGTCTTCGGGATGCTGCTCGAGGCATCCGCCTCCGAGCATGCCGCCCGCCGGCGGGCGATGAAAGCCGCTACGGAAGCCGCCGAGGATTTGACCAAGCTTCTGAGCCGGCAGGCCAACCAGGCCCGCCAGGCCGAAATCACCACCGAGATCTCAGAGATCGTCGGCGGCGCCGAGGCGCTGACCGCCGGCTAGCCAACCCAAGGAGTACGCACGTGAACACTGGACGAATCGTCAAAGTTGCAGGTCCGGTCATCGACGCCGAATTCCCGCCCGGCGAGCTCCCGGAGATCACCAACGCCGTAGAGGTGGACATCGACCTGGGCGATGAGACGGTGACGGTGGTGGCCGAGGTTGCCCAGCACCTCGGCCAGTCGCTGGTGCGGGCCGTGGCGATGAGATCCACCGACGGACTCGTGCGCGGCGCCGAGGTGCGCGACACCGGCGGGCCGATCACCGTTCCCGTCGGAAACGAGACCCTCGGCCACATTTTCAACGTGCTCGGCCAGCCGCTCGACGTGCCGGCCGGCTCGATCGAGTTCAAACAGCGGTGGCCGATCCACCGGCCGGCTCCCGACTTCTCCGACCTCAGCTCTCAGCGGGAGATCTTCGAAACCGGCATCAAGGTCATCGATCTGCTCGAACCCTATGTGAAGGGCGGCAAGATCGGCATGTTCGGCGGAGCCGGTGTCGGCAAGACCGTCGTCATCCAGGAGATGATTCACCGGGTGGCAACCGAGCACGGCGGCGTGTCGGTGTTCGCCGGAGTAGGGGAGCGGACCCGGGAAGGCAACGACTTGTTTGGGGAGATGACCGAGTCGGGCGTCATCACCAAGGCCGCGCTCGTGTTCGGCCAGATGGACGAGCCGCCCGGCGTGCGGCTGCGGGTGGGGTTGTCGGCGCTCACCATGGCGGAGTACTTCCGGGATGAGATGGGCCAGGATGTGCTGCTGTTCGTCGACAACGTGTTCCGCTTCACCCAGGCCGGGTCCGAAGTATCGACACTGCTCGGCCGCATGCCGTCGGCCGTGGGCTACCAGCCGACCCTGGCCGACGAGATGGGCGCCATGCAGGAGCGCATCACCTCGGTGGCCGGTCGTTCCATCACCTCGCTGCAGGCGATCTATGTGCCGGCCGACGACATCACCGACCCCGCACCGCACACCACCTTCGCCCATCTCGATGCCACGACCGTGTTGTCTCGCGGCATCTCCGAGCTCGGCATCTACCCGGCGGTCGATCCGCTCGACTCCACCAGCCGAATTCTCGACCCGCTCATCATCGGCGAAGAGCATTACCAAACCGCCCGCGATGTTCAGCAGATCCTGCAGCGCTACAAGGACCTCCAGGACATCATCGCCATCCTCGGGATCGACGAGTTGTCCGAAGAGGACAAGCTCATCGTCGCCAGGGCCCGGCGCATCCAGAAGTTCCTCTCGCAGCCATTCTTCGTGGCCGAGCAGTTCACCGGGTTCCCGGGCAAGACGGTTCCGCTCGAGGACACCATCCGCAGCTTCCGGATGGTCGTGGATGGCGAAGTCGACGACCTGCCGGAGCAGGCCTTCTACATGGCCGGGGGTATCGACGATGTGTACGCCCAGGCCAAGGAACTGCAGAGCGCCTGATGGCAGAGAGCTTCCAGGTCGACGTGGTCTCCCCGGAGGCGGTGGTGTGGTCTGGCGAGGCCGAGCTGGTCACCGCCCGAACGACGGAGGGTGACATCGGGATCATGGCCGGCCACGAGCCCACCATGGCGGCCCTCGCCACCGGCTCAGCAGAGATCCACGCAGGCTCGGAAACGGTCACCGTTGCCGTGCACGGCGGGTTTCTTCAGATCTTTCGCAACCAGGTCACCCTGCTGTCGGACCGGGCCGAGATAGTCGAGGGCGACGCAGAGGCCGCCCGGGCGCAGGCGCAGGAGCTGCGTCTGGCCGAGGAGGCCGCTGAAGAGGACACCGCTCAGTCGTAGTAGCGGGTGGCGTTGCCGGCTTGCAGCTCGGTCCAGTTACGGGGCATCTGCAACTGGCTCTCTTCTACCCATCCGCGCCGGGGGGTGCGCATGGCGGATGCGGTCACGAAGACGACCAGCATCCAGAGGGCGCCGAGTCCGAAGGCCAGAACATGCGTCCAATTCATGGTCCACTTTCTGTTCGCTATGTAGTGGCGAGCTCCGCGCCCTCCCGCCGTAGTGGCGAGGTTAAACGGGATTCTTCGGCGAGGCGAACGATTTTCGCGTTCCTGTGGTGGCGGTAGCCACAATCAGCGTTTTGACCGTCCGGTTGCCTGGACCTCAACCGAGGTCGGCGTCGGTCACGAAGAGGTTGCGCATCGCGGGATCGCATCGGCTGAGGGTGCCCCGGAAGGCGTACCGCCTGCCGATCTCGAGCCGGTCCTCGGTGCCGTGCGGAAGCCGCACGATGGCATCGACGTCGCGCCCTGAGTAGAGATCGGTCCCGAGGACGGCGACCCGAAACACGGCCTTGACCCCCGGCCCTTCCCCGAAGTCACGATCGTGGTCGAATCGTCTCAGCCGCTTCAACTCGCCCGACCAGGACACCGCCTTCCCCTCGTACTCGTTCTCGAATATCTCCATCGTGTCGAAGCTGTAGTTCTCCTTGCGGAACAAGTGCTCGGCCACCGCAGCAGCATCTTCGTTTGGCTCCCCGGCGCCCGGGACGGCCGGTGCCGGAGCAGCGCGATCCCGTGCCCAGCGAGCGATCTCGGGGTCGGCCGGGGCCTGCCGCCTCAACTCGTCGAAGACCTCCTTGGCACCGTCGGCGTCGCCGCGGGCATAGCGGATCTCGCCCACCTGTTGCTTGCGGGAGAAGTCGATGAACGGATCACCGCTCGGCGGCGCTCCTTCCAGGATCTCGAGGGCCTCGGTCACATCGCCCTCGAGCCGGCGGCTGCCGGCCTGCTCGGCGTAGCGGTCGACGCCGCGCAGCTCCTGGGCGACGGCCATGATGCGGCGGAGGGTCGAAGTGAGCTCCGCTGGGTCGGCGACGATGCCATTGCGTAGATAGGTGATGACGGTGTCGGTTATGACCGTGCCCGGGTAGTTCTCGATCAGGCCGGTGATGGCGACCCGCCGGGAAGGCGTGAGGAATGCCGTGACCTGTTCGGGGTAGTCGCCCTTCACGATGAGGGCCTCGTCGAACACCGGGTCGCCGATTTCGATGTCCTGAAACCCGAAGAAGGTTCCCAGGCGCGCCAGGGCATGCTGGCGCTTGGCCTGGAGGCCGAGCCCCAGCGACGGGTACCCCACCCGGTAGCGGGTGTATGTCCTGTCGTTGGACCGGTATGTGTCGATCGTCACTCTCAGGCCGGAGATCATCCCGGACATCGAAGCGCGGTTGGTGAGCCCTCCGAGGCCCCCGGTGGGCTTGAGGGTGATGCCGAGCTCCTGGGCGGCAGCCGCCCACGCCTCGTTGGTCTGGCGGTGACGCGAGAGCGCAGCGGCGATGGCGGCGCCGGCGATTGCGATGAAGGCGAACGGAAAGAGCACCTGGGCAGACTAATTCGCTCTCGCCGGGCCGTAGCTCGGCGCCGCCCGCGTCGGACGATGGGCTCCTTGCCGAGGAGTGGTCGATCGGCTCCTAGCCGACCGTCCAGGTGCCGTTGCTGCCGAGGACCGAGGCAAGATCACCCGGGCCCTTGGCTTCGGTGGCCGCTGCCAGCTGCTCGTTGAGAGCCCGCTCGTAGACGGGCCGCGCCACGGTCCGGAAGATGCCGATCGGCGTGGGGCCGTGCGGCCCGTGGGCCAGCCGGCTGAGCGCGAACGCGGTCGACGAGTCTTCGAGCGTGGCGTCGTGAGTGTGGACGATGTCCTCGCCGTACTTGTCCACGTCGACGATGAACGCTCGCCCTTCCTCGAGAGCCACACCCTTGCGGCCGCCGTCGAAGAGCACCTTCTCGCCCTGCACGAGCCGGATCTGATTGCTGTCCCGCGTGTCCTTGGCGGTCAGCTCCTGGAACGCCTTGTCGTTGAAGACGTTGCAGTTCTGGTAGATCTCGATGAGCGCCGAGCCCTGGTGCTTGTGGGCGGCCGTCAACATCTCGATGGTGTGGTTGCGATCCATGTCGAGTGTCCGGGCCACGAAGGTCGCCTCGGCGCCGAGCGCCAGGCTGATGGGGTTGAACGGATAGTCGATGGAGCCCATCGGGCTGGACTTCGTGCGCTTGCCGGCCTCGCTGGTTGGGGAGTACTGGCCTTTGGTGAGCCCGTATATCTGGTTGTTGAACAGGAGGATCTTGACGTTCAGGTTGCGGCGCAGCGCATGGATGAGATGGTTGCCTCCGATGGAGAGCGCGTCGCCATCGCCGCTCACCACCCACACCGAGAGCTCCGGGCGAGCCGCCGCCACGCCGGAGGCGACGGCCGGTGCCCGCCCGTGGATGCTGTGGATCCCGTAGGTCTCCATGTAGTAGGGGAAACGAGCGGCGCATCCGATGCCGGACACGAACACGACGTCCTCCTTTGAGATTCCGGCCTCTGCCATGAATGTTTGGACGGAGGCGAGGATGGTGTAGTCGCCGCATCCGGGGCACCAGCGTACTTCCTGGTCGGACTGGAAATCCTGGCGGGTGTAGGTCGATGTCATGTCATGTCCCCAGCATCTCTTCGATCTTGGCTTCGATGTCGGCCGCTTTGAACGGCTGTCCCTGCACTTTGGAGAGGGTGGTGGTTGGAGTCAGGAACTCGGCTCGCAACAGGCGGGAAAGCTGTCCCCGGTTGAGCTCGGGAACGAGCACCTTCGGGTAGCGGGCGATCACATCGCCCAGGTTGGGCGCAAACGGGTTCAGGTGGCGCAGATGGAGATGGGCAACCTTCAGACCCTTCCTCCGGCTGTTCTTGACTCCGGCCAGAACCGCAGAGTAGGTCGACCCCCAGCTGACGACGAGCAGCTCGGCGTCGTCGTCCTCGGTGATCTCCACGTGCGGGATGTCTTTCGCTACCGCCTTGGTCTTGTTCTCCCTCAGCAGGGTCATTGCCTCGTGGTTGAGCGGGTCGTAGCTGACATTGCCGGTCAGCTGGTCCTTCTCCAGGCCACCGACGCGGTGCTCGAGGCCGGCGGTCCCGGGAACCGCCCACGGGCGAGAGAGGGTCTCGGGGTCTCGCAGGTAGGGCATGTATCCGTCGTCATGGTTCACCTCGGTGGCAAACGACGTCGGGAAGCTCGGCAGCTCCGCAACATCGGGCAGCCGCCACGGCTCGGAGCTGGTGCCGATGTAGCCATCCGACAGGAGCATCACCGGCGTCATGTATTTGACGGCGATGCGGCATGCCTCGATGGCGGCGTCGAAAGCGTCGCTCGGGGTCGATGCCGAAACGACCGGAAGCGGAGCCTCGCCATGGCGGCCGTGGATGGCCATCATCAAGTCCGACTGTTCGGTCTTGGTTGGGAGGCCCGTGGAAGGACCGCCACGCTGAACATCGATGATGACCAGCGGAAGCTCGGCCATCAGAGCCAGGCTGATGGTCTCACTCTTGAGGGCCACGCCCGGGCCGCTCGTTCCGGTCACGCCGAGGTGTCCGACAAACGACGCTCCCAGTGCGACACCGACCGCCGCGATCTCATCCTCGGCCTGGAAGGTCCTGACTCCGAAGTTCTTGTGACGGGCCAGCTCGTGGAGGATGTCGGTGGCAGGCGTGATCGGGTAAGACGCATAGAACAGCGGCAAGCCTGCTGCCCGGGCCCCGGCAATCAGCCCCCAGGCAATCGTCTGGTTGCCGACGACGTTGGTGTACGTTCCGGCCGGGAGGTCGGCGGCGGGAACCTCGAAGGTGGTATGGGCGAACGCCTCGGTAGTGATGCCGTAGTTGTATCCGGCCTTGAAGGCCGCGCTGTTGGCTGCAACCACCTCGGGCTTGCTCGAGAACTTCTTCTCCACCCAGTCCAGGGTGGTCTCGCGCGGGCGGTTGAACATCCAGGCCAATGCCCCCAGGGCGAAGAAGTTCTTGGAGCGGAGCACTTCCCGTCCCTTGACCCCGCTGTCCTTCACCGCCTCCTTGGTGAGCTCGTCCATCGGAGCCGTCAGGAGGTTGTACCCATCCAGTGAGCCGTCCTCGAGCGGGTTCGACTCGTATCCGGCTTTGGCCAGGTTGCGCTCCTCGAAGCTGTCGGTGTTGGCAACGATCACGCCGCCCGGTTTGAGGTCGGCAATGTTCTTCTTGAGGGCGGCGGGATTCATCGCAACCAGGACGTCCGGCGAGTCACCCGGTGTGAGGATGTCCGAGCCGGCGATATGGATCTGGAAGGCGGAGACACCCGGGAGGGTCCCGGCCGGGGCCCTGATCTCGGCGGGGAAGTTGGGGAGGGTTGCCAGGTCGTTTCCGAACGCGGCGGAGGCGTCGGTGAACCGGGCACCGGCCAGTTGCATGCCGTCGCCGGAGTCACCGGCAAAACGAATTACGACGCGATCCCGTAGCTCACGCTCGGCGGCTGGGGGTGCGGGATCTTGGGTGGTGGCCACGGTCGCAGTGTAGGTTAGAGCACCGCAACAAGTAGCCGATCTTTTTCTCTCAGCCCACCGGCTCCGGCGCCCGGAAGCGAACCACCCCGGCCGCTTCCAAACCCATCCCGATTTCCAGCAAGCGATGCTCCGACCAGTCCGGCCCGATGAGCTGGATCGAGGGCGGCGGGTCTCCTGCCTCGTGCAGGGGGAGGACCAGCGCCGGATGGCCCGCCTGGTTGACGAGGGCCGAGAAGGCGCTGAACGCTTGCCGGTAGCCCATCTCCTCGCCGTCGACGACGAGGGAGAGCTCTCCGATGGCCTTCCGGTTGGCGGCCACCGCCGGGGTCGCCAGGACGTCACACTCCCGGAACAGGTCGAAGGTGTGCTCACGCAGGTCCTGTCGCCACTGTTTGGCGGCCACACCCGCTGCGACGGTCACCCCCATCGCCGGCCCGAGCCGGTCGGCCACCTCCGGCCCGTACTCGTCGGCCCGGGAAGGGAACCATTTTCCGTGCACCACGGCCACCTCGCTGGCGGCGGCCTCGTTGATCAGCCCGGGCGGCTGCACAAACGGGTCCTCGAGATGGCGGATCTCGGCGCCGAGCCCGGCCAGGCGCCCCAGCGCAGCTTCGAAGGCGGCCCGCAAACCAGGCTCGACCGGCTGCTCGACCCACGGATGCGGGACACCGACGATCAACCCCTGAATCCCGGCTTCCCGATCCGGGGCCCGGACCGGCTCGACCAGCGAGTACGGGTCGGCGGGGTCGTACCCGGCGATCGCCGCATAGACGAGAGCGGCGTCCTGCACCGTGCGCGCAATCGGTCCCACCGTATCCAGGCTCGGTGCTAGGGGAAACACTCCGGTGAGCGGGACCCGGCCGTGGGTGACCTTGAGGCCGACGCAGCCGCACACTGCCGCCGGAACCCGGATCGAGCCCCCGGTGTCGGTGCCGATCGCAACTGCGCTCAGCCCGGCGGCCGCCGCTACGGCTGAACCGCCAGAAGAGCCGCCCGGCGACGTGCTCGGATCCCACGGATTACGCACCGGACCGAACCAGTGGTTCTCGGACGAGAAGCCGAAGGCGAATTCGTGCAGCCCGGTTCGCCCGATGACGATTGCTCCCGCCGCCTCCAAGCGCTCCACGACCGTGGCCGATTGCCTCCCAACCTGGCGGTAGAAGGATGATCCGGCCGTGGTCGGCAGGCCCTTCTGGTCGATCAGGTCCTTGAGGGCAACGGTGATTCCGGCCAGCGGACCGACCTGTTCGCCGGAGAACAGTCGCCGATCGATGATCTCGGCCCGGAGCAGTGCCTGGCGCCGATCGATGAGTGTGTAGGCGTTCAACAGGTCCTGCGATGTCTCACTGCGCTCCAGGTAGGCGGTGACCAGCTCCCGAACCGTGACGGCGCGCATGCCAATGAGCTCGATCTGTTCAACGGCAGACAGGAACGGGTCGAACATCCGGTGGAGCATATCGACTGAACACGACGCGAATGGGGTTAGCCTCCCTGCCGTGACCTTCGAGCAGCCTCGCGATCCCTATCGGGCCGTTCTCGAACTGCGAGTGGTGCGCCGGTACCGGAGCGAACCGGTCTCGGCCGAAGATGCTGCGGCCATTCTCGAGGCCGGCCGCTGGACCGGCAGCGCCAAGAACCGCCAGGATTGGTCGTTCATCGTGGTCGACGACCCCGACCAGCAATCCCGCCTGGCCGAGTGTGGCCAGTTCACCCAGCCGCTTCGGGACGCCCGGTTGCTCATCGTGCCGGTTCGGCTGCCCGGCGGCTACGAGTTCGATATCGGGCGAGTTGCGCAGAACATGATGCTGGCGGCCGCCGCCCGGGGGGTCGGCTCGTGCCCGGTGACCCTCCACGACGACGCGTGCGCCGCGCAGGTGCTCAACCTGCCGGACGACCACCACGGCCGGTATGCCCTGTGCTTCGGTTACCCGGACGTCGAGGCAGAGGCCGAGGCGCGAGCGTCGCGATCGATGGGCGGCCGCAAGCCGCTGAATGAACTGGTGAGGCGGAACCGTTTCTAGCGGACGGGTCCGATCCGGCCGATCGGCCAGTAGCGAAAGCCAACCCGCCACAGGTCTCCAACCGGAAGGGGGCCGAGCTCGCGGCTGTCCTCGGTGGACAGCGAGCGGTTGTCCGATATCACGATCAGGTGGCGGCCGTCGAGATGCCAGGCGTACTCACCGGCCGGCGATCCGTGCGCCCATGGCTCGGCCAGCACGTGGCCGTTGGCGACGGTCCGGCCGTTGTCGATTCGGAGGGTTTCACCCGGGAGGCCAACCACCCGCTTGATCATGAGGAAGCCGGGGGAGCGCGGGTGTGGGAACACGATGATGTCGCCGCGCAGCGGAGCCGAAACCAGCCGGGTGGCGATCACATAGTCACCGTCCCGGAGGGCGGGTGCCATCGAATCTTCTGTCACCTCGAACCGTCGAAGGCGGGTGCGCCCGATCGCGGCGCCGGCGACCATCAACGCGCCGAGGGCGGCTCCCAGAGCCCGAGATCTCCGCATGCGGGTTGCCTCCCCGCCCGAGTGTATCGTGTTGCTCCCATCCACAACGAGGAGGACGAATGGGATTCTTCAAGCCGAAGCTGGTAGCTCACGCCCATTGCCACGTGCCGTGCGGCATCTACGACCCCACCTTCGCCATCAACGCCGCCGAAACAGTCGCCAAGATGGTCGAGCAGATAGAAGCCATGGAAGTGCCGGCGGCGGACGCCTCAGATGCCACCAAGATCAAGTTTCACCATGACCTCGAGCGGCGGGTTGCCAACAAGGAGGATCATGCCAAGAAGTGCAAGTACGAGCTGCTCGATGTCCTGTGGACCCAGTATTTCAAGCCCGAACACCTCGAGCGCTGGCCCGATCTCCACGAGAAGTTCCATCGTGCGGGCCATCTCTGCACCCAGAACATGCAGAACATCGATGCCGCTCTCGCTCAGGAGTTGTGGGATCTGACGAAGGAAATCGGCGAGATCTTCGCCGCCAGCAAGAGCTGAGCGATCAGCTCTCGCTGATCCGCTTCATCGTCCCCATCCAGCCGGCCAGGGCGAGGAACGTGGCGGCGGCCGCCGCGCCGCCGACGGCCACCTGGAGCACCGAGCCGGCGAAACCGGCAGCTGCGCCCTGCGCCAGGCGGGCGGTCACCCAGGCGGCAGCACCGGCGGCGGCGGTCGGGACCAGTGCCCTCCCGGTCGTGCGTGCCGTCGCGGCGAGCACGTGGCTGCCGGTGCGGTGGAGCCACACGATGCCGAGGACGAGCGTGTAGGCGGCGATCGACACGGTCGAAGCGAGCGCCACCCCCCGGATGCCCATGAGCTCCTTCAAGGCGAAGTAGACGGGAATGGCCAGTGCGGTGGCGCCGGTTCCTATCACCACCGGCACCCACATCTGACGCCTCGCATAGAAGCCGCGAGCGAGGAGTTGGGCCACGCCCCAGAAGGGGATTCCGAGGGCGTAGAAGACGAGCGCCCCGGCCGCGGCCGTCGTGTCGGCGGCACCGAACTGGCCGCGTTCGAACAGGGCGCCGATGGTGGGGATCGACAGCGCGGTCAGGGCGGCAGTGGCGACGAGGCTGGCGACGATCACGTAGCGGATGGCCCGGGCCAGCGACATCGTCAGCTCCCTGAGCTTTCCTTCCTCGGCCAGGCGCGACAAGAAGGGATAGGCGGCAACAGCGGCTGCCTGGGCAACGACACCGATCGGCACCAGCATCGTCTGCCGGGCGAATCCGAGCTGGGAGGTTGGCCCCTCACCCAGCTGCGTCCCGAACACACGCGCGAGCGACTCGTCGAGCAGGACGAGCGACTGGCCGAGCATGAGGGGCAGGGCAAGCAGGAGGTATTCGCCCACGACCGGGCTCCGCATCGGGACACCCGCAGGCAGGCGCAATCCCTCCTGGTAGGCCCCGTAGGCCTGGATCAGGAAGTTCCCGATGATGGCCCCCGCCAGCACACCCCAGGCGAATCCGTCCGCCGAGGGATCGCTCCGGTCGGTGAGAAGGAGCCCGCCGACGATGATCGACAGGTTGTACACGATCGGGGCCAGGGTGGGGATGGCGAACCGCCCGCGGGCGTATTGGACGGCCATGAGCAAGGTTCCCGTCACGAAGAAGAATTGGGCGGGAAGGATGATGCGCGTGAGGCGGGTGGCTTCGGTGACCGCTTCCGAATCCAGAGCGGTGACCGCATCGATGACCGGTTCCGCTATCACCATCCCGACCGCAATCAGCGCCGCCATGGCGATTGCGATCGGCCGGGCCACCGCTACGAAGGCCCGCCAGGCGCCGTTCTCGTCGTCGTCGGCGAAGTGGCGCGACAGGATCGGAATGAAGGTGATGGCCATGTATCCGCCGGCGAGCAGATAGTTGAGGAAGTCGGGGATGATGAACGCCACCCGATAGGCGTCGCCGGCGGCGTTGGCGCCGATCAGGTCGGCGAGTGCCACCTCTCGCAGCAGACCGAGGATGCGCGAGAGGAGAACCCCGACCGACACGACGAGCGCGGCGCGCCCCATTCGATAGGAGGGGGGACGGTTCACCCGGGAAACCTATCAGCCGGCGGGGTCGTGGCGGGTGATTCCTTCCTCGGGAATGGGAAGGAAATGCCTGCCTGCCTGGCCCGGCAGATCGGCAAGGCGGAGGCGGTAGGTCTCACGGCCGTCGGCTCCGGTCGTGCGCCGGAAGCCGATTCGCTCCAGATATTTGCTGTGGCGGGCGCTGCCGGGGGCACTTTCCACATGGGTGATATGGGGATCGGCGAAGATCGTGGAGCCGGACGAGAAGAGGAAGCGCCCGACCTTGAGGTCACGATAGGCGGGGATGACGTAGTCGAGCTGGACCCGGACGGTTTCGCTGCCGTCGACATCGCAAATGAAGAGGCCGGCGGGGACCATGTCGCGCAGAATGAACGCTCGGTACCGATCCGGTTTCGGCTCGTAGCGGTAATCCGGCAGGAACGTGCGAATGTCGTCTTCGTAGTGCTTGATGAAATGCTCGAGGTACGCCGAGCCCTGCCGCACCTCGAGCACGGTGAAGACCGGCCTCGAGCCGAGGAGCGTGCGGAGAAAGTACAGGTGGATGCCGACGATCACCAGGTTGGTGAGCACGATCGGATACGCCTCGATGAGTACCCCGTAGACACAGAAGACGACGGCGCCGGTCAGCCCGACGAGGCGCAGCCGCAGGATCGACTTCATCGACAGCGAGGCGACGATCAAAGCCGACCCCAGGTACCCGATCAGCTGGTACACCACCGAGGCACTCATCGGACGGGCCCTTCCCTCAGGAGACCAGGTCGCGTTCCCGCATGAGATAGCCGAGAGCCACCACCGAGACCATGGAGAGCCCCAGGACCTTCACGAGGGCACCTCCTGCTCCGGGGCCGACCCCTGAGAGGAGATCTTTGAGATCGGCGACGACCCGCGCCTCCAGGCCGAGTGCTGAGCCCCAGTGGTCACCTGCGATGATGCCGGCGTATGCCGACAGGCCCATTCGCCAAATCGAGGTGGTGGCCACCTGGCTGGCCGCACTCGTGACGATCGTCTCCCAGATGAGCAGGTACGCGAGCCCGATAATGACCGCCCGCTCCGTGATGTAGCCGACCAGCTGGGTCACTGCGACAAAACCGAGAGTGGTTACGGCGGTCGCCACCAGGATGGCGAGCGTCTCGTCCCAGCTCCCAATGGTGATCCCGAGCGCCACCGCCGTCAGCAGGGCACCGGCGCCGGCGACGAGAAACGAGGCCAGCCAGGTTGCCAGCAGTTTGGCCGTGGCGATGACCTCGCGTCGGATCGGCCGCAGCGCAAGGTAGGACATCGTCTTTTGCGCCCGCTCGTCGCCGAGCGATCCCGACCCGAGCACGATGGCGATGATGGGAACGACGACGCCAAGCACCAGCCACAGGATGACGGTCCGGAAGAACTCCTCTGTGTCGCGCTCGTTGACGTTGAGCCCGACGAGGAGGAGGATCACCGCCGGCACCGCGGCCAGCAGCAGCAGGCCGATGGAACGGCGCCGCCCGATGAGTTGCAGGAGCGTGACCCGAATGATGGCCAGAAAGCGGGTCATCGGCCGTGCACCAGGTAGCGGAAGACGCTCTCGAGGCTGAGATCCTCGGGTTGCACCAGGGTGAGGCGGACGTCGAGAGACTGTGCAAGTGAGGGGAGGAGCCGTCCCAGGTCACCCAGGTCGTCGGTTTGAACGTGGAGGGTGTCGTCGATCACTTCGACGCTGCGGATGACCTCCCGGCCCAGCAAGGCGGCTCCAAGGGTTCGGGGCACATCGGAGTCGATGCGCACCCGGTATGGGATGTCGGTGAAGGCGGCGCGGATTGCCGCAGCGTCTCCGGCGGCAGCCAGGCGCCCATCGACCATCGCGATCACCCGCGACGCCATCTTCTCGACTTCCTCGAGCACGTGGGACGAGACGACCACCGTCCGACCCTCGGCCGCGAGATGGTGAAACAGCTCGATGAGTCTCACCCGTTGGACCGGGTCGGCGCCGTTGAGGGGCTCGTCCAGGTAGAGCACCTCGGGATCGTTGACGAGTGCGCCTGCCACCTTGATGCGCTGTCGCATCCCCTTGCTGTATCCCTCGATGCGCCTGCCGGCAGCGTCGTCCATGCCCACGGCCGTGATGGCGTGAGCGGCGGCGGAGGACGGATTGCGAACTCCGGCCAGCTCAGCCCCGTACTCGACGAACCGTCGCCCGGTGAGGAACGGATATACCGCATCGTCCTCCGGGACCAGGCCGACTCGCTGGAAGACGGTGGTGTCTCTCCGGGGGTCGGTATCGAGCACGGTCAGCTTGCCACGCGAGGGGCGAATGAGGCCCGCCATCATCCGCAGTAGCGTGGTCTTGCCTGCCCCGTTCGGACCGAGCAAGCCCGTGATCCCGGGGCCGAAGGAACAGGACACGTTGCTGACCGCCACCTTCTGACCGAACCACTTGGATATCTCGGCGATCTCGATCGTCGGGTTGCGAACGAAGGCGGGCGACAGCGTCGTCATCACATGAGCTTCCGGTAGCGCCGATACAGGAGCCCCGCCGCCAGCACTGCGATCGTAACGACCGCAACGAGCGAGACCCAGGGCGAGAGGTCGGCCTGGCCCATCGACGTATCGTCGCGAAACCCGGGCTCGTTGAAGATCTCCCCGATGAGGACCACGGCATGAGCCTGCAGGTCGATGACTGCGAACCAGCGGTTGACTGCCTCCGACAATCCGAACGCCACGCCCCCGGAAATGATCGAAAACGCGATGTAGACGCCGGCGGCGACACCCCGCCGCCTGGCATAGGCGCTGATGATGAACGCGACTCCGGCCTGGGTGGCGAAGACGGCCAGCGCCCCGGCCGGGATCTTCCACAGCAGGTCGAGGTTGCCGGTCACGTGCCCGATGATGTCCCCGGATAGAACGGCCCCTCCGAGGTAGATCACGAGCTGGGGGAGCAGGGTGAATGCCATGACGACCAGCAGCAGCGAACCGACCCGGGCGATCAGGTAATCGGCGAGGGTGAGCGGGCGTGACGCGTACACGGTCAGCACGTTGCTCACCCGGTCGGGGATGAGCAGCTCCGGCGCCGAGAGCGCCACGAACAGGAACGTGAGCTGGAACGTGAATCCGAAGTAATCGGCGTGACCGGGAATGAGATCCTCGAGCAGTTCGTCGGCCCCCAGCCCCTCGGTGAGGACCCGGAAGCCGACGAAGGCGATGGCGGGGATCACTGCCAGCACGATCAGCCCCCACGGGAGGATCTTGCGGCGAGCCTTGCGGCGCAGTCCCAGCACCTTGCGAACCCCATCGCGGACGATGGCCCAGCGGATCTTGGTGCGGCCGGTTCTGGCACCTTCGTAGCGGCGATAGTCGAGATCGAAGATGGCGCCTTCGGAGCTCACAGCCCGTATTCCTCCTCGGCCAGGTACACGTCCTCGAGGGTGGTCTGTTTCGAGCCGAGGCTGCGCAGCCCCAGGCCGGTTTCGACCAGCACGTCACGGATCGCGACAAACGGATCGCCGGTTTCGAATTCGACGTCGAGGGTCCGGTCGGTGACCGCCACGCGTGCGCCGCGAGATTCCAGCACCCGGACCGCCGGGGTGGGGTCGTCGAGCAGGACCACCCGGATGGCATTGGAGGCCCGGATGGATGCCAGCGGCTCGTTGCGGAGCAGCCGGCCCTCGTTCAGCATCACGACCCAGTCACAGGTGCGCTCGATGTCGCCGAGGACATGCGATGAGAAGACCACGCTCATGCCGAATTCGCCGAGGCGGTTGATGAGGGCGAGCATGTCCTCCCGGCCGTCGGGGTCGAGCCCGGAGGCCGGCTCGTCCAAGAGCACGAGCTCGGGGGAGTGCACGATGGCCTGGGCCAGCTTGGCCCGCTGCTTCATTCCGGTGCTGAACTCGCCGAGGTTGCGGAACCGCTCCTCGGCCAGACCCACCAGGGTCAGGACCTCAGAGGCGCGCTGGCGGGACTCCGAGGCAGGCAAGCCGCCCAGTTCGGCGGTGTAGGAGACGAAATCGGCCGCCGTCTGGTCGAGGGGGAAGCAGTCGCCCTCGGGCATGTATCCCACCCGGGAGCGGACGGTCAGTGGTTTGCGCTGGGCGCTCGTGCCGTAGACCTCGCTGACTCCGCTGGAAGGCTGGAGCATGCCCAGCAGGATCTTGATGAGCGTGCTCTTGCCGGCGCCGTTGGCGCCGACCAATCCGATTCGGCCGGCCGGCACCTCGAGATCGACGTCGCGCAGCGCCTGCACGTCGCCGAAGGACATGTTGAGACCTGCCGTGGTGATGATCGCGTTGCTCATCGAGGGCAGACGCTAGCGCTCACCGTTTGGTTCCGGCTACCCGCCTCTCGTAGCGTCACTGCCTATGGAGGAATCCCTTGCCGTTCTGGCTGCGGGTGCCGCCACCGGCCTGGTCCTGGAGCTGGCGCGGTCCTACCGGCAGCGCCCCCGCCCCCACGTCGGGGCCTGGGCGATTGCCCTCTCGCTCTATGCCGTTGCCACCTGGATGCTGGTGATCGGCCTGGTGGTCGGATGGAGCTCCCTGGTATTCCGATTGTTCTACGGGCTCGGGGCCATCCTCAACGTGCCCTTCCTCGGGATCGGCTCGGCCTATCTCGTGTGGGGGCCCGTCGTCGGGCGGAGGCTCCTGGAGTGGTTCACGATCATCGGGGCATTCGCGCTGTTCATCACCTTCACCGCCCCGTTCGTCGCACCGCTCGCCGATGCGGGCTTGCCGGCCGGCTCTGATGTGTTTGCCGACATCGGAACGGTGGGTCCCGCCGGGCCCCGCTTCTATGCCGTGGTGTTCAACGTCATGGGCACGCTGCTCCTCGTGGGGCTGGCGACATGGTCGGCCGTGCGGTTCTGGACCGTGAACCGGCGCCTGGTCGCCGGCAATGCGCTCATTGTGCTCGGTGGCCTGTTCCCGGCGTTCGGGGGGAGCCTGTTCGCCCTAGGGGAGACCTCGGGATTCGCGCTCAGTCTGTTTGTCGGAGCCGTGCTGCTATGGGGAGGCTTCCGCGTGGCGAGCGCAGCACGCGCCTAGGAGCTCGCGAAAACTCGACGCCTTCCGATATGGTTCGTCTCATGTCCACCCAACACATCGGGGAGTTGCGCGAGCAGCATCTGCACGCCGCGCTCAAAGAGTGGTACCGAGAGGAGGGTGATCTGCTCGAGATTGGAGTGGGAGGGTTTGTCATCGACCTGGTGCGTGACGAGGTTCTCATCGAGATCCAGACCGGCGGCTTCTCGCCGATGCGCCGCAAGCTAGATCGGCTGCTCGATGGGCACCGGATGCGCCTGGTCCACCCGATTGCCGCCGAAAAGTGGATTCGCAAGCTCGATGGAGCCGAGGTCTCGCGTCGCAGGTCACCAAAA
Organism: Acidimicrobiia bacterium; assembly: GCA_041619515.1. Classification (GTDB taxonomy): domain Bacteria; phylum Actinomycetota; class Acidimicrobiia; order Spongiisociales; family SHLN01; genus SHLN01. Next base: position 25,854 of record JBFKDW010000038.1, read on the forward strand.
CGTGGCATCGTGGCGGACGTCTGTGCCCACCTCGTGTCGTTCCCGTCGCTGCTGAGCCACCCGAACTTCACTCTGGAGGTGCTTCTGGTGCAAGAGGAAGAGGTGCGCACACCCGACCCGTCGGCCTGGCGGCGCAACGGTTGGAAGATCGCCGAGCGGCGGCTGATCGGAATCCTCGAGCGTGTGACCTTCGAGAGCACCGAGGATCTCCTCGGGCTGCTCCCCAGCGGCCTGCCCAATCCGTTCACCACCGCCCATTTGGCCGATGCGCTGAATCGCTCGCGGCACCTGGCCCAGGAGGTCGCCTATTGCCTGCGCGAGGCAGGCGTGCTGCACGCGGTTGGACGGTCCCGCGGTGGCATCGAATACGCCCGACCGCAGGGCCGCTGATGTCCGAGCTCACCATTCGTCCCGTGACCGAGGAGGATGTTCGGGACTTCGCAGAATGGCGCTACGAGCCGCCCTACGACGGCTACAGCATCACCGAGCCGGTTGACGAAGCCGTGGCCTATTTCCTCGAGCCCGAGACCAACGGTCACGTCATCGTGCGCGATGGTGAACTCGCCGCCTTTTGCACGTTCGGCGCCGATGCCCGTGTGCCCGGCGGTGACTATTCGGGTCCCGGGCTCGATATCGGCCTGGGAGTCCGGCCTTCGCTGACGGGACGAGGGCTCGGGAACAGCTTTGTCGAGGCCGTTGTTGCCTTCGCCCGTCGGCGTCTGGATGCCGACCGGCTGCGGGTGTCCATCGCAGTGGAGAACGAGCGGGCGCTCCGGGTGTGGTCGCAGGCAGGATTCACCGAGACCCAGCGGTTCAAGGCCACCAAGAGAGTCATGGGGAGCGAAACGTTCGTAATCCTCGAGCTCGGCTAGCCCAGCTCCACTTCGTCCACGATCCCCACCACGATCGCTCGGATGGGTGCCACCGTCTCGCCGACGATCTGGCGGGCGGAGCTGCCCTCGTCCAGGATGAGCACGGTGTCGCCGACGCCGGCGTCAATGGTGTCGGCGGCGATGATGTAGTCACCGGTCGGCTCGCCCCCGGGAGTCACGAGGTCGCACAGCAGCAGCTTGCGGCCTTCGAAGATCGGTGCGCTGATGGTTGAGACCACCGTTCCTGCCACCCGTCCGATCTTCATGCGAGGCTCACATCGTCGACGATGCCCACGATGGCGTGGTCCACAGGAACGAACGGGTTGGGCATGGCCTGGGCGGCCTCCCGGGAACCGACGACGTACACCAGCTCGCCGGGCCCGGCCATGTGGACTCCGTCGGCGGCCACGACCGGCTCTCCGGCCGGCTCCTGGTGCTTGTCGAGTATCTGGACGATCAGGAACTTGACGCCATCGAGATCCGGCGTCCGTTCGGTCGCTACCACGGTGCCGATGACACGTCCCAGCTTCATCGGCTCGTGCGTCCTCGAGACCGTTTTCGAAAGCGCGGCCCGGCGACCACATCCTCTCGCATCTCACCGTGGAGCTGGGGGATCACGACGCTCGCCACCAGTTGCCGGGTTGTGAGTGCCGCCACTCCGGCGGACACCGCGGCTTGTACCTCCGACAGCGCCCCACCGAAGAGGGCGTAGCCCTTGCCGCCGAGCCCGTCGGCCAGCTCGATGCGAGCCGCCACCACGTCGGCTCCTTTGACGGCGGCATCGGCCGCCTCGATGATGGCAGCGACCGTCGTCGTTTCGATCACGCCGAGCGCCTCCCCGTCATCGAACGCCTGTGCTCCGCCGATGGCGGCGACGACGCCGGGATGGATGTCGGGCAGGAAGACCGTATCGACGATCGCTTCCCCGCCGAGTGCCCGCCCCGCAGCCAATGATTCGTCGACACTGGCAACGTCGCCGGCGATGAGCACGACGTACTTGCCGGGCTGGACTGTGCCCGACCGGATCACCCCCAGCGGAGCGCGTTTGACCATCGCGTCGCCTGCCTCGATCCCGACCGCAACGGAATCGAACTCGACTATCGC
>JBFKDW010000039.1:0-26600 GCA_041619515.1 Acidimicrobiia bacterium
CCAAGGAAGGAACCCGGGCGGTAGGAACCCTCCCACGCCGATCGCCTTCCTGTCTGGAAAGGTGATCTTATGTTTCGAAGGCTTGTCAACGAATGGCACAAACTGCGAGGCCGTCCGGATACGCAACGAGTGGTCGAAGAGATCGACAAACTCCGGGACCGTCCCGACACACAACGACTGGTCGAAGAGATCGACAAACTCCGAGATCGTCCCGACACGCAACGAGTGGTCGAAGATGTCCGCAAACGCGCAAATGGAACGCAGGACGACTAGGGATAGAACTGACAGAGGTTGGTTACATCGAGGGCTCTGAGGAAGGAGCTCGAGATGAGGCCGACTCCACACGGCGGAGCTACACCGAAGTGATGGGTGATGACGGGCGAGATGCCGAGGCAGCTGTGGAGCATCGACGAAATCTTGTACCAGGTCTCGTCATGTTACGGCCAACCTTCTTCAGCCCGCCCAGATCAGCGGCCTCCTCGAGTGAAACCGGGCACCCTCAAGCGTCCTGGAACCGGCACTATGCGCTACCTGTAACGCTATCTGGAAGGACACTCGCCTAGCCGCTCGCAGGTAGCGCATCTATCAATCTGGGGGTCCTGTAAGGCGCTTGTTGGCGTCCGGGATCCGGCACATCATGCAACAGGGGCTGGGGTGCAAACCCCGGATTGTGGGGCGCGGGTCGTCGGAAAGCACCCTTTCGCCCAATTGGGGGCCCTGGCGCCTGGTGCCAGACTGGTGCCCGACCGCCTGGCATGGGTCGTCACCACCCGTCATCTGTTAGCAGCTGATCCGTGGCGAAGTGACGTAGAGCATCGCTATCCGGCACCTTCGATCGTCCTTTCGGAGCCACTAGTCGGGCTCATAACCCGAAGGTCGCGGGTTCAAATCCCGCCCCCGCTACGAACGGCGAAAGTCAGGCCATGCCTGGCTTTTGTTGTTTCCGATGTGAAATCAGGCCTGGTTCAGCAGCCGGCACGGCGACCTAGATTGAACGTGTGAGCAGCCGAACGCGCACACCATGGTTCGACGAGTCGTGACCCTCATCGCCCCTTTCGCCGTTCTGGTGCTGGCGGTGGTCGGCCTTTTGTGGGTGTTTCAACGGAGCCTCATCTATTTCCCGGATGGCACCGTTCCGCCCCTCGCTTCCCTACTTCCGGGTGCAGAGGAAGTCTCGTTCCCCACCGAGGACGGGCTCGAGCTACACGGGTGGCTAGCCCCGGCCGACGGACCGGAGCGGGCGGCGATCGTCGTCTTCAACGGCAACGCGGGCAACCGTGCTGATCGGGCGGACCTGGCACGGTCGTTCAGCTCGCATGGCTTCACCACGCTGCTCTTCGACTACCGAGGCTACGGAAACAACCCCGGCCGTCCTTCTCAGACTGGGCTCATCCGCGATGGGAAGGCGGCGGCGACCTACCTCGCATCGAAAACGTCGGCTCCGCTCCTCCTATTCGGAGAGTCGCTCGGTGCTGCCGTCGCCACCGAGGTCGCCGCCGCTCATGCTCCGGCGGCGCTGATCCTCCGTTCCCCCTTTTCGTCGCTCGTGGACGTGGGGCGGGATCACTATTGGCTCCTGCCGGTCGGCTGGCTGCTCAAAGACCGCTGGCCGACTGCCGACCGGATTCAGGAGGTCGCTGCTCCCGTTCTCGTGGTGGCCAGCCGCAAAGACGAGATCGTCGCTTACCGCCGCAGCGAGGAAGTGTTCACCGCCGCCCGCGAACCCAAAGAGATGGTGACGTTCGAAGACGCCCGCCACAACGACGTCGAACTGACCAGCGGCTCGAGGCTGATCCGGGCCGTGGTCGACTTCGTCGATGGAGTGGTGTGAAGAGCAGCGACCCAAGGGCAGCACAGAAGGGTGGACGCGACACGAGGGTGCACGACCGTGAACTCGGCGGGATGAGCGCAGGCCGTCACCTTTGCGGCGTCGGGACTTTTGCCTCTAGCGACCCGAAGAGGGGGTCCGTCACGATCGGCCCAGCGGCGTCCTCCCGACGCCGTAGGTGTTGCTCGCTATGCGAATGGAAGGAGACCTGATGCTCGTCCATGCCACCCTCCGACACGACGTCGACAACTGTCCCGGCTTCGACCCCGACCTGCGGGCGAGGGCGATGGAGGCCTATCCCAAGATTGACGAGGTCGCCGCGAAGTTCGGGGTGACCATTCGCGACCTGTATAACGCTGCACCCGATCATGTCGAGTACCTGGTCATCGAAACCCCGGACAACATGTCCCTCGCCCTGTTCCTCGGCGAGGCACTGCCCTACAAGGTGGATTACGAGACCCATGTCGTCGCTGATAGAGCGATGATGCGGGAAATGGTTCTCAACCAGATGCCTTAGCGCGACAGAGCACTCGGGAGAATGGGGGTTACTCAAAGTCGATTGGAGACAACGGCCATCCGTTATGGGTGACCTCCTGGAACCATCTCGCCTAGCCACAGCGCGAGATCTCACCGTGGCGAAACCTCTGACATCCCGTGGCGTGACCCTCAATTGGCGACCAATACTGGGAGACCCAAGCTGGAGAAGCGAATCCACCCGGAAACGATCGCGACGCATCGAACGGGCGCCCCGAGCTACCCCCACCGAGCGGCGGGCCTGATCCAAGACGCAACGGGTCGCGACCGGGCCGGCGACACCGAAGGTCGCACGTTCACATCCCGACAAGGCCTCACCCGGGGCGATGACGTCACGGAGTACGCCGTCATCGTGCGACCAAGACGGCTTCTCCCAAACCGCGCGTGAGCGGGTCAGATCCCGCCCCCGCTGCCAATCAGGGAAGCCGGACCACCGGCTTGACTCGTGGCGTTAGGTCGAGGATCGGCTCGACGTCGGCAGAGAGCGCCGGTCGGGCGTACAGGAAGCCCTGGCCCGTCGCACCGCCCAGCCGGCGAAGCTCCGCAGCCTGCTGCTCGTTCTCTATCCCTTCGGCAATGGCCTCGATTCCGAGTGCGTCGGTCAAGGCGAACAGGGCGCTGGCCACCGCGGTGGATGTCGGTTGATCGCTTCGAATGGCGCGGACGAACGACTTGTCGATCTTGATGAAGTCGATGGGAAGCGTCTGCACGAACGTCAACGAAGACGTGCCGGTGCCGAAGTCGTCGAGGCCCAGCCCCACACCCAGCTCGTGCAGCGCCGAAACCTCCCTGATAGCCGAATGCGACGTCCCGACGAGCGCATTCTCCGTCACCTCCAACCGCAGCTGACCCGGCTCGAGACCCGAACTCGCCAGTGCGGAGCGAACCATGTCGGGGAACTCGGCCCGCCCGAGCTGGCGCCCGGAGACGTTGACGGCCACCCACAACGGCCGCTCGCGACGCCGGTTCCAGCTGGCCATCGTCTTGCACGCCTCACGCAACACCTGGGCACCGATGTCGACGATCACCCCGGACTCCTCCGCCGTCTCCAGGAACCGTCCCGGCAAGAGCAACCCATTCGTCGGGTGACGCCATCGGACGAGCGCCTCGACCCCCTTGGGACGTTTCGTCCTGAGATCGACGATCGGTTGGTAGACGACCTCGAACTGATCGGCGGCGACGGCCTTGCGAAGGTCTACCTCCAGCAAGCGGCGCTTCTCGGCCTTGCCGGAGAGGTTCTCCGAGTACAGCTCCCAACGCGCCCGGCCCCGTTCCTTGGCGACGAACATGGCGGTGTCTGCATCTCGGAGCACGGCAAGGGGGTTCTCGGTCCTGGCCTCGGACGGGGAAATCGTGACGATCCCGATCGACACCGACACATGTGCCTGGTCGCCGTCGAGCTCGACCGTCGGCTCGACCACGGCCCGGATATGCTCCGCCACCGGGATCACCTCCTCGGGACGGGCCAGGCCGCCGGCGATCACGACGAACTCGTCCCCTCCGATGCGGGCAACCGTGTCGACGCCTCGGATTGCACCGGCGAGACGCCCGGCGATCTCCACGAGCAGCCGATCACCTGCGATGTGGCCGAGGCTGTCGTTGACGATCTTGAACCGATCCAGGTCGCAGAACAGCACGCCCAGCCAGGTCCCCTCACGGGCAGCCCGGGCGAGCTCGTGCTCCAACCGATCCAGCATCAGCGCCCGATTCGGCAGACCTGTGAGCGGGTCGTGCATCGCCCGATTGAGCAGCGCCGAGTTGGCCTGCTCGAGCTCCCCGTTGCTTTCCTCGAGGTGCCGGTTGGTGGTCACGAGCTCCGCCGTCATCCGGTTCACCGAATGTGCCAGCTCGGCCAGCTCCCGGGGACCGCGTACCGGCGCCCGCCGGTTGCTGTGCCCGCCGGCGACCGCCACCGCCGCGTTCCGCAACGAGCGCAACGGGCTCGTCAGGCGTCTGGTCAGCACGTACGTGAGGACTGCCGCTCCCGTCAGCGCCAGCAACACCGAGCCGAGCAGATTTTTCACCAGGCTGGTGATCGGTGCGAGAGCTTCCGATCGATCGATCTTCACGACCAGGCCGAGGTCGCCCGGCAGCGATCGGGACACGGCGAACACTGGCTCGCCTCGATAATCCACCGCGTCGGTCATCGTGAGCTCGAGACCGGCGAGCGCATGGTTGATCGGGAGCTTCGTTTCTCTGGCAACCCGGCGTTGGAGGGCGGCCCCGGGGTCGAAGCGGAGGGGAGTCACGAAGAGCGCGGCGCCGGATGGGTCGAGCTCGGCGATGATGGTCTCACCCGTTTGTCCCATGCCGGTGAAGTCGCCCGTGAGGTCCCACAGCGGCGCGGTCGAGGCGTCGATCACGAGCGTCGCCGCTTCGCCGTCGATGTGGAGCATGGAGTACACCCGCAGCACCGGCCGGTCATCGCGGCCCATCACGACATCTCCAATCAGCTGCTGGACTCCCGTGTCGGAGGCATCGATGTGCTCAATGGAACCGACCCGGGAGGGGTCGTCGGCTGCGATCACGAGGCCGTCGCTGGTGAGGACGGCGGCTGCCTCGATGATGGGAACGTTGTCCACGGCGTGGCGCAGGCTTTCCGCGATGCCGACCTGTACGGGACCGGCGGGTTCCAAGAGCGCCGCCGCGCGTTCCTGCAGCTGGTGCCGGCTCACGACCAGTGACGATGCTTCCTGTGCGCGGGCGAGGTAGGCCCGGGCCCGGGCTGCTTGAACATTGCCGAGGGCCGTCAGCCTGTCGACGGCGTCACGTTTGATCTGGGCGCGTTGTTCGCCGAAGAGCGACACCGCGAACACTCCGCTCGGGACAACCGCCACGATGACGAGAGCGGCGGCCAGCACCCAGGCGACTGAGAGCCGCCGGCGGCTGGATAGGGCTTCGCTCTTCCGAACACCGGGGTGTTCCACAGGGTTTCCCTTGTTGGAGGGGCCGCCCAACCCATGCCAGCGCTGCCCTGTCCATCGGCACACGAAAACCGCCGCTCAAGCAATTGTTGGGGCCGGCCGCGGCAAGCATGTGTCCCGCGTGGTAATCGGGACTGGGGCGGCGTCGATTCCCGGGGCATCTTCTGCCCCGTCACCGGCGCCGCCTACCTGCCCAACGCGGCCGGACCGCGCGGCTCACTCGTAGGCGATGGCGTCGAGCACGTTGAGTTTGGCTGCCTTCCTCGCCGGTGACGTAGCCGCCAGGATCCCGGCGACTCCGGCGATCAGGAACACCACCAGGACCGAAGCCAGCGGCACGGCGAACGTGTCGATCCCGATGCCGGCAGACGCCTGCACGACGATCCAGCCGAAGAAGAACCCGACACCGACTCCGAGGACCGCCCCGAACACGGCGACGATGAGCGCTTCGTAGCGGATCATGCGCCGGACCTGGCGCCGAGTCATGCCGACCGCCCGCAGCAAGCCGATCTCACGGGTACGTTCGAGCACCGACAGCGCCAGGGTGTTGGTGATGCCCATGAGGGCAATCAGGATCGCCAACACCAGCAGTACCGTCAGGAAGACCAGCGCCTGGTCGAGGGACTCCTCGAAACTCGCCTTGTACTCGGCCTGGCTCTGGAACTCGACGTTTGCGTACGCCTCCGAGAGCGGAGCGATCGCAGCCATCCCCTGCTCGGGGGTGACCCCTTCCGCGAAGTCGGCGAACACCGCCGAGTCGTAGGCCCCGGCGAAATTGGCGTCGAAGGTGACATATCCGAGGTTGTAGTTGCCGGTGAAGGCCTCCTCCCCCTCGTAGATCCCGACCACCTCGATGGCCTGCATCCCGGTGCGGACGAACTCGACCGGAACGCTGTCGCCCACCGACCAGCCGTTCTCGTCCGCCCGCTCGGCCCGGACGATCATGGTGCCGGGCTCGGCCAGGCGATCGATGCCGCCGGCGGTGAACTCAACGTTGGCCACCGCCAGAATCCGCGTCGGGTCGATGCCGTTGACAAACCGGGTCGCTCCGTCGAAGCGGGCCTCTCCGGCGCGGACACCCGTGGCGACCGCCACCTCGGGCAGGGCTTCGAGATCGACCGCCAGCTGCGGGCTGATCGGGTTGGGCGGCCCGTCGCCCGGTTCGGCGACGATGACATCGGCGGCGAGCGCCCGGTCGATGGCACCCACGAAGGACACCTTGAGCGACTCGTTGAAGATCAGGAAGAAGCTGACGAGCGCTATGCCGATCATCAGCGCCCCGGCGGTCGCCGCGGTACGGACCGGCCGGCGCCCGGCGTTCTCGCGGGCCAGCTTCCCGGTCATGCCAAACAGCCGGCGGGCCGGGAAACCGATGATGCGGGCCATGCGGCCGGCGATGAGGGGACTCAGCAACGCCACCCCGAGGAAGAAGACCAGGGCTCCGGCCCCCACGAACGCCAATTCGAACGGTGGGTCGAAGTACAAGCCGTCCACGAGGAGCACGATCCCAATGATGGTGACCAGGCTCCCGGACAGCAGGCGCTGCCGGCTGACCCGTTCGCCATCGTGATGAATGTCTCGCATGGCCGCCACCGGCGGCACCCGCGAGGCCGTGATGGCCGGGGAGATGGCCGCGGCGGTCGTGACGATGATTCCAACCGACATCCCGACGATCGCCGTTCTGGGCTTGAACACCAGTCCGGCCGACGGCAGGTCGACCCCGAGGGCGGAGAACGCCCCCGTGAGGCCCATGGCCACCAGGGCACCGGCCCCCACTCCAATGACCGAGGCGATGACGGCGATCACCAGGCTCTCCAGCAACACCATCCTCTGGACCTGGCCGCCGGTGGCACCCACCGCCCGGTAGAGGGCCATCTCGCGCGTCCGTTGCGCGACGATGATCGAGAAGGTGTTGGCGATGGTGAAGGCCCCCACGAACAACGCCACGCCGGCGAACACGAGCAGGGCGGTGTTGAAGATGCTGATGGCCGAGTCGGTGAGGTCGGTCTGTTCCTGAACAAGCGCGTCCTGGCCGATGACCTCGATGTCGTTCGGCAGGATTCGATCGATCGCCCCGATGAGCGCGTCGGCGTCGACCCCGTCGGCGGCGGCCACGTTGATCTCGACGAAGCCGGCCACGTTCATCACCCTCTGGGCGGTGGGGACCACCCAGGCAACGTTGGTGGAGCCGAGCAGGTTGTCGACCTCATCGAACCCGAAAGTCCCGACCAGCGTGTACTGCTCGGTGCCGCTCTCGGTGATGATGGTGACTCGGTCACCAACCACGAACCCGTTGTCGACGGCGGTGCCGGCATCCATCGTCACCTCGTCGGGCGCCTCGGGGGCGCGCCCGGTGCGAAGATCGGCGATGTTGAGCTCCTCCGCCCCCTCCGACCAGCTGAATCCGAGGGTCGGCGCTTGCGGCTGGATGGCGTTTCCGCTCTTGTCGACGATGATCGCCCAGCCGTACACCGAGCCATCCGCCGCCGCCACCTCGGGCAGTGCTCGGATCTCGCCGAGCAGCTCAGCCGAAACCGGCTCCCGGCCGCTCGTGAAGCCCTGGTCGGATGTGAACGGAGCCTCGGTGCGGACCTGGGCGTCGATCCCTTCATTCAGGATTCCGAACAGGTCATCGAAGGACGAGCGCAGCGTGTCGGTGAGAATGAACGTCCCGGCAACGAAGGCCACTCCCGCCACAATGGATAATGCGGTGCGTATGAGGCGGCCGCGATGGCCGGCCAGCCCCTTCAGTGCTGCCTTGAACATCTCACGCCTCCATCATCTTCAGGTGATCGAACACCTTGGTGGAGGTCGGGCTGCGCATCTCGTCTACTGCCCGCCCGTCGGCCAGGAACACCACTCGATCGGCGTAGGCGGCGTCGAGCGGATTGTGGGTGACCATGACAATGGTCTGGTTGAGATCCGTCACCGCCATTCGCATGAATCCGAGGAGCTCGCTGCCGGACTTGGAATCGAGGTTCCCCGACGGTTCGTCGGCAAAGACGATCTCGGGACGAGCGACCAGCGCCCGGGCGGCGGCCACCCGCTGCTGCTGTCCACCAGACAGCTCGGAGGGACGGTGTCGGAGCCGATCGGCCAGTCCCAGGGTTTCGATGACCTGCTCGTACCACTCAGGGTTTGGCTTTTCGCCGGCGATGTCTTCGGGAAGCGTGATGTTCTCGGCGGCATTGAGGGTGGGGATGAGATTGAAGGCCTGGAAGATGAACCCGACCTTCTCCCGACGCAGCAACGTGAGCTCCTTGTCCCGCAACGTGGTCAGATCCACCTCACCGATGAAGGTACGGCCCTCGGTGAGTGCATCGAGCCCCGCCAGGCAGTGCAGGAGCGTCGACTTGCCCGAGCCCGAAGGGCCCATGATGGCGGTGAACTCCCCGGCCGGGAACTCCAGCGAGATGCCGTCGAGGGCCCTCACCTCGGCGGCGCCGGCTCCATACACCTTCACTGCCCCCTCAGCTCGGGCAGCGGCCACTCCTGGAGCCGGAGTGGCTGGGGTTTTCTCTCGTAACGTGTGCGTCATGGGCCCTCCTCGATCGCAAAGCGTGATGAGCGAGATCGATCGGGTGGCCGAGCAGTCGCCGACCGGATTCCCGACAGCTCCCCCTCATCTCTCGACCTACGCGGTATCGGTATCCCCCACGAACCGCCAGAGGACAACGGCCCAAAGACCCTGAATCTCCCACCCGAGCCCTGTGCGTGTGCTGCGTCTTGCCCCGCCGAGCGTCACGAGTGATCTGAAGTCAGCGCAGGCATCACGGCGTGAGACGTTCGTCGGGCGGGCGTCGGCCGACCTCAGGAAGAGAGCCGTGGCCCGGTGCGGCACAGGACGGCCGAGCGGCTGTTACGAATGGTCGAGGCGGGCCGCCACCTCGAAGACCGTCCTGGCAGGTTCGGCACCGGCTGCGCGGAACATGAGAACGCCCTCCGGCGTCTCGACCGACGCCAGGTATCCGTCGAGGGCTTCCCGGCTCTCCCACACGGTGACCATCTTCCACATATCGGTGTCGGCAGCGCGGAGGAGGGACGATTCGATGATGAATGACGGCAGAGAACCGCCGGCAGCCTGGAACCGGCTGACGAGCCCGTCGGATTGGTCTTCCTCGACGGGCGCTTCGAGCATTGTGACAATCATGGTCGACCTCCTAACCAAGCCTTCCCGGGTGTGAGGCGAAGCCTACGCGTCACGCCCCACCGGCGGCTCGGCCACACCAAGGCTCTAGCATCGGTGGATCATCCTGAGGGGGCGTGCGATTCGCATTCTCGTGACGGGCGGCAAGGGAGACCTTGGCCGCCGGGTTGTTCCCCGCCTGGTCGACGCAGGCCACGACGTGATGGTGGGAACCCGCTCGCCGCAGCCGCGCCCGGACGGGGCCCGCGAGCAGCCCTACAGCTTGGATCCCGGGTTCGAGCTGGAGGGCGTGCTGGCCGGGGTCGAGGGGGTAATCCACCTGGCGACCGATCCGTTCAGGAGCCGCCGGGACGTGGCCGGCACGGCCGGCTTGCTCGAGGCGGCGGCCGCCTCCGGCACCCGTCACCTGCTGTACGTCTCGATCGTCGGCATCGACGATCATCCGTATCCCTACTACCGGGCGAAAGCGGCGTGCGAGCAGCTCATCGAGAAGGGGCCGGTGCCGTGGACGATCCTGCGGGCAACACAGTTTCATTCGCTGACGAAGACATTCGCCGATCAGTTTCGACGGGCACCCGTCGTCCTGTTCCCATCGGGGATCCCGTTTCAACCCGTCGACGGCGACACCGTTGCCGAGCGGGTGGTCGAGCTGGTCACCGGGTCGCCCCGGGCCCGGGCCGAGGATGTCGGCGGACCCGACGTGCTCGACCTCAAAACGTCCATCGAGCAGTACCTGCGGGCCACCGGAAGCCGCAAGCCGGTGTGGCCGCTGCCGGTGTTGGGAGCGTCGATCAGGGCGTTTCGATCCGGGGCCCTCCTCACTCCCAACAAGGCAGGAGGCCGCTCGTTCGCCGAATGGTTGGCAGAGCTGAGCACCGGGTAGGCGGCCGACAGCAACCGGCGAGGCCCGAGAGCTCCGAGGTGCCCTGACCGTCTGGGATCAAGCTTCTGTGCCAGCGGCCGATGGTTGCCGCATGCGAGCGAGGTGTCTGATGGCGGCGCTGCTGATGGGCGCGTTCGGGCTCTCGGCGGCAGGCCCGGCCCAGGCAGCGGCTCCACTCGACTCGATCGGGCTGGTGGATCCCACCAAAGGGGTCTGGTACCTGCGAACCGCCGGCGGCTCGGTGTGGAGCTTCTATTTCGGCGTTCCCGGGGATGTGCCCCTCGTGGGTGATTGGGACTGTGACGGCGTCGATACCCCGGGGATCTTCCGCCCCGCCACCGGCGCCGCCCACCTGCGCAACTCGGCATCAACCGGCGCCGCCGATGTCGTGTTCTCGTTCGGTCTCCCCGGGGATGTCCCGCTGGCAGGCGACTGGGACGGCGACGGATGTGACACCCTCGGGGTGTATCGCAACGGACGGGTGTTCGTCCGCAACTCACTCGACACGGGCCCGGCCGACGCGTCGTTCTACTTCGGGGCGCCCGGCGATCGGCCCTTCGCCGGTGACTGGGACGGCGACGGGTCAGACGGCGTCGGGCTCTATCGGGAGGGCGCCTGGCGAGCGTACCTGCGACAGTCGCTCACCACCGGCCTCGCCGATTTCGAGTTCTACTACGGAACGGCCGGCGACCGGATCGTCGCCGGCGACTGGGACGGTGACGGTGACGACACCGTCGGCGTCTACCGCCGCTCCGCAGGCCGTTTCTACCTCTCCAACGAGAACGGGCAACCGGTCGCCGACCTCGTCATCCCGTTCGGCGGTGGGGCGTTCACGCCGGTGGCCGGCGCCTTCTCCCCACCGGCACCGCCGGGCTGAGCACCGCCGGGCCAATGGACAGCCCCGGGCCGGGGCCACTAGCTTCCGGGGCGGGTGCTCCGCCGGCACGTCTCCGGCTGAAGCGACGAGGATCGCCCTGCGGCGTGACGATTGGGAGGGACGCAGATGCTGGAAACGACGCTGATCATCGCCACGCTCCTGTGTGGCCTCGTGGCCGGGCTCTTGTCCGGATTCGCAGTGGTGACCATGCCCGGGATCAGATCCCTGCCCGACGGCGAGTTCATCAGGGCGTTTCAGGTGATGGACCGGATCATCCAGAACAACCAGCCGCTGTTCATGCTTGCCTGGATAGGGTCGGTGGTCGCCGTGGTGGCGTCGGCCGCCATCGGTCTCGCCGAGCTCGACGGCGTGGATCTCGGTCTGGTGCTGGCGGCGGCGGTCGTCTACCTGATCGGGGTACAGGCCCCGACCGCGGTCGTGAACATTCCGCTCAACAACGCACTGCAGGAGGTGGACACCGGCGCGTCGGATGATCGACAGCTGGCGGCGGCGCGCGAGCGATTCGAGCGGCGCTGGAACACGTGGAATCGCATCCGATCCGCACTCGCCACCGTCACCACCGCGCTCCTGGCCATCCTGCTGCTGCGGCTGTGACTCCCCGGCCGGGTCGGCCACCGATCAGGGCCCGGCGCCGATCTCGATCTCCCGGACCCTCGTCGTCCGCAACTCGCCGAACTCATCGCCGTCCCAGTAGGTCATGGTTCGCCACACCGTGACGGTGACGATCGGGCCGTTCCCCCGGTAGGGGTCCGGCCGGTAGGTCCACAACTGGGGAGGGGGCTGGAGGGCGCTCAGGGCGCCACGGTCGGGGTGGTCGTTCCAGTTCGAAACGAAGGTCGTCACGAAGCGGTCGAAGTCGGCCGCCCGCTCCTCGTCGAACAGAACGGTGCCGAGCTCCGCCTCCACCTGGAGAACCTCGGAGGCCGAGTCCGCATCGTAGAGCTCCTCGAGCAGGTCGCGGGTGCCGACCGCGCCCCAGTAATGGGGCAGCAGCTTGGTGTCCGCCGACAGATAATCGAACCCCGCCAGTGAGAACTGGTAGTCGAACGGGCGGAAGAAGCCGGGCGCCAGCTCGCCGGTCTGGCCGGAGGCGTCGGTGGCAACGAACCGGTAGGCGTAGGCGACGGGGGCGTCGAGCCATGCCAGGTTGACCGGCATGGACCACAGCGGCGCCGTCACCACCAGCCCGGTTCCGATGAGGGCATGAGACCATGTGAAGGTCGGCAGCGATGCGAGCAGCCGGTGGCGGAGCAGAAACGCAAGCAGCGCGACCTCCAGCACGATCCAGCGCCAGAAGAAGATGCCGGTGAGAGCCATCACGCCGAGGTGGAAGGCGATGAACAGGCCGAGCCAGCCGACGAGATTGCGACGGCTCCACAGGATGAACACGGCGCCGAACTCGACGACCGCAGTTCCGATGAGCATCGGCCATGCCAGCGGCCGCAAGAAGCGGCCGACCGAGGAGACGGTGTCGGTCGAGAGCGAGCCCAGCCAGCCGTAGGCGTAGCTGCTGAACAGGTTCTTCTCGACGTGAGCGCCCACCTGCAGCCATCCCAGCCGGGCCTTGCCGACACCGGGAACCCAGTACGCGCCGGCCACCAGGCAGACCAAGACGACGACAAAGTCGGCGTTGCGCCAGCGACCGACGATGAGGCGGATCACCATCAGCGCGATGAACAGCTCGACGACCCGCACCAGCTGGTATTGCTCGGCGACCGAGTACCCGCCGATGGGATACTGAAACTGCTGGATGATCGTGGTCACGACCAGCAGCCACGGCACTGCGAAGACGGGACGCCACAGGGTGAGCGCGCCCAGGAGGATCAACACAAGCCGGTCGAACAGGTGGGCCCGATCGAGAAACAGGTTGTACTCGTAGGTCGAGAACCACCAGGTCAGCAGGACGACGGCCGCGCCGACGGGCAGTCGGAACGACCATCCACGCTCGAATCCGGGCCAGCGCAGCCCGAACGATCCGGTGCGCCAGAGGGCTATTCCCCACAGGGCCAGAAGAACGGGGACGGCCAAGCCCAACCTGGTCATCGACTCGAGGATCAGGCTGGGCCGGGTGTAGCCGGCCTCGCCGAGATCCGTGATGCGAAGGACGATCTGGTCGATCACCACGAAGATGGCGACCAGGGCGCCGATCGGCCACCCGGTCGACCACAGGGCCTGGAGACCCCGTCCCGGCCGGTCACGCTGCGTGAGCTCTTGCGACGGCTCCGTCACTGAGACCGCCGGCTCATCGGCAACGAGACGGCTGCAATCGGCGCTGCTGACCTTATCGAATCACCCCACTGTTCGACGGCGCCCGCGGCAGCCGTGTGCAATCAGTGTAGGAGAGGCCGGTCCGGCCGTGAGATGGGCAATTCGAGAAGGACGGAATGGATTCGTGGCATGATCTCTACTCATGTGTGAGCCCTGCCGCCGACCAATCGACAACGGCGCCGGTGCCCCCCGCCCGCCCGAGACCGTGGAGCGGGACGATTCGGGCGGATGGGGTTCGCGGTGAAGATCGTCTACATCACGAACGGGATGGCATCCACCCTCAACTCGAGCCTGGAATTGAGCCGCAGGCTGACGGACGCGGGGCACGAGGTGATCTACCTGAGCCAGGCCGACGTGTGCCCCAGGGTGCAGGCGGCGGGGTATCGATGCCGCCGGCTGGAAGCCGATCAAGCCTTCCAGGAGGAAGCTCCCGGGCCGGTGTCGGTCAGGAACCCGATCGGCTGGGCTCGCACGCTGCTCCAGCGCCGGGGGATTCGCCGTCGGTCCGTTCGAAACACCGAGATCGAGTCGGCGGTCGCCGAGCTGGATCCTGACCTGCTCCTGATCGACATCGAGATGCACTTTGCGATCATCGCCACCGCTTCGCTCGGCATACCGACGCTGCTTCCCATCGTGTGGTTCTCCATCTTCAAACACCCCGCGCTCCCACCCATGCACACCAAGCTGACGCCGCCAGCCACCCCACGGGGGCGGCTCGCCATTGCGCTGGCCTGGTGGCGGTTGCGGATCCGGGTGATCGGCGGGGATTGGAAGGACCGCCTCAGGCGCACCCTCAGCGGAGACCTGTTCCGCCCCGTCGCCTACGACACCGTGAACATCGACGACCTGCGGGCGCTGGCAAAGTCGCGAACGTTCAGCTTGCGACGCAACGCCGACCGCTCACACTGGCTCCGCCCGTACGCGTACACCCGCCTACCCGTCCTCTCGTTCACGGCTCGCGAAATGGAGTTCCCCCATGAGCCCTGGCCGATGCTCCATTACGTCGGCCCAATGGTGCTCCGCGATCGACCCGAGACCCTCGTCGACGAGGCGGCCTCCGCCGCCTGGCGACGCTTCGCCGCCGACCGCCGGCCGGGGCGGCCCCTCGTCTACTGCTCGCTGGGAACCTTCTGGTCGATGGATGATGACTTCCTGCGCCGGGTGCTCGACGTCTTCGAGCGCCGCACCGACTGGGACCTCGTGATCGGGCTGGGCGGCAAGCTCGACCCGGCCCGGTTGGCGCCGATTCCGCCGAACGCGCTCGTCGTCGACTACGCGCCCCAGCTGGAGGTGCTGGCCCAGGCAGACTGCGCCATCACCCACGGCGGCATCACAACCATCAACGAGTGCATCGAATTCGAGGTGCCGATGGTGGTGTATTCGACCGAGCATGTCGACCAGGACGGCTGCGCCGCCCGGGTGGCGTTCCATCGGCTGGGGGTGGTTGCCGACATCGGGGCCGCCGGCGTGGATGCGGTGGAAGGCAATATCGAACGCGCGCTGCAGGATGCGGAGATCCGGGAGAACGTCGCCGCCATGCGGGCCCACTTCGATGGGTACCGCAGCCCGGATGCCGCCGTCCGGCTGATCGAGTCACTCGGCGGTCCTCCGACCGACACCTAGACCGCCGGCCGGAACGGCGGCGCCTCGAACCATCTCGATCAGCGGTCGTTCGCGGCCGGGCTCGGTGCCGGGCTGTACAGCTGCTTGATCGACCACCGGAAGCCGACATAGCGAACGACGGCGAACCCGAGCAGCGAGAGCACGAGGGCGAAGGACTTGGTGACGGGGGCGGTGAAGGCGATGGGGATCTGCACGAGAGCGGCCACCACGTAGATCTTGAAGATGTCGCGTTCTCTCCGGCCTCCCACCAGCTGGGAATCCTCCGAGAACAGCATGCCCCAGAGGATGTTGTTCACGATGGTGAGTGCGGTGAGGAACTCGATCGTGAAGGCCTCCCGGACCAGCCACCGCATCGGATTCCCCGGCCAATCGAACCCCATCCACACCAGGAACACGAAGCCGGGAACGAGGACGACGAACTTGGAGATCCGGGCAAGCCGCATCCCCTCGGAGCGATTCCTCTCCCGACCTGCCAGCAGGGAGGGCGGGTTGAGGACCGCCGATACCCCACCGACGAACACCAGCAGGGGCCGGGCGGCTATTCGGGCCGCCTCGGCGAAGCCGAGTGCCTCGCTGCCGGCGGTGATGTCGACGATCGAGGCGGCCACGAAGGCGGCGCCGAGCTGTATGACGGCGACCCCGGCCAGCCACCGGCCGGGAGCAGCCAGGCTCCGAAGCGAGTAGGGGTCGCCCTCGGCAGGCACTGCGGTGCCCCGCGCCAGGGCGAAGCCGACCGTCATGGACACGATGTTGGCGGCCACCAGGGCTCCGAACGGGACCCAGGCCGGGTCGAGGTCGACGAGCACGCCCCCGGTGATGAACACTGCCGCCACCGCCAGCTGGACGACCGAGGTCATCGCAGCGAGCCAGGAACGACCCGCCAGGTGCATGACTCGTCGAACGTGATCCTGGATCGGGGAGAGGATCGCCGCAATCACCGCAGTGAGCGCGAGGGGGCCGAGCAACGACAACTCAGCATCGCGCGCCGGGATCCACGCCAGCAGCACCAGCAAGCTCGAAACCAGCGCCACCGGGACGCCGGTGGGGAGCGTCAGACGGTACCCCGCCAGCTGGCCTTCCTTCGGCTGGCCGAGCAAGCGAACCTCGCCCGGTAGAAAAGAGAGCGTGAACGGGACGATGGTGGCAACCAGGAAGCTGGCGAAGAACAGTGCATACACGCCCAGCTCCGCCGGGGCGAGCTTGGCCGCGGCGTACACGCCGGTGCCGAAGGTTGCGAGCGCCGCCGAGCCGGCATCGAGAAGCCCGGCGGGGATCGACTTGGAAAGACGCATCAGCTGGGGGCCAGACGGTTGCCGGGTCGGTCAGCGTAGCCCGATGCCCATTCGGAGTGCAGCCGGAAACAGGCCCGACGAAGCAGCCGGGTGGAGCCGCTAGCCGACGTGGGGCTCATCAGCCGCCGGCAGCAGGCGCCCCCGATCTCTCTCCAACCAGAGCGTCGCCATCGACACCACGGTGAGGACGACGATCAGGATGAGCGAGCGGGGCCACAGCACGACGCGATCGACCAGCGCGTCGACATTCAGATCGATGCCGAATGCCCGGTCGAGCGCCCAGCCGGCGGCGATCGCCGCCAGCACTCCCGAGCCGGCATACATGGCCGGGAGGTAGAAACGGGTCCGGCGCAGCATGAAGAGGCTCGGGAACACCAGCAGGATGATGAGAGCCTGCCCCAGCTCGATCCCGAGGTTGAAGCCGAGCAGCGAGACGAAGCGCCGTGATTGGGTGAGGCCGAGGTCGCTGAGCAGGCCTGCGAACCCGAAGCCGTGGAACAACCCGAAGCCGAAGGCGATCAGCCACTCCTTGTTGACGAACAGCGGCCGGATGTTGTGGAGGGCGGCCAGCGCGATCGACAGCGCAATGACGGTTTCGACGAGGGCAGGCGGCAGCTCGATGATCCCCAGCCCACCCAGCGTCAGGGTGACGGTATGGGCCACGGTGAACATGGTCACGATCTTCAATACCCGCCACAGGCTGGATCCGAAACTCGGAGCCGCCCGCCAGCCGCCCTCGCGGGAGAACACCAGCACGCTGGGAAGCACGAGCGCGAGGATGAACAGGATGTGATCGGTCCCGATCCGAATGTGCTCGACACCCAGGTCGATGACTCCTCCGACGCCTTTCCAGAACGACGTGTCACCAAGGTCGACCTGCTGGGTGGTGGTGCCGGGGGTGAAGCGCAAGAGCTCGCTGGCCTCGTTGTTGAAGGTCCCCGAGCCCCAGTCGGTGCCGATGATGAGGAGCGCGCTGCGCTCGGACTTGGCGTGAAGAATGCCGTCGTAGGTTGCCGTGAACCGGCGCGGCACCGGCGAGAACTCCCGGTCGACTGCGAAGTCGAGCACGAGGTACGAGCCGGCCGCACCGATGTCGAGTACCGAGAACTCTTCGAAGAGGATCGGCCACTCGCCCGTTACGTCGCCGAGCGCCAGGTGAGCAGTCACATAGTCCTCCAGCACCCGGCGGTTCTGCTCCGCAGCCGCCACAGCATCCTCTTCGTCGAATGGGAGACTGAGCGATAGGACCTCGTTGAGATCACCGATGGGGAACTCGACCCGCCCTTCGATGGTGGAGTCGTACAGGTCGAGGTAGACGTAGCTCTCCTCGCCGCTGTGAGCAGAGGCCGCCGACGGCAACGCCAGCAGCACGAACAGCACCGCCAGCACCACCACGCGTCGTTTCCCGCCACCTGTTGTCAACACCGTCGTCCGCCTCTCCGCTTCATGCCGGGTATCAACGTACCCCCAATCCGGCAGCTATGTGCTCGGGCCCGGCGGCGGCTTCCCGGAATGCGGGCGCCCGCCGGCGACGCCAACGCCCGCCGACGACGGGCGGGTGTCCAATTCGGCAACCGCCACCCATTCACGAGCGCCGCCCGCGAAACCACATATCGTCGTATGCATGACCACTTTGCGTGTTACGATGGCTCAATGGGCCGCCGACATGGCGGTCCATGTCCAGGGGGTGCCGGCTGCGTAGCGACGGCATTGACGCTATACATACGACCGCGCGGCAACCGCTCGATCATCGGGGCAGGCGGGAAGGGAGAAATCGAATGGATGTCGATCGTAGTTCGTTCGGTACCACGATCATCGCACGGGATCACATCGCAACCATCGTCAACGCAGTCGGCCTCGACGCGCTCATGGACGAGATGATCGCCTCGCTGACAACGGCCATCGAGGACTACGACGAAACCCGCACCCACGTCCGGACCCGGGACGGTTTCCACTATCGCGAGCCCGATGTCGGGCTGCTCGAATGGATGCCGGTGATGCACACGGCGCAGTCGACCACCATCAAGGTCGTCGGGTACCACCCGACCAACCCGACCAAGCGATCGCTCCCCACCATCCTCTCCACCATCAGCGTGTTCGACACCGCCACCGGACATATGACGGGCCTGGCAGACGGGACGTTCCTCACGGCGCTTCGAACCGGGGCCGCCTCCGCCATCGCCAGCAAGGTGCTGGCCCGGCCCGAATCCCATGTTCTCGGCCTGGTCGGGTGCGGAGCACAATCCATCACCCAAATGCACGCCATCGTGCGCAGCTTCCCGATCGACCAGGTCCTCATCGCCGATGTCGACGAGCACAACGTCGACACGTTCGCCGGGCGAGCCGCCGAGATCCTGCCGCTGTCGGTTGAGATCAAGCCGACACCGGTGGATCTGCTCATGGCGTGGAGCGACATCGTCTGCACCTCGACATCCGTCGGCATCGGAGAGGGGCCTCTCTTCGCCGACCTGACCACCAAGCCGTGGCTCCACATCAACGCGGTCGGGTCGGACTTCCCCGGCAAGGTTGAGCTCCCGCTCTCGCTGCTCCGCCGCAGCCTCGTGTGCCCCGACGTGCCCGAACAGGCGGTCAAAGAAGGCGAGTGCCAGCAGCTCACCGCCGAGGAGATCGGCCCGCACCTGGCCAAGATCGTCGCCCGGCCCGACGAGTTCGCGCCCGCCCGGGACCGGCTAACCGTGTTCGACTCGACCGGCTGGGCGCTGGGCGATCAGGTTGCCATGCAACTGCTGCTGCGCCACGCCGCCAACCTCGGAGTCGGGATCGAGATCAATCTCGAGGACATTGGAGAGGACCCGCTCGACCCCTATCACCTCGGCCGGGAGCGCACCGGTGGCGGCTCCGGCACAGCTGCGATAGAGCAGGGCTCTCTCAACGCGGAGGGCTGATGGAGTTCGGCTTCACAGAGGACCAGGAGGCACTGCGGGCCGAGACGCTGGAATTCACCGCCTCCCTCGGCGGCGAGCCGGGCACCGGCGATGCAGGCGAGGGATTCGATCACAAGCTGTGGGCTCGCTGCGCCCAGTTCGGCATCCTCGGCGCGTTCGTTCCCGAGCAGTACGGAGGCCGCGGCCTCGACCTGGTATCGGCCATGGTGATGATGGAGGCGCTCGGCTACGGATGCCGGAACAACGGCCTCACCCTCGCCCTCAACGGCCACATGTGGGCGGTCCAGGAGCCAATCCTGCGCTTCGGGACCGAAGCTCAAAAGCAGCGGTTCCTTCCCGGCATGGTCTCGGGGGCGCTGCTGGGCGCCGACGCGGTAACCGAGGCCGGCGCCGGCTCGGACGTCAACAGCATGCAAACCACCGCACACGAGCGGGACGGTGGGTACGTGCTGAACGGCCACAAGTCCTACATAGGGCTGGCACCGGTGTGCGACCTCGCGCTCGTGTTCGCCACCAGCGACCCGGCCCTCGGCCAGTGGGGCATCAACGCCTTCATCGTCCCGGCCGACAGCCCCGGGTTCCATCGGGGAGAGCCTCGCCCCAAGATGGGCCTGGACGGCAGCCCGCTGGGAGACATCGTGCTGGAGGACGTCTTCGTGCCGTCGGAGCTGCGGCTCGGCCCCAGGGGTGCCGGAGCAAGCATCTTCAATCACTCCCTGGATTGGGAACGCAGTTTCATCTTCGCCAGCCACGTCGGGTCGATGGATCGCCAGCTGGAGGAGAACATCGAATACGCCAGGAGCCGCCGCCAGTTCGGCGAGCCGATCGGACATTTCCAGTCGGTGGCCAATCGGATCGCCGACATGAAGCTGCGACTGGAGACGGCGCGCCTCCTCCTGTACAAGGCCGCCTGGATGATGGATCGCGGCGAGCCGGTCCAGATGGCGTCCGCCCTCGCCAAGCTCCACATCGCCGAGTCGTTCGTCAGCTCCAGCATGGACTCGGTACGCAACCACGGCGCTCGCGGCTATCTGAGGGAGTTCGGACTGGAGCAGGATCTGCGCGACGCCGTGGGGGGAGTCATCTACGGTGGGACCTCCGATATCCAGAGGCGGGCCATCGCCCGCCTGCTCGGCTTGTGACGGGAGAGCGGCGGTGATGCCTCCACACGTGTACTTGCTGCCGCAGCTGGTCGAACGGGCGGCCGAGACCCGTCCCGACGGCGACGCCCTGCGCTGTCGCGGACAAGCGCTGACCTACTCACAGTTGTACGAGCGGGCATCTGCGCTGGCCAACGGCCTCGTAGAGAGCGGAATGCAACCCGGGGACAGAGTCGGCATCCTGCTCAACAAGGGCCTCGAGAGCGCCGTCGCCCTCTACGGCATCATGCTGGCCGGCGGGGTGTACGTGCCGCTCGACCCGTTTGCACCCTCCGCCCGCACCGAGTTCGTCATCCGGGACTGCGGGATTCGGCGCCTGGTGGCCGGCCCCCGCACCACGCCGGCACTGGAAGCCCTCGCGCGAGCAGGTGTCGAGATCGAAACCGTGTTCGGGCTCGCCGACCACGAATCACTCCCCTTCCCGCTGGTGGGGTGGGATGCCATCGGGGCGCTCCCGCCGGTTCCCCCGACCGTAGCGACCACCGAGCTGGATCTTTGCTACATCCTCTACACGAGTGGCTCGACCGGTACCCCCAAGGGCATCATGCACACGCACCGCAGCGCGCTGGCGTGGGCAGAGGTGTCGGCGGCAGCCTACGACCTCGGTCCGGCCGATGTCATCAGCAATTACGCCCCGCTGCATTTCGATCTCTCCACCCTCGACTACTTCGCAGGGGCGAAAGCAGGCGCGACCACCACCATCATTCCCGAGGAGATAACCAAGTTCCCCGCCAGCCTGGCGAGCCTGCTGGCGGACGAGCGGCTGACGGTGTTCTACACGGTGCCGATGGCGTTGATTCAGCTTGCCCAGCCCGGGATTCTCGACGAGCACGACCTCGACGCGCTGCGACTCGTCCTGTTCGGGGGCGAGCCGATGCCACTCAAGCACTTGCGGCGCATCATGGAACGGATCCCCCACGCCGAATTCGTCAACGTATACGGGCCCACCGAGGTGAACGGCTGCACCCACCACCGGATCGACGCAATCCCGGCGGAGGACGACGAGCCTCTCCCGATCGGCCATCCCTATCCGAACGTCGAGGCACTGGTGGTCGACGAGCGCTCCGAGCCGGTGCCGGACGGGGAACCCGGTGAGCTGCTGATCCGGACACCGACGATGATGCGGGGATACTGGGCCCGCCAGGACCTCAACGAGGGGGCGTTCTACGAGCGAACCCCCTTTGGAGGGCTGCCTGAGGTCTTTCATCGCACCGGCGACCTGGTCCGGACCGGCGCCGACGGGGCGCTCCGGTTCCTGGGGAGAAAGGACCGGCAGATCAAGTCACGGGGCTATCGGGTCGAGCTGGACGAGGTGGAAGCGGTCCTGCTGTCCCATCCCGCCGTGCACGAGGCTGCGGTATACGCGATGCCGGATGCCGAAGGCTCGCTGGAGATTCGCGCCGAAGCGATCCCGGTCTCCGGAGACGTCGACTCGGCCGAGCTGGTCGGGCACCTGCGGCGGTCGCTTCCCTCCTACGCGGTTCCCGCTGCGGTGAGGCTGCGGGAGTCGTTCCCGCGTACCTCGTCGGGCAAGATAGACCGGCTGGCCATGCAGGCCGACTCGGTCGAGGCGCCGGCGGCGGTAAGGGGGTAGCGGTGGAATCGACACAAGCGGCACTGCTGCGATTCGTGAACGAGGATCTGCTCGGCGGGACCGGCGGCGCTGCCGGAAGCGACGACGAGATCGTCCTCGACGGCACGGTGGATTCGCTCGGGGTGGCCCGCCTGATCGGCTTCATGGAGAGCGAGTTCGACGTGGCCGTCCCGGCCGAGGACGTGACGATCGAGAACTTCCGGTCGATCACCACCATGGCTGCCTACCTCCACCAGCGCGTCGAGTCGAAGGCCGCGTCGTGAGCTCAGCCGAGGGCAACGGCCGGCCGGCGGGATGGCTGCCCCTGACGAATGCGCAACAGTTGATCTGGGCGAGCCAGCAGCTCCACCCCGACGCGCCGCTCTACAACATGGCGTTCATCTTCGAGATCTCCGGCGAGGTGGAGCCGGCTGCATTCACCGAAGCGTTCCGCAGGTTGATGGATCAGTGCGACGCACTGCGAACCGTCCTCGACAGCGCAGACGGCGTCCCCCGCCAGCGAGTCCTCGACACCCTTGAATTCGATCTCCCGATCGTCGATGTCGGCGCCTCCCCCGACCCGGCGGCGGCGGCCCGGGAATGGGCGCAACAGCAATGCGAGGCCCCGTTTCGCCTCGACCACCGGCTCTTCGACACGGCGCTCCTCCGGCTGGGTGCCGGCCACTGGGCCTGGTATTTCAACCAGCATCATCTCGTCACCGACGCCTGGTCGTCTGCGGTCATCTACGAGCGGATGGAGAGTCTGTACCGGAGCATCCGGCGCGGAACCGAAGGTCCCGACGGACCGCTCCCCCCGTTTGCGGAGTATCTCCCCTTCGAGCGGGCGAGCGCCGCCGAGGCCGGCCTCTCCGACGGCGCCGGGGCGGCACCCGGCACCTCGCTCTCCCTGTACGGCCGGCGGGCCCGGCCGGCCGGGACCCGCAACACCCGCCTCACCCACCAACTGTCGGAAACCCAGACGGAACAGCTCGCCGATCTGGCACTGGCTCCGAAGTTCCGGGCGCTCACCCCGGACCTGACCCGCTTCCGGCTGATCGCAACCGCCCTGTTCGCTTATTTGCATCGTGTCGGCGGACAGCCGCGCCTCACGATCGGCGCTCCGGCCCACAACCGGGCCACATCCGAATTCCGCCAAAGCGCCGGGCTGTTCATGGAGATGTTCCCTCTCGACGTCGAAATCGAGCCGGGTGAGACCTTCGCCTCACTGCACACGAAGGTGGCGGCCGCGGCCGACGCCTTCATCCGGAGCGCACGGCCCGGCGGCAGCACGGCCCAGATGAACCGCACCATCAACGCCGTCCTCAACGTCATCCGCGGCGAGTTCTCCGACTTCGACGGGGCGCCGGTGCATGCCGAATGGCTCCACCCCGGGCACGTCGACGCAGAGCATCATCTGCGCCTCCAGGTCCATGATTTCAACGCCACCGGCCGGCTCACCCTGCTGTTCGACTGCAGCCGCGATTTGCTGGACGAGGACCTCCTGCCCGAGGTCCCTGAGCACTTCCTCCGCGTCTTCGATGCCATGCTCGCCGACGTCGAGCAGCCCATCGCCGAGGTCGATCTCTTGTCGGCCGACCAGCGCCGGGCGGTGCTCGACGCCGTCAACGGCACCACCCTCCAAGGCGCCGGCTGGGCCTCGGTGGTGCAACGGTTCGAGAACTGGGTCCGGGCCGATCCCGGCGCGGTTGCGCTGGCCGATCAGGCACGGCGCTGGAGCTACGCCGAGCTGGATGCCGCTACCTCCCGCATCGCAGCCGGCATCAGCCCGGGGTCGGTGGTCGGTGTCTGTCTCGGGCGATCACCCGAGGCCGTCATCACCATGCTGGGCGTGCTGAGGGCCGGAGCAGCCTACGTTCCGATCGACCCCGGCTGGCCGCTCAGCCGCATCGAATACGTAGTGAGCGACGCCGGGTGCTCGCTCCTCGTCTCCGACCGGCCGCTCCCGATCGCCTCCGTTGCCTTCGCCGACCTCCTGGCATCGGAGCCGCAGGCCGAGCCGGTCAGGATCGCCGACCACGATCTCGCCTACGTCCTCTACACCTCGGGGTCCACCGGCCGGCCGAAGGGCGTGATGATCGAGCACGGGTCGCTTGCCAACTACGTGAGCTGGGCAAGTGATTTCTACGACTCCGGAAGACGCTTGTCGTTCCCGCTGTTCACCCCACTCACGTTCGACCTCACCGTCACCTCGGTGTTCGTCCCACTCACATCGGGCGGCTCGATCGTCGTCTACCCGGAGGCGGAAGGGCCGGCGGACACCGCCGTGCAGCAGGTGTTCGAAGACGGAGCCGTCGACATCGTCAAGCTCACCCCGTCCCACCTGGCCCTGCTACCCGATCGCGACTACTCATCGTCGAACATCCGCCAGTTGATCCTCGGCGGGGAGGACCTGACGGCGGCCGCCGCCCGCCGGGTGCACGACCGCTTCTCGGGCAACCTGCGGATTCACAACGAATACGGCCCGACCGAAGCCACCGTCGGCTGCATCGTCCACACCTACGAGGCGTCCCGGGATGGCTCCGGCAGCGTCCCGATCGGAACTCCGATCCGGAACATGCGGGCCTACGTGCTCGATGAGGGCGGCAGACCCGTCCCGTTCGGCGTTCCCGGAGAGCTCTGGCTCGCCGGCGCCGGGCTGGCCCGCGGCTATGCCGGTGCACCCGACCTGACCGCCGACCGGTTCTTCGGAAACACGCACGTCGACGAGGAGCGCCTCTACCGGACCGGCGACCTGGCACGGGTCCGCACCACCGGCACCATCGAATACCTCGGCCGGCAGGACGACCAGGTCAAGGTCCGGGGCGCCAGGCTCGAGCTGGGAGAGGTCGAGGCTGCCCTGGCCACCCATCCCCTGATCACCGCCACCGCCGCCCGGGTGTGGGAACGGGAACGCCCGGCCGCCCCCGAAGAGCTGGTCTATTGCGCACGATGCGGCCTCGCCTCCGACTACCCGGACGTCGAGTTCGACGCCGGGCGCGTGTGCAATCACTGCCGCTCCTTCGAAACCTACCGGGACAAGGCCCAGGTGTACTTCAAGCCGATGGCAGAGCTGGCCGCAGTGTTCCAGTCAGACCGCCCCGGCCCCGCGCCCGAATACGATTGCATCGCCCTCCTCAGCGGAGGCAAGGACAGCACCTACGCCCTGTGCCGGCTGGTCGACATGGGCCTGCGGGTGCTGGCCTTCACACTCGACAACGGGTACATCTCCAACGACGCCAAGGCGAACATCCGCCGGGTGGTGACGGCGCTCGGCGTGGACCATGTGTTTGCCTCGACCCCGGCGATGAACGAGATCTTCGTCGACAGCCTGCAGCGCCACGGGAACGTCTGCAACGGCTGTTTCAAGACCATCTACACGCTGAGCCTCGAAACCGCCCGGGAGAAGAAGATCCCCTTCATCGTCACCGGGCTGTCGCGTGGACAGTTCTTCGAGACCCGGCTCACCGAGGAGCTGTTCACCGAGCTGACCGTCAGCTCCGACCAGATCGACGCCAACGTCCTCGAGGCCCGCAAGGCCTACCACCAGGTTGACGACGCCGTACACCGGCTGCTCGATGTTTCGATCTTCGACGGCGACGCCATCTTCGACGACGTGCAATTCGTCGATTTCTACCGGTATTGCGACGTCGACCTCGACGAGCTCATGGCCTACCTGGACGAGCGGGTCCCGTGGGTGCGGCCGAGCGACACCGGTCGCTCCACCAACTGCCGAATCAACGACGTCGGGATCTACTTCCACAGGCAGACCCGCGGCTTTCACAATTACTCCCTCCCCTACAGCTGGGACGTCCGCATGGGACACAAGACCCGGGAGGCGGCTCTCGATGAGCTCGACGATGACATCGACGTTGCCGAAGTGCAGCGGATTCTCGCCGAGATCGGGTTCCCGGAGGACGTCGCCGACCTCGAAACCGGCCGCCGTCTGGTCGCCTACTACGTCGCCCCCGAGGACATCTCGGCCTCCGAGCTGCGCCTGCACGTCGGCGAGGCGCTACCCGAGCAGATGGTGCCCTCGCTGTTCGTCCGGCTCGACGCCATCCCGCTGTCGGCGAATGGCAAGGTGGACCGGGAGGCGCTCCCCGAGCCCGGGAAAGGCCGGCCCCAGGTGGATTCGGTGTTCCTGGCCCCCCGCACCGAAGCCGAAATCACGCTGAGCACCATCTGGCAGGACGTCCTCGGGATCGACGGGATCGGCGTACGCGACAGCTTCTTCGACCTCGGCGGCGACTCCATCATGGCCATCCAGATCGTGGCCAGAGCCCACCGCGCCGGGCTGAACATCACCCTCCAGCAACTGTTCAACGCCCTCACGGTGGAACGCCTTGCCCAGTCGGCAGGCGGCGTCCATCAGATCGCTGCCGAGCGGGTCGTCGGCCCCGTCGGGATGACGCCGATCCAGCGGTGGTTCCTCGAGGAACACGGCAACGAGGGGCACTTCCACCAGGTGCTGCACCTGGACGTGCCAGAAGGGCTCGACCGAGGGCTCTTGGCCGAATGCCTCACGGCATTGGCAGGCCATCACGACGCGCTCAGACAGAGCTTC